>DASZCG010000259.1:0-2751 GCA_035943355.1 Gemmatimonadales bacterium
CCCCACGCTCGACGACTATTGGCGCAAGCACGCGGCGACCACCTACATCGCCAACGCGCGCGCGCCGGTCCTGTCGATGGCCGGCTGGCACGACGATTCGCGCGGGCCGATCTACTATACGGACTCTCTCTTGCGCCAGAAGAATCACCCCAACTGGCACATCGTGATGAACCCCGGCGCGCACAAGGGCGTCGACTACGTGGCGGGAGACTTCGGCCCGCAGGCGCGCTACCAGTTCCGCGATCTACAGATTCGCTGGTTCGACCACTACCTCTTAGGCAGGAACAACGGCGTGGACACCCTGCCCCACATCGACGATTTCGTCATGGGCGACAATGTCTGGCGCCAGGAAAACGAGTGGCCACTCGCGCGGCAGCGTCTGACGAAGTTCTACATCTCTTCCGGCGGGAACGCGCAGACCAGCAAGGGCGACGGCGTGCTGGACAGCGTCCCCCCAGCGGCGCACGCAGCGACCGACACGTTCACGTACGATCCGGCCGACCCGACGCCATATCTCATCGACTCGCGCGAGCTCGAGGAATCGCTCAACGAGGACTACACCGAGCTCAACGCCACGCGGCATGACGCGCTGGTGTTCACATCGGCGCCGCTCACGCGGCCGCTCGAGGTCACGGGGGAGATGACAGCGCGGATCTGGGCGGCCACCGACCGGAAGGACACCGACTGGACCATCATGCTGTTGGACGTCTTCCCCGATGGCCACGCCGAGCGCGTGCAGGATGGCCTGGTGCGGGCGCGGTTCCGGAACAGCTTGTCCAAGCCGGAGCCGGTGGTCCCCGGCCGAGTGTACGCGTACGACGTCGATCTGTGGTTCACGTCCATGGTGTTCCAGCCGGGTCACCGGCTGCGGGTGAGCATCGCGTCGGCGCTATTCCCGAAGTACGCCCGGAACCTCAATACGAACGGGAACTATGAGCGCGACACGACGTTCGTGGTCGCGCATCAGCGCGTGCTCCACGACGCGGCGCACCCCACGCACGTGACGTTGCCGGTTATTCCGCGAGAGTGAGGAAGATCGCCATGTCGAAGGTTGTCGCCCTCATGTCCATGTCGCTCGACGGCTTCGTCGCCGACGCGAGCGATGGGGTGGCTGAAGTGTTCGCCTGGTACATGAATTCGGGGGACGTCGAATTCCACACCGGCGGAGCGGACCCCATGACGTTCAGCGTGTCGCCGCCGAGCGCCGTGCACCTCCGCGCGCTTTGGTCCGAGCTGGGCGCCGTGCTCACCGGGCGACGCACGTTCGACAAGGCCGAAGGCTGGGGCGGGAATCACGCCTGGGGACCGGCATTCGTCGTGACGCACGACATCCCCGCCGGATGGCCGCGCCCCGGCTCGACGGTCCACTTCGTGACCGACGGCATCGCCAGCGCCGTGCGGCAGGCCAAAGCCGCCGCCGCGGGCAAGAATGTCGCGGTCCACGGCGCTGACTTGATCCAGCAGCTTCTGAACGCCGGCCTCCTCGACGAAATCCACGTCGACGTGGCGGCGGTGTTGCTCGGCTCAGGCGTTCGACTCTTTGACCGCCTCGCCGGCACGCCGGTCGTCCTCGGCAACCCGACGGTGATTGCGGGCGCCGGCGTTACACATCTGCGCTACCCGGTACGCCAGGCGTAGTCGAGATTTCGAGCTATGAACATTGGAATCATCGGTTCCGGCATCGTCGCCCAGACACTCGGCGCGGGCTTCCTCAAACACGGCCACACGGTGATGCTGGGAACCCGCGAGCCGAAGAAGCTCGCGACGTGGCAGTCACAGCACAGCGGCGTCACACTCGGCTCGTTTGCCGATGCCGCGAGGTTTGGCGATCTCGTGGTCCTCGCCGTGAAGGGAGAGGTCGCGCTCGGCGTCCTGCCGATGGTCGGCGACGCGCTCGCTGGCAAACCCGTCATCGACACGACCAACCCGATTGCGGACGCGCCGCCGGTGAACGGCGTGCTGAAGTTCTTCACCTCGCTCGATGACTCGTTGATGGAGCAGCTCCAGAAGGCGTGCCCCAAAGCGCGCTTCATCAAGGCGTTCAGCTCCGTCGGCAACGCGAAGATGGTGAATCCGAAATTTGCCGGCGGTCCTCCCACGATGTTCATCTGCGGCAACGACGCGGCGGCGAAGCAAGCGGTCACCGGGATCCTCGACCAGTTCGGGTGGGAGACGCTGGACCTCGGCACCGCCGAAGCGGCGCGCGCGATCGAGCCGCTGTGCATGCTCTGGTGTATCCCGGGCTTTCTCCGCAACGAGTGGACGCACGCGTTCAAAGTGCTGCATCAATGAAGACGTTCGCCGCGGCGGGCCCGATCTCTCCGGAATTCCCAACGTGTTCTGTATGAGCAGCAAAGCGCTGTCTTTCTCGTCCCTTCTCTTGGTTTGTATGCCCGTCCTCGGTGCGAACGCGCAAGTCTCGGCGCCACCGAATGCACACGTCATCGGCAATGCGTGGTTTTGCAACGATGGCTTCCAACGTGTAGCCAACACTTGCGAGCGCTTGAGAGTGCCACCGAACGCGAGCGTCCTCGGCAACGCGTGGTACTGCAACGACGGGTTCAATCGCGTCGGCGACTCGTGCGTCGCATTGAAAGTGCCACCGAACGCAAGCGTGCTCGGCAACGCGTGGTACTGCAACGATGGGTTCAATCGCGTCGGCGACTCGTGCGTCGCATTGAAAGTGCCGCCGAATGCCAGCGTGTTCGGAAACGCCTGGTACTGCAACGAAGGGTTCAAGCAGGTCGGTGA
>DASZCG010000260.1:0-9213 GCA_035943355.1 Gemmatimonadales bacterium
GGCGGGATATAACGTCGGGGTCGGGCTGCTCCTGCGTGCATCGCCGAAGCTCGGCATCAGCTTTGATTACACCTACCGGCGCTTTGCCCCCGCTGAGACGCCGCTTTCCAGCATCACCGCGGGACTGATGTTCCTGCATTAGCGGAACGCGCTCGCTGAGGACCGGGTACTTCTCCATGCATCCCGATGTCTAGTCGATCCTTCCTGCTCCTCTGCGCCGCCTCCACGGCGTGCATCGCCGAGCGTGGGCCGTTTACCAATCGCATGGCTCACTCCTCGACGAGCTACCTCGCACGCGCCGCTCGACAGCCGGTCAACTGGCAGCCGTGGGGCCGGGAGGCGTTTACGCTGGCGGCCAAGCTCGACCGGCCGGTGCTGCTGTATGTCGGCAGTGACGTGTGCCGCTGGTGCGCGGAAACCGATCGCGCGATCTACACCGATCCGGAGATCGGCGCGCTCATCAACGCGCTGTTCGTTCCCATCCGTGTCGATCGCGACGAGCGGCCCGACGTCGCGCAGCGCTACCAGGCCGCCGTCGAGCGCCTCGCCGGTCTACATGGCTTGCCGCTGACCGTATTCCTGACCGCGGACGGCGCGCCGTTTTTCGGCGGCACGTATTTCCCGGCCGACGATCCGGTCACCGGCCGGGGTCTCAAGCAGATACTGCCCGAAGTGGCCCGCTCCTACCGCGATCAACGCTCCTTCATCGTGCAGCAGGCCGCGATGGTGCGGCAGCTCGTGCTCACCGGCAGCGAATCCCGCGGTGCGCTCTACCCGTCGCTCGTGCGCCAAGAGATCAGCGGGTTGCGCCGGGCGCTCGACGAAGCCGTGGGCAGCCATTCGGTGACCGGCAGCGTGATGCACGCCGAGGCGGTGACGCTGTTGCTCGCCGTGTCGGCGCGGGAGCGTGACACACTGTCGCTCCGGGTTGCGCGCCGGGCGCTCGACGTGATGATGGACACCGCTGTGGGAAGCGCCGGCGAGGATCCGCCGCGCCTGGTGCGGGCGGCGCTCGCCGGTACACTCGCGAAGGCATGGGTCGTCACGGGGGATGAGCGATACGCCAATCTGGGACGCGCGCTCGTGCGGGCGCTATCGCGCGATCTGTCCGAGTCGCCGAACGATCGCGCGTTGTTTGCGGACCAGGAGGCGTACGTCATCGAGGCGGTCTTGCTGTCCGCGGCGACCTTCGGCGAGATCCCGGCCGGCAAGCGCGCGCGGTCCGCGCTCGACGGTCTGTTGCAGCGAACATATGCGCGCGGCTGGGGAGTGCGACACGGTATCTCCGGCGCGAGCAGCACACTGGGAGGCGCGCTGTTGCAGGATCAGGTCCAAGTCGCTTCCGCCTGCCTCGTCGCGCACCAATTGACCGACGACGCGCGCTATCTCGACGTCGCGGTCGATCTCGCCGCAATTCTCGAGCGTTCCTATGCCGATCCGGTCGGCGGTTATTACGATTCGGCGCTGCCCGCATCGACCCTTTCCGCGTCGCAGCCGCCCTCGCCACCGCTGCCCCCCCCGCCCCCCCCGCCCCCGCCGTCCCCGCCGCTCGGCGATCGTTCCAAACACGTGCTCGACGACATGCTGCCGGGCGCGAATGCTGCGGCCGCGCGCTTCTTGTTACACCTCGGTGAAATCACCGGCGATGCCGCGTACCGGCGCCGCGCCCGGGCGACGTTGGAAGCCTTTGCGGGCAACGTGTCGGGCAGCGGAATTCGTGCGGCGACGTTCCTGAGCGCAGCATGGGAAAGCATGGGAAACCCGTGACCAAGCCCCCCACGGGTGGGTCACTGTGATGGTGAACGACAGCGCCCCCGATGCCGAGGTAGTCGCCCGGGTTCTAGGCGGCGATGGGGAAGCGTTTGGGATTCTCATCCGGCGGTACGAGCCGGGGCTACTTCGCTTCGCGACGCGCATGCTGGGGAATCCCGATGCCGCGGCTGACGCAGTGGCTGAGAGTCTCGTGCGCGCCTATCGGCATTTGGCGCAGTGCCGGGATCCGGGGCGGTTGCGCAGCTGGCTGTACCGGATCACCGGGAACCGCTGCCGCAGTCACCTTGCCCGGCGACGCACCAACGACATCTCGCTGAGCGAGGCGCCGCCCCTGGCGGATCCGTCCGATGCGTGGGCGGTGGTGGAACGCGGGGAGCAGGTTGCACTGGTCAAGCGCGCCCTCGCGGCGCTGCCGGAAGAGAAACGGGAAGCGTTCGTGTTGAAGCACGTGGAAGGGATGAGCTACGAAGAGATGGCGCAGGTGACGGGGGCGAGAATTCCGACATTGAAGATGCGCGTGCATCGCGCGCGTGAAGCGCTGCTCGCCGCCCTGCAGGAGCTCGTATGATGATGGATGCGGGAGGTGGTATGAGCCCAATCGATCCGCGGTTGCAAGAGGCGCTCGACGACGAGCGCGATCCGGGCGATTTGCCTGCGGATCAACAGGAGGCGTACACCCGGCTCATGACTGCGGCGACACTGCTCTCGGCCAAGCCGGCCGTAAGCGTGGCCGACCGTGTCATGGCCGAGATCCGCACGCTGCCCCAACAGATTCATGCGGGTACCCGCTTGCGCCGGGCAGCCCGCTGGCTCACCCGGCCGCTCGCCGTGACCCTCCGGCTCCGGCCGGCGTGGACGTTGGGGCTGGCTGCTGCCGGCCTGGCCGCGATCCTGCTGGTGCCGGGTGACGACAACCCCGGGCCCAGCCCGAGCCCGAGCGAAGGCGTCGCGCAGTTCGTCGGCCATTTCCCCGGCGCCCGCTCGGTCGAGGTCGTCGGCTCCTTCAACAACTGGAGCCGCGGCACGCTGCATCTCCGCGATGAAAATCACGACGGTATCTGGCATGGCGACGCGGTGCTGCCCGCCGGCCAGCATGAGTACATGTTCGTCGTCGACGGCGAGCGCTGGGTGGCCGACCCCCTGGCCGGCCGTTACGTGGACGATGGATTTGGTGCCGGACGGCAGAATTCCGTGTTGATTGTGCGGCGGGCGAACTACGAGGATACGCCGCGCCAGTGAGGCTCCCGTTTTCTCTCTTGCTGGCGTGTGGCGCGGTGAGTTCCCCGCTGGTCGGGCAGCGACTGGCCCGCGTGCCGGACGCCGCGCGTCCCGCGATCGATTCGCTCATCGCCGTCGCAGTGGCTGAGAGCCTGCCGACCGAGCCACTCGTACAAAAGGCACTCGAGGGTAGCGCGAAGGGCGTCCCGCCCGACCGGCTGGTGAGTGGGGTGCGACGGGGATTGCTACAGCTGCGCGAAGCGCGCACCATCGTCGCGCGTGCCATGCCTGCCGGGCAACAGGTGCCCGAAGGTCACGTCGCGGCGGTTGCCGCGGCGCTGGCGCGCGGGCTGAGTCCAACGGTGGTCGAGCGGCTGGTCGCGGTGGCCCCCGATGAGGCGCCGGCGCCGGCGTTACACGCCACGGCGGACCTCATGGCCCATGGCTTCAATCCCGATTCGGCGGCCGACCTGCTCGTTGAGGCGCATGGCAAGGGGTTGCGAGGGGACCGCCTGCTCGACGTGGCAACCGCGGCCAATCACGAGCTACAGCGGGCCGGGGGGCGCACCCAAGCGGATGCGCTGGCCAAGGTGCGGGCGATGCTCCCCAACGTGCCTCCGCCGGTCACCCCGGTGACGCACCATGCCCCGCAGGGGTCGTAAGGGCGACCCTAACCCGAGGCACTACATGCTTCGTAAGACCCTGCTGCTGCTGGCCCTGGCCGCGGCACCAGCGCTCGCGGCGCAGCAGCCCACGCAGCAGCCAGCGGCACCGAAGTCGAACGCCAGCCAAACGGCGGACACTTCGAAGGCCAAGCACAAGTCGAAGAGCTCGAAGAAGTCGCACACGGCCAAGCCCGCGGCCGCTGCGCCCGCTTCACACGACACCACCAAGGCGAAGCCGTAATCAGGACGTATAGTCGGCGTTGATTCTGATGTAGTCCGGGGACAAATCGCAGGTCCAAACCACCGCCTCCGCTCGACCCACTCCAAGGTCGAGCCGGAGGCGGATGGTTTTCTGCTGGAAGATCTTTCGCGCCCGCGCCGGATCGGCGAGCGCCGTCGCGCCCCCCGTTGCGAGTGTCAGCCATTCGCCATCCCCGTCCGTCGTCGTCGCGGCGACGAGGCTGATCCGGTCAGCGAGCAGCGGCACGCCGGCGGCGCCGGCGGCCGCCAGCACGCGGCCCCAGTTGGGATCCCCGCCGTAGACCGCCGTTTTCACGAGCGACGATCGCGCGATCGCGCGCCCCACCTCCCGGGCGTGCGCTTCGGTCTGCGCGCCCACCACGTGGATCTGCAGCTGCTTGGTGGCGCCCTCCCCGTCCGCGACGATCGCGAGCGCCAGGGTGCGGGCGACGTCCGTGACGGCCTCCTCGAACAGTTTCCAGATCGTCCCGTCGCGCGAGGGATCGATGCCGGCGGTGCCGTTCGCAAGCAGCAGGAGCGTGTCATTGGTGCTGGTGTCGCCATCGACCGAGATGGCGTTGAAGGTGTGGTCGGCCACGCGCCGCAGAAACGGCCCCAGCACACCCGGCTCGGAGATCGCATCGGTGGTGATGACGCTGAGCAGTGTCGCCATGTCGGGGTGGATCATCCCCGCGCCCTTGGCGATGCCGCCGATGGTGATCGCGCCGCTGCCCACGCCAGGCGTTTCCAGCCGCACGGCACAGTACTTGGGGCGAGTATCGGTCGTCATGATCGCGCGCGCGGCGTCGGCGCCGCCCGCCGGCGACAGCAGCTTCGCGGCCTGGCGCAGCCCAAGCTCCACTTTGTCGACCGGCAGGGGCACGCCGATGACGCCGGTCGAGAGCACGAGCGCCGTGCGCGGTGGCAGGGCGGCTGCCTCTTCGGCACATCGCGCCATGGCACGGGCCGCCTCGAGCCCCGCCGCGCCGGTGCATGCGTTCGCCACGCGCGCGTTCATCGCGACGGCGCGGATTCTCCCGGGCCGCTCGCCCAAGAGATCCGCGTCGTAGATCACCGGTGCAGCGCGCAACGTGTTTCGTGTGAACACTCCCGCCGTCGCGCAGCTCGTCGCGCTGACGATCAATGCGACGTCGAGCGCGCCGTCGGATTTCAAGCCGGCGTGCGCGGCGGCGGCGGTGAACCCGCCGGGCGACGTGACCGAGCCGTCTGGAATGGGGGCAAAAGCGGAAGGCATGGAAGGTCCAAAATAGCCGCTGCGGGTCGCTTGTGTAACCGTGTTCCGTTTCTTATCATAGCGCAACCATCCCGGAGGGTCCCGTTCGATGTCGGATCCGTTCCTCAGCTCCGACGAATACGACGAACGTGCGCATCAGCTTTACAACGAAGGACATTACGACGACGCCATAGAAACCCTCCGCGAGGGCCTGGCGCTGTATCCGCACGCCGTCGAGCTGCACGTCGGCATGGGATACGCGCGGCTGGCGCGGGAGGAGTTTGCCTGGGCGCGTCGCTCCTTCGAGGAAGCGCGCGGTCTCGATCCCGACCATGAAGACACGCTCGCGGGACTGGGCGAAGTGCTGCTCAAGTTCGGCGAGCGCGGGGGATCGCTGGCGTGCTTCGAGCGCGTCCTGTCCCTCGGCTTCCAGGACGATCACGATCTGATGCTGCAGATCGGGCGCGCGCTGTTCCGTGAAGGCGTGCTCGATCAGGCGCGGCGCTTCTTCGAAGGCGCGCTGCGCGCCCATCCCGATTCCGCCGATGCCGCCGCGTGCGTGGGCTACGCCGCCCACCGCCTCGCGGACGAGGGCGGCAGCCTGCATTGGCTGCGGCGCGCGCTCGAGCTCGATCCCAGCCTCGCCGAAGCGCGCGTCTATCTCGCGAACCTGTTGTATGACCGCGGAGAGTACGAAGCCGCGCTGTTTCATCTCGAGCGGACCGGTCCGGAAGAGCACTACGACGCGTTGGCGATCTGGCGCCTCGTCGAGCTGAAGAAGAGCGTGTATCGCCTGCCGGATGAGGATCCCGAGCTCGTTCCCTGGCACGAGCGTCTCAATGAGCTCGCCGGGGACGCCGCTCCCGAAGACCTCCTGCTCGCGGAGATCGAAGCCATGATGCCGGACGGGCAAATCCGCGATCCCCGCCAGCTCGAGCTGTTCGGCACGCTCCTCACCGAGCTGCAGGGGATGAAAAACAAGGGCGGCAATGGTGGCGCCGGGGGTGGCGGCACCGTCGAATTGCATCGCGTGAGCACGGTTTCGGGTGCGACCTACGTCGGGACGTGGGAGGAAATCGTGCGGCAAATGAAGGACGACGCCGCCGAATGGGCCGCCGGCTCGGTCGAGGAGTACATGGCGGCGAGCGCGAAACGCTGGCGCAAGCAGACCGGCGTCGCCATTCCCGCAACGGATCCGGAGAGCTTCTTACGAGCCGGAGCGGACGCCGGGATTCTGAGGATCCTACACTAACGGGATGCGAGATACGGGATGCGGGATGCGTGTTCGAGCTCACGCATCCCGCATCTCGCTTCCGGCATCCCGATCAGCTGGGCGATTGCTTGAATTTCACAGCGATCGACAACGGCCCGTCGCCCAGCGCGACGAGCGTCAGGCATCCCGCGAGCAGGAGCGCCTCCAGCTCGAAGCCTTGATGGGCGGGGAGCTTGACGGCGAGGATGGCGACGACCATCACCATCGCCATCGCCGCGGCCCACGCGCGCGTCACGATGCCGAGCAGCACGCAGAGGGCGCCGATCGTCTCGGTCGTCATCAGGATCACGGCGAAAATGGCTGAGAAGGGGATGTGATGGCTGGCGAGGAACGCGGCCGTGGCGCCGATCCCGTTCTGGAACTTGATGATGCCATGACGCAGAAACACACCTCCAACGGCCAGACGCATGAAGAACGCGGCGTAGGGGGTCAGCGCATTCATGATGGCTCCGGTCAGAACATGGACATCGCGAGGAACGACCGCAGATTGTCGTTCGTCACGCGCAGCCGCGCGGACAGGAGCCGCACGACCGACCACAGGACCTTGTAGGCAATATCGCGGTTGAAGTCGACGAGCAGCTCGAAGTCGGAGCGGGAGATCGTGATGAGCGTGCAGGCGGTATTGGCGATGGCGTCGGTGGAGCGCTCGGACCGGTCGAAGATCGACATTTCGCCGAAGCAGGCCCCCGGCTTGAACACCGCCAGCGCCTCCTCGCCCGAGCCGGGGATGGTCCGCGATATCCGGACTTCCCCGTGCGAGATGAGGTACAGGCGGTTACCCGGCTCGCCTTCCTTGAAGACGTATTGACCGACCGTGAACTTCTGTTCGCGGCAGACTTCGGCGACCCGGGCGAGCTCGCCGTCGTCGAGATCCTGAAAAATGGCCGCTTGTTTCAGCAGTGTGACGTCCACGGGGCGAAAATACGACGCGCGTAAGTGAGGAGCAAGTGAAACCGGCATGGACCGTCGCGGACATCGTGACAGCGCTGCGCTTTCCGCTCGCCGTGCTCTTCCCCCTGGTGCGGACGCCAGTCTGGCAGCTCGCCATCGTCGCCGCTGCGGCGGCGAGCGACATGGCCGATGGCGTGCTGGCGCGGCGTTTCGGCTCGTCACGCGCGGGCAGCATCCTCGATCCGATCGCCGACAAGGCGTTCATGGTTGTGGCGTTCGTCACCATCGCGTACCGCGGGCTGCTAGAATGGTACGAGCTGATCGGCGTGTTGTTGCGCGACGTGGTGGCCATCCTCGGTTTTCTCGCCACTGCGGTGTTGCGCCGCCCGGTCGCGCTGCCGGCGCGCGCCGGCGGCAAGGCGGTGACGATCGCGCAGCTGCTCACGCTGATGGCGGCCATCGCCGAATCGTCGCGTGTGCGCGAGCTGGCATGGGCCACCGCGGCCATTGCAGTGTACGCTATCTGGGACTATGGGCGCACGGCGGCGCGCCGAGCGTCGCCTCGAGGCTCCCCACGATGAACGCCGGAGGGGCGGGGATGCGGATTGCCGCAATCATACTGCTGGGATTGTTCGCGTCGGGTGTGGTGACGGCGCAGGAATTCGTGCCGCCCAAGAACGCGCGCAGCGGCGGGACGCGGTTCGGCCTCTTTGGATTCGGCGTGCGCGGCGGCGTGGATCTGAAGAACTCCGGCCAGCTGGTTCTGGGCAGCACGCTGGATATGGGCGATCTGTTTTCCAAGCGCGTGCGCATGCGCCCCTCGGCGGAGATCGGCCTGTTCAACGGACCCAATACCTACGTCGGCAGCTTCGATGCATTGTGGCGGTTCACGGAAGACGAGACCGCGACCCCGTACATCGGCCTCGGTCTCTCCGTAGCGGGCAAGACGGGGTGCGGTGCCGATCCGCAGTGTCCCGATCTCTGGCTCAACCTCACGGTGGGCTTCGAGCTGCATTACCGCTCGACGTTCAACTGGCTGATGGAGTACCGCGCGATGGACGCGCTGCAACGCCACCGGATCTTCATCGGCCTGACGACGCGCCGGGGAAACTGAGGTGGCACGCGCCGCCGCGGTGACGATGCGCTGGCTGGGGCAGCTGCAGTTCGCAGGACGGGGCACGGGCGCCGACGGTCCGACGATACTGGTGGATGGCGATACGAAAGTCGCGACGTCGCCCGTCGAGCTGCTCCTGCTCGCTGCGGCAACGTGCACCGCATCGGATATCGTCATCATTCTCGAGAAGCAGCGCGTCACGCTGGAGTCGCTCGACATCGATGTGGACGGCACGCGCCGGGAGGAGCAGCCGCGCCGTTTCACCGCCATCGCGTTTCATGTCACGGTCCGCGGCGCGGGGGCCGACGAGCTGAAGGTGCGCCGCGCGGTTGACTTGTCCATCGAGAAGTACTGCTCGGTCCTCGCATCGCTCGCGCCCGACATCCCGATCACCTACGACGTCGCCATTGCCTAGCCTGCTGTTCCTGTTGCCGGTGCTCGCACTCCAGTCCCAACAGCTTACCGCCACTGAGCTGAGCCTGGGCGTTGCGTCGTCCATCGCGCGGCAGACGTTCATCGGCGGTGAGCTCGGACTGGCACGGCGAACGAGTAGCCAGAGCAGGATCGCGCTGGCGGTGGCGGCGGGCAGCGCCGAAGATCAGGCAGCGACGCGCGGGGAGCTGACGCTGCAGCTGCTGGCGAATCCCGCGGCGCGGGCGGGCGTGGCACCCTACGTGGGACTGGGAGCCGCGTTCAGCGCGCGGAGCGGATCGTCCAGCCAGGGGTTTGTCGCGGTCCTGATTGGTCTCGAGGGCGCGCCCGGCCGGCCCCACAACTGGTACGCGGAGCTGGGGCTGTCAGGCGG
>DASZCG010000261.1:0-3137 GCA_035943355.1 Gemmatimonadales bacterium
ACGGTGCGCAGGCCCTCGGATGCCGCGTTGACGGCCGCCGCCAAGCCGGCCGGTCCCGCTCCGATGATCGTCAGGTCGTATTCCGACAGCGCCGGGGCCGCGACCATGCCAAGACCGGCGGCGACCTGCTCCACGGTCGCGGATGCCAGCCGCGACCCGTCGGGCAGGATGCACAGCGGCAGCGCCGACGGCTCCACTTCGGCGACCCCAGCACCGCCCGCACCGCCTCGGGCCAGCGCGCATCGCGGGAATCGAGCGGCTCGACCCCGTACTCGCGGAGAATGTCGTGCTTCGTGCGCGAGGCGAGACCGATGACGCGCAGGCCGAGGAGCCGAGCGACTTCGGCGACGGCGAGTCCCACGCCCCCGGCGGCGGCGTGCACGAGCACGATTTCGCCGCGCTGCGCCGCGGCGACGCGCGTCAGCATGTGGTGCGCGGTGAGATACACGACGGGAAACGCGGCCCCCTCTTCAAAGCTCCACTCATTCAGCAGCGGAAACACGTTCACGGCCGGCACCACCACCAGCTCGCTCTGCCCGCCGAACTTCGTCAGCGCGATGACCTTGCTGCCAACCGACGGCCCGCTCGCGCCGCTCCCGACAGCGTCGACAACGCCGGCGACTTCGTACCCAACCACCGCCGGAGGCTGCGGAGCGCCGGGGTACAGTCCCTGCCGAGCGAGCAGATCGGAGAAGTTGATTCCCGCGGCCCGGACTCGAATCCGCACGGCGCCGGGCGTCACCGTGGGATCGGGCACCTCACGCACAGTGAGCACTTCCGGCGGCCCATAGCGGGGAATCACGACCTGTTTCATGGCCTCAAACGATACTCCCTTTCCCTCTTCCTTTATAGAAGCGCGCGCCGCAGGCGCGACGCGAAGGAAGATGGGTCACCCTTAAGCATTAGTTCCGATTTACACCGTTGGAGTGGTTGTCGCTCGCAACTTCGCTTCCCACATTGAATGTTCGCTTCGGCAACTATGCTGAACCAAGTTCTTCGCTATCACCCCTCCCCGTTGATTCTGCTCGCCGGCAAAGAGACGCGGCTAGCAGAGGAGTTGACGAGCGCGCTCATGGGCGCCGGTTTTCGCGTCGTGCTCGCCCACGACGAGCGCGACACGCTCGACAAAGCGCAGAGCCACCATCCCCATGGTATCGTGCTCGACGCCGGCCTGGCGCCGCCAGGATACGGCCTCTGCGGGACATTGCGCTCGGTTTCCCTCGGGACCCCCATCGTGCTCACGTGCCGCGGACAGCCGACGCGCGACCAAACCCTCGAGGCGGTGCGCGCCGGCGCCTGGGACTTCCGCGGCACGCCACTCGACACCGAGGAGTTCATCGCGCGCCTCGAGGCCTTTATCGAGCCGAAGCTCGAGCTCGATCGCGTGAGTGAAAACAGTCTCGTGGATCGGATCAGCGGGCTGTACAACCACCTCGGCCTCGCCAAGCGCGCCGATGAGCTCGCCGGGCTGGCAACGCGCTACGGGCTGGCGCTCGCCTGCATGGTGTTTCGTCCGGCGGACCGGCGACCCAGTCGCACCACCAGCGACCGGTTGGCGTTGACCTTCAAGTCTATCGGCCGGTCTTCGGATGCCGTCGGCCGTACGGGACCCGCGGAGTTCGCCGTGTTTGCGCCCGCCAACAATAGCTGGGCTGCCGCGCAACTCGCGCATCGCCTCACCGATCGCGCGATTCTCTCCGGCAACGGCATCGACGTACGCTCGGGGTACAGCGCCGCCAGCCCCGCGCACAAGATCGCCGCAAACACACTGCTCGCACGGGCGCGCAGCGCGCTCGAGGCCTCCGAAGTCGCCGAGCCTTGATTGCTCTAGCGGCTGCGCTGGTTGTGGGAGCAGCGCGGCGCGCTCTCAAGGCGTGTTTCACATCACCTGCTGCACGCGCGCGACACCCCCCGCGCACTGTCGGAAACCCGCAACACAATAGATCCCTGCCAGCCCAGCAATCATGCGGCCCTGGCGGGTATGGAAGGTGCATTCGTGACCGTGTCAGGATGTCCACGATACGGTCCGGTCTCGTCTGCCTCGCCAGCCTCGCTGGTTTAACGAGTTGCTCTCTCGGATCGCTGTTCGACGCCCCTCCCACTAAAGTGATCGCGGTCACCCCGCCGCGGGTCGTCGACTCGGCAGCCATCGGCGACGCGACCCATTCCTCGTCGCTGAGGATTTCGACCACTACTCCGAATGCGGCACCGCAGTGGACCGCGCGCCAGGTCACGAACGCGACATGGCTGACGCTCACCAACTCAAGCGGCACGGCGCCGGACACGTTGGGACTCACGCTCGACCCGACAGACCTCCCACCCGGCACCTACCGCGACACAATCGCGATCGACCCGTCGGATCCAGGCAGCGCGCGCGTGCGCGTACCCGTCGAGCTACACATCGTAGAGGTAGCGCCACCGCCGCCACCACCGCCGCCGTCGCCACCGCCGCCGCCGCCGCCGCCACCACCGCCGCCGCCGCCACCGCCCAACCAACCGCCGGTCGCGGACTTCACGTCGAGCTGCAGCGCGCTCGACTGCAACTTCACGAGCACGAGCAGTGATCCGGATGGGACGGTCGCGAGCTTTGCGTGGACGTTTGGCGACGCGGGCACGTCGGGGGTCCAGAATCCGTCGCACAGCTACGCCGGGGGCGGCAGCTACACGGTCACCTTGACGGTCACGGACAATCAGGGAGCGGCGAGTTCGCCGACTTCCAAGACGGTAACGGTATCGGCACCGCCACCGCCACCGCCGCCGCCGCCACCGCCACCGCCACCGCCACCACCGCCGCCACCGCCGCCACCGCCGCCGCCACCGCCGCCGCCGCCGCCGCCGGGAGCTGTGACGAATCTGGCAGTGGCCAGCATGGGCACGAATTCGGCGACGCTGTCATTCACCGAAGTCAACGACGGCACCGGCGCACCGGCGAAGTACGACGTGCGCTACGCCGCGGGGACGATGAACTGGAGTGCCGCGACCGACGTGACACAGGGCACGTGCACGGTCCCGATGGCGGGCACGACAATTGGTGCGTCACGGCAGTGCACGGTGCTCGGTCTGGCGAGCGCGACGGCGTATCAGTTTCAGGTGGTCGCGTTCCGCGGCACGCTGAACGTCAATGCGGTGTTTGGGCC
>DASZCG010000262.1:0-11947 GCA_035943355.1 Gemmatimonadales bacterium
CGACGTAGAGATCGTACACACGTGGACCGGCCCGGCGTGGCCGCTCATCGGGCGGCTGGCCGCGAATCTGGTCATCGGCCCCGTGTTCATCCACGGCATCGCGTCGCGCACACTAGCGGGAATCAAAAAGGCAACGGAGGAAGGGAGAACCGCGTGAACAGTTTCCGTCGGGTCGTCATTTCAGGCGTCGGCGCTGTAACTCCCATCGGCACCACGGCCGATGGTCTCTGGGCCGGATTGCGGGCGCGCACGTCCGCCGTCCGGACGATCACGCGGTTCGATCCCGCGCGGTATCGCAGCCGCATGGCCGCCGAGATTCCCGATTTTCGGCCGCAGGATCATCTCGACGCCAAGCGCGCCCGGCGGCTGGACCGCTTCTCTCAGCTCGCCGTGACCAGCGCCGGTCTCGCTCTCGCGGACGCGGGGATCGCCCCGCGCCAGGAGGATCCCGATCGCGTCGGTGCCATGATGGGCTCGGCGCTGGGCGGTGCGGCGTTCGCGGAGTCGCAGGTACCCGGCTATCTGGCCGACGGGCCGCGCGGCCTCGACCCATCGCTCGCTCTCTCGGTGTTCTGCGGCGCGGCCAGCTGCAACATCGCCATCGAGTTCGGGTTCACCGGTCCGAACGCGACGAACGCAATGAGCTGTGCGTCGGGCACGATCGCCGTGGGTGAGGCGTTTCACGTCGTGCGCGATGGGCGCGCCGATGTGATGCTCGCGGGCGGCGCCGAGGCGCCGATCGCCCCGATGACGTTCGCCGCGTTCAGCATTATCCGGGCGATGAGCACTCGCAACGACGATCCCACGCGGGCGTCCCGCCCATTCGACGCGTCGCGCGACGGCTTCGTCATGGGCGAAGGCGCGGCTGTTCTCGTGTTGGAGGAGCGCAGTCGCGCCATCGCGCGCGGCGCCCGGATCTATGCGGAGGTCGTGGGACACGCGTACACGAACGACGCCTACCACATGACGGCGCCCCGTCCCGACGGCCGCCAAGCCGCGCGCGCCATCCAGCTCGCGTTGGCGGACGGCCACGTGCCACCGACGGACGTGGGCTACATCAACGCGCACGGCTCATCGACGCCGCTCAACGATCCCACCGAGACATCGGCCATCAAGCAGGTCTTCGGCGATCATGCCTACCGCCTGACGATCAGCGGCACCAAGGGCTATTACGGCCACGCCCTGGGCGCGAGCGGCGCGATCGAGGCCGCGATCTGCGCGCTGGCGCTGGCCCGCGGCTGGCTGCCGCCCACCATCAACCTCGAGCGCGCCGACCCCACGTGCGACCTCGATTGCCTGCCGGGCGCGGGCGGCGGCAGGGCGGCATCGCCCGAGGCGGTCGTTTCAAATTCCTTCGGTTTTGGGGGAATCAACGCCGCGCTGGTGTTGCGGCCTGACGTAGCCGGACGGTAGATTCGCGCCGCCTCTCATACTCCGGAGCAGACGCGTGAATTCTCAAGCCTTTCGGGCACCCGTGGCCGAGCTGGTCGGGACGGCGCTCTTCGTCTTTTTCGGCGCAGGCAGCGTGGTCGCCAATGCGTCGGGAATTCCGCTCGGACCCACCGGCATCGCGCTCGCGCATGGTATCGGGATGTCCGTGCTCGTCACCATGACGATGAGCGTCTCGGGCGGGCACCTGAATCCCGCCGTCAGCCTCGGGCTGTGGCTCGCGCAGAAGATCGACGGCCGGCGGTTCGCGACCTACGTGGCCGCGCAGCTCGTGGGCGGGATCATCGGCGCGCTGCTCATCAAGGCGTTCTTCGCGACGGGAGTGGGACGCGTAACGTCGCTCGGCACGCCGCAGATCTCCGGAGCGCTCACACTGTTCGAGGCGATCGCCGTCGAGGCGCTGCTGACGTTCGTCCTCGTGAGCGCCGTGTTCGGCACGGCCGTTTCTCCGCTCGCGCCCAAGGTCGGCGGGTTCGGTATCGGACTCGCGATCTTCACGTGCGCCCTGGTCTGCGGCTCGCTCACCGGCGCCGTGATGAATCCGGCGCGCGCGTTCGGTCCCGCACTCGTGTCCCTCGATTGGCACGGGCAGATCGTGTATTGGATTGGTCCGGGCGTGGGTGCGTCTGCTGCCGCGGCGCTGTGGAGGTACGTATTGCTGCCGAGGGATGCGATGGATCTGGCGTGAGGCTAACCCCGGGGCGTCGCCCCGGGGTCAGAGGCCCTCAGCCAGATCCGGCGCGAAGTAGGTAAGGATGATGTCCGCGCCGGCCCGGCGAATTGCGGTCACCGATTCCCACATCGCCCGTCGTTCATCCAGCATGCCGCGCTCCGCGGCGGCCTTGATCATCGCGTATTCGCCGCTGACCTGATACGCGCCGAGCGGAGCGCCGAACCGGTCCTTGGCGCGGCGAATGAGATCGAGACACGGACCGGCCGGCTTCACCATCACGATGTCCGCGCCTTCATCCAGATCGAGCTGGATTTCCTTCATCGCCTCGTCGGCATTGGAGCCGGCCATCTGGTAGCTCTGCCGGTCGCCGAACTGCGGGGTCGAGCCGGCGGCCTCACGAAAGGGACCGTAGAAGGCGGACGCCATTTTCGCTGCGTAGGACATGATGGGGACGTGTGAGAATCCGCCGGCGTCGAGCGCTTTCCGAATCCCGGCCACGCGGCCGTCCATCATGTCACTCGGCGCGACGATGTCGACGCCGGCCCTCGCCTGGATCACGGCGATCTTCCCGAGCAGGTACACGGACGAATCGTTGTCGACTTCACCGTCGCGAATCACGCCGCAATGACCGTGATCGGTGTACTCGCACAGGCACACGTCGCCAATCACCAGCAGATCCGGGACCGCGCGTTTGACGGCCCGAATCGCCCGCTGCACGATCCCCTGCTCGTCGTGCGCTTCCGATCCGGTCGCATCTTTCGTCGCGGGGATCCCGAAGAGGATGATGCCGCCCAGTTCCAGCGACTGCGCGCGCTCCGCGTCTTTCACCAGCTCGTCGACCGAGAGCTGAGCCACGCCCGGCAGCGCAGCGACCGGGCGCCGGACGCCTTCACCGTGCACCACGAAGAGCGGCCAGATGAGCTGCGACGGAACGACGTGCGTCTCCTGCACCAGCCGGCGCAACGCGGGCGTGCGCCGCAGGCGCCGCATGCGGCGAATGGGGAACTGGGCGGAGCTCATCGGGCGAGTAAGCTCGCGGCGCCTTCGCCCCAGAGCAAGCGCGCAACCACTTCGCCCGCAGCCTCGGGGAGTTTCGGGTCGAGATCCGCGGAAGCGGTCAACTGCACAGCGCCGTCTCGCCCTGTAACTCGACCGAACAGTCTGCTCCGTGCTCCCTGCTCCGTGCTCCCAACCCAGGCGGCCACCGGCGTCTGGCAGCCACCGCCGAGCTCATGGAGGAGCGCGCGCTCGGCGGTGACGGCCGCGGCGCTCGCTCGGTCGTGCAGCGGCTGCAGCGCGCGCTGTGTCGTCTTATCGTCTGCGCGCACCTCGATGCCCAGCGCGCCCTGCCCCGGCGCCGGCATGACGTCCAGCGGATCGATGGGCGACGCCTTCGCACCGAGATCCAATCGCTCGAGTCCAGCCAATGCGAGCAGCGCCGCGTCCAGCCCATCACGTTCTTCAACCTTGCGCACGCGGGTGGGCACGTTGCCGCGCAACGCCACGACCTCGAGATCGGGACGGAGAAAGCGGAGCTGCGCGATGCGGCGCAGGCTCGAGGTGCCGACGCGCGTGCCGGAGGGTAGCTCAGCAATCGACCTTCCGTTGACGAGTGCCTCGCGCGGATCATGGCGAGCCGGGATTGCTCCCAGTCCGAGACCGGGCGACAGCCCCGTCGGGAGATCCTTCAAAGAATGCACCGCAACATCGATGCGCTCATCGAGCAGCGCGTCTTCGATTTCCTTGGTGAAAAACCCCTTCCCCTCCAGCTCGTGCAGCGGCCGGTCGACCTCGGCGTCGCCGCGCGTCTTGATCACCACGATCTCCGTGACCACGCCGTGCTCGGCCAACCGTGCCCGCACCCACTCCGCCTGCCAGCGCGCCAGCTGGCTGCCGCGTGTTCCGATCTTCATGTGAAGCGGCGCGCCAGCGCATCGATCAGGCCCGGCACGGTATGGGGCTCCGCTTCCATGACGTTCCGCAGTCCCAGCTCCCGGGCGGTGCCGCCGGTGACGGGTCCGATCGTCGCCGCGACGAACCGCCCCGACGTCGCGACCTCGGGGCCGATCAGATCCACGAAGCAGCGCACCGTAGAGGACGACGTGAACGTCACGGCATCGATGCGGCCACCGATGATGTCGTCGGCGAGACCGCGCAGATCGGTCTGCGCGGGCACAGTCCTGTAAATCGGGAGCACATCGACCGCCGCGCCGGCTTTCCGCAACCCGGCCGCGAGTACGTCGCGGGAATCTTCGGCACTCGGGATGAGCACGCGCGCACCGCCGAGACTCCCGCCGCTGTGACTCACCAGTGCCTCGGCCAGCGCCTCAGCCACGAATTCGTCCGGCACGAGCGCAGGGATCAAGCCGCGCTGGCGCAGCGCGTCTGCCGTGACCGTCCCGATGGCGGCAATGCCGGTCGACGCGAAGACCCGCGGCGTCAATCCCCACGCCACGAGCCGGTCGAGCACGATCTGCACGGCGTTCTGACTGGTGAACACGACCCAGCGATACGCGGAGAGACCCGTGAGGGCGGCACGCAACTGGCCGAGGTTTTCGAGCGGCTGAATGCGAATGACCGGCGCCAGCACGGCTTCGGCGCCATGATCTTCCAATGCGCGGATCAGATCCCCGGCCTGCTCTCGCGTCCGGGTAACCACGATGCGGCGCCCTCTCAGGCTCCCCCCTGCGACGCGTGGCATGCGCCGTTGCAATCTCACCGTGGCTTTCCCCATTATCAAGCAATGCTTCGGTCACTGCGCGCCGCGCTGGCGCGCTTCTGCGCGCGCCGCGCTGCTGCTTGCCAGCGTACCGCTCCCAGGCGGGCGCTGGCGTGGCTACGCCTGGGCTGCCGCTTCGCACCCACGTACGCCGATACCTATCCCGCGCTGGTGCATCTGTCGCGTGCGCTCGAGGACCGCTGGGGGGCCGTGGAGGCGGCGCGCGAGGCGAGCGTGCGCTTCCCCGATCACACCGATGCCTGGATGCTGCTCGGCGAAGCGCTGCAGATGGTATTCCGGCAAGACGAGGCGCTGGGCGCGTTCGAGCAGGCCCTCGCCCTCGAGGAGCGCGCCGACGCCGCGATGGCCGCGGGAGCGCTGTACCAGCGCATGGGACGCTTTCCGGAAGCGGCGGCGCGCTTCGCGCGCGCGTACGCCGCGGGCGCCGGCGCGACGGCGCTATGGAATAACGCGCAGGCTCTGTACGACGCCGGCGATCACGGCGCCGCCGACGAGGCGCTCAACCTCTGGGCCACACAGGTGCCCGATGGACACAGCCGGCTGTCGGAAGCGCGCGCCGAGCTACGCGCGAAGGCTGCGGCGCGCGCGCAGGTACAATGAGATCGTGT
Source organism: Gemmatimonadales bacterium (assembly GCA_035943355.1). Lineage (GTDB taxonomy): Bacteria > Gemmatimonadota > Gemmatimonadetes > Gemmatimonadales > GWC2-71-9 > 20CM-2-65-7. The sequence continues at coordinate 5,471 of DASZCG010000262.1, forward strand.
AGCCGATGAGGATCGCGCCGGCTACGATGTAGCCCGCGATCATGTAGCCGCCGTTGTCAGGCATGTCCCACCTCGCCAGCCGCCTCGAGCTGCTCGCGCAGATAGCTGAGCGCGTAGCGCTGCACCACGAATCCCACATACAACAGCGTGAACACTCCCCACGAGAACAGCAACGTGGCCAGCATGCTGCCGGGCAGCGATGGCGAACTCGGCTTGAGAACGATCGGCATGGGGTGCAGCGTGCGCCACAGGTACACGCTGAAGTGAATGAAGGGGACCAGAACCATCCCGCAGATGCCGAGCACGGCGGCGTAGCGGGCCCGCATCGCGGGGTCGACCACGGCGCTCCGCAACAGCAGATATCCTACGTAAAGAAGGAAGAGGAGCAGGGTCAGCGTTAGCCGGGAGTCCCACGTCCACCACGTCCCCCAGATCGGTTTCGCCCAGATCGGTCCCGTGGTGAGTATGATCGCCGCGAACACCATGCCGACCTCCGCCGAGGCTGCCGCAAAGCGGTCGAGGCGCGGGTCTTTGAGAAACAGATAGAAGACGCCCGCCAAACCGACCAGGATCATCGCGGTCTCGGCCCAGATCGCGGCGGGGACATGCAGGTAATAGATCTTCTGCGCGAGCCCTTGAGTCCGCTCGACCGGCGTATAGACCAGGGCGCGGACGTACACGCCCGCGAGCAGCAGCAGCGCGATCGCCGTGATCCAGCGCCCGGCACGCAGCATTTTCATTCGCTTACCGTCGTGGGAAAGAGAAGGAGGGCGACGCTGACGAAGACGATGTCATACGCGCCCAGCATCTTAAGCATCCCCGCGATTTCACTCAAGGGACGGTTGGCGAGCACGCGCGCGGTTGCCTCCACCGCCCAAATGATCGGCGGAATCATGAAGGGGAGCAGCATTACCGGAAGCAGCACGTCCGCGAAGCGCGTCCGGACCGTCATCGCACTGAAGAGCGTTCCCACCGCCACGAACCCGATCGTGGCGAGGGCGATCAGGCCGGCAAGCGACGCGGCGTAGGGCAGAATCCGGACGTTGAAAAACAGCGCCAGCAGCGGCACGCCGAGGATTTCCACCGTCGCGACAAAAACCAGATTAGCGATGAGTTTGCCGAGGTATATGCTGCCGCGTCCGATCGGCGCGAGGAGCAATCCGTCGAGGGCCTGATTCTCCAGCTCCAGCTGAAACGCCCGATTTAGTGCGAGCATCGCCGCGAAGGTGAATGTCACCCATAAGACACTCGGCGCGAGAGCGACGTTTGACACCGCCGTGGGATCCCGACCGAAGTTGAACACCACCAGCACCAAGACCACGAATGTCGCCGCCGCGATGAGTGCCGTGCGCGAGCGAAACTCGACGAGCAGGTCCTTGCGCGCGACCGCCCAGCCGTGCCGGACCGTGTCAGGCAACGGCATTGCGATACTCCTCGGCGATGCCCCGCGCGGATCGACCCGAACGCGGGGCGCAGTGAACGAACCGCCCATTGCGCATGAAGGCCACGTCCGTCGCGAGCTCGGTGCCCTCTTCCACGTTGTGCGTGACCAGCACGGTCGCGCGGCCGCCCGCGGCGTGCTGGGAAAGGAGCTGGCTCAACGTCTCGGCGGCGACACGGTCGAGTCCGGTGAACGGCTCATCGAGGAGCAGCACCGGCGGATCGTGCACCAGCGCGCGCGCGATCGCGGTACGTTGGATCAGGCCGCGCGACAGCGCCCGCACCGGCCGGTTCGCGTACTCTTCGAGTCCAAAGCGTGGCAGCAGATCGGCGGGCGGGCGGGTGTCGTATAGCGAGGCCCAGAAGCGGAGATTCTCGGCGACAGTGAGCTGGGCATAGAGCTGGGGTTGGTGGCCGATCCAACCGATCGCGCGACGGCCACCGTCGACCTGCACACGCCCCTGCTGCGGCTGAATCAGTCCCCCCAGGACCCTGAGGAGCGTGGTCTTGCCCGCGCCATTGGGGCCGAACACGGCGAGCGTTTGCCCGGGCTGTACGCTGAACGAAACGTCGTCGAGGGCCCTGACCGTGCCGAACTTGTGCCGCAGTCCCTCAGCCCGCAGCATCGATCGCGGCCGCGAGCTCGCTCAGCTCATATGGCTTCACGAGGTACCGGCTGTGCCCCAGATCGAGGACATTCATCAGGGGCTCCATGCTCACGTAGGCGGTCGTCACAACCACCGGCAGGGCTGGCCGCCGCTCGCGAATGCGCTGCAACAACGCGATTCCATCTGTGTCGGGGAGCCGCATGTCCAGCACGAGCACGTCCGGCTCGAAGCTTTCGAGCTGGCGCATGGCCTCCGCGCCCGTCGGCGCGTGGGCCATGGCATACTTTCCTTTGAAAAAGCGCTCGTAAGAGTACTGGAGGGCGGTTTCGTCTTCGACGAACAGAACCTTTCGGGTCGGCGCCATCGCGCCCAATCTACGTCAGGAAACGCCAGTCTCCAATTCGAAGAGGTCGTCGAGCTTGGTCAGCACGAGGAGGAACCGGAGCTCCTCATTCGTGCCGCGCAGGCACACTACCTGCCGGCGCTCCGCGGCTTTGCGCTGTATCAGCATCAGCGCGCCCAGGCCGGCGCTGTCAACGGAACGCGTTCCCGACAGATCGATGACCAGGCGGCCGCTCCCTTCCGCGAGCAGGTCGAGCACCTCCCCTGCTGCGCGGCGGAATGTCGTACGCGACTCGAGATCGAGCCGCTCCGGCGCCGCCAGAGTCTTCTCCATCAGGCGCGTAGACATCAGCGAGTTCTCCACGGGCGTTGGTGACATAGTTCCTCGGGGCCCGTGTAATGCCACTCCAATGCCACTTTTGCTAACAGTCGTGGCATCAAGCAGTTGTCCGAAACAGCGTGAGCCTGCTCACGCGGCGTTGCTGCCGCAGACCGAACGGCGCGGCGCAACTTGCTAGACTGCCCCTCTTCCTTAATATCCCGAATCATGGCGACGGACCGGATTGAAACTCTCCTCGACGAACAGCGCCGCTTCCCGGCCCCCAGCGGCTTCACGGCTCGGGCTCACGTCCAGAGCCCGGACATCTACGAGCGGGCCCGGCGCGATCCCGAAGGTTATTGGGCGGAGTGGGCGAAGCAACTGGAGTGGAGCCGCCCCTGGGACCGCGTGCTCGAGTGGAAGCCCCCGCATGCCAAATGGTTTCTCGGCGGCAAGCTCAATGCCTCCGTGAATTGCCTCGACCGGCACGTCAAGGCGGGCAGGAGCGACCGCGTCGCGCTGATTTGGGAGGGAGAGCCTGCCGATCAGGTGAGACGCATTACCTACGGCGAGCTGCACGCCGACGTCAACCGGTTCGCAAATGTCCTGAAGGGCCTGGGCGTACAGCGGGGCGACCGCGTCGCGATCTACCTGCCGATGGTCCCGGAAGTCGCAGTGGCTATGCTGGCCTGCGCGCGCATCGGCGCCGTCCATACCGTGGTGTTCGGCGGCTTTTCGGCGGAGTCGCTGCGCGACCGTATCAACGACGCGGGCGCGAAGGTGCTGATCACCGCCGACGGCGGCTACCGCCGCGGCACGATCGTGCCGCTCAAGCAGAATGCGGACGACGCGCTGCAGGCGACGCCCACGATCGAGCATGTGGTCGTACTCCGCCGCACCGGGCAGACGGTGGCATTCCGAACGGGCCGGGATCTCTGGTGGTCGGAGCTGATGCGCGGCGCCGAACCGCGCTGTCCGCCCGAGCCAATGGATGCGGAAGATCCGCTGTACATCCTGTACACGTCGGGAACGACCGGAAAACCGAAGGGCATTCTGCACACGACGGGCGGTTATCTCACCCAGGTGTACGCCACCACCAAGTGGGTGTTCGATCTCAAGGAATCGGACGTCTTCTGGTGCACGGCCGACGTCGGCTGGGTGACCGGTCACTCCTACGTCGTGTACGGCCCGCTCGCCCTCGGCGTCACCGAGGTGATGTACGAGGGCGCGCCCGATCATCCGGGCAAGGATCGGTTCTGGGCGATCTGTGAGAAGCACGGCGTCACGGTGTTCTATACTGCGCCCACGGCGATCCGCGCGTTCATGAAGTGGGGCGCGCAACTGCCGGCGAATCACGATCTCTCGAAGCTCCGCCTGCTCGGCTCGGTGGGCGAGCCGATCAATCCCGAAGCATGGATGTGGTATCGGGAGCACATCGGCGGCGGCCGCTGCCCCATCGTCGACACGTGGTGGCAGACCGAGACCGGCGGCATCATGATCACGCCGCTCCCGGGCGTCACCGCCACTAAGCCGGGATCCGCCACGGTGCCGTTCCCCGGCGTCGAGGCGGTCTTGCTCGACGGAGCAGGCAAGGAAGTCAACGTGGGCGGTGGCTACCTCGCGATTCCCAAACCGTGGCCCGGGATGCTGCGCACGATCTGGGGCGACGATGAACGCTATCGCACCGTCTACTGGAGCAAGTGGAAAGACACGTACTTCGCGGGTGACGGTGCCAAGCGCGATGAGGACGGCTACTTCTGGATTCTGGGACGCGTCGACGACGTGCTCAACGTCGCGGGGCATCGCATCGGCACCATGGAAGTGGAGAGCGCGCTCGTCGATCATTCGGCCGTCGCCGAAGCGGCGGTGGTCGGCCGAGCGCACGAGCTCAAGGGGCAAGCGCTCGCGGCGTTCGTGACGTTGAAGGAAGGCAAGCAAGGCAGCGACGCGCTGCGCGAAGAGCTGAAGAATCACGTCGCCAAGAAGATCGGCGCGCTGGCGAAGCCCGACGACATCCTCTTCTCGGCCGACCTGCCGAAAACCCGCAGCGGAAAAATCATGCGCCGCCTGTTGAAGGATATCGCCGAGGGCCGCGCCCTGGGCGACACGACGACGCTCGCAGATCCGGCGGTGGTTGCTAAGCTACGGGATCAGTACGAGGCGCAGGAGACCTGAGCGACAGCAGTGCGACGATCCAGATCGCGGTGATGATCACGGCGCTGCCGACGCACCAGCGGCAGATCGCATGGATCAGGAACAGCTCGACAAACGTCAGATACAGCGTGAACCCGAAGCCGATCGTCGCCAGGCCCGCGAGCAACCGGTTCCAGCCGCGCTGCCGCTGCGCCGCGGGTCGCAGGGCCAGCAGCGCGACCACGAACACGACGCAGTAGCCAACCACGCCGTACAACGCCACGGGCAGGCCGAGCAGCACGGCCCAGCGGCTCGTCTGCACGGTCTCGCACCCGCCGGTCCCGCACTTCAGCGCGCCGCCCACGCCGAGGGCGTGGAGCCAGAGATAGAGCGCGACGAAGCAGCCGACGAGCGCGAGCAGCGCGATCGCCTGGCGACTACGCATCAATGACGTGCGGGAGCCCGCTGCTTGGGCGGCGTATGCGCGATGATGCTGTCCGCGACGGCCTTGAGAGCGTCGGAGTTGGCGCGTTCGTTGTACATCTTGCCGTTGATGAAGAACGTCGGCGTGCCGTTCACCAACAGCTTGTCCCCTTCCTGCCGGCTGAATTCGATGCGGGACGCGTAGCGGCCCGACGCCATGCACTGGTCGTAGCGCTGCAGGTCGACTCCGATGGTCTTGGCGAAATCACGGAAGAGACCGGACGGGTCCTTCCCCGTGAGGGCCCACTGGTGGTGATGGAACAGCTGATCGTGCATGTCCCAGAACTTCCCCTGCTCGCCGGCGCATTGCGCCGCGTGCGCGGCGTAGCGGCCGTACTGGTGGATGGGAAGCGGAAAATCGCGATACCGCCAGCGCACTTTACCGGTGGTGATCAGCTGCTCCTTGATGGTGGGCATCTGCACCGTCGCAAAGTTGGCGCAGAAGGGGCACTCGAAATCGGAGTATTCGGTGATCTCGACGACGGCAGAGTCGCTGCCGAGCGTGTACCCGCGGAAACCGTCGTCCGTGACGGCCACCGGCGGGGTGGACGCCGCTGCCGCTGCGCCGCCGCTCTGCCGCAGGATAACGAACAGCAAGGCGCCCAGCACGACAGCGACAACGACCAACACGACGTAGAAGCGGTTCATGCGTCCTGGTCTCGGCGGCGCCACGGTTCCTCGTCTTCCGGATCATCGATCGTGAGATCGCTTCCCGCGCCCCCCAACGCTTCCTCCACGATGCGGCGGCTCTCGGCGACCTCCGGCGTGTCGTAGGTGCTGCGGACCTCGTAGTGAAACAGCTCGCTGCGCGCATTGCCCAGCAGCTTCTGCAGCTCGGGAGCCGCGTCGAGCAATCGCCCCGCCCGATCCAGCTCCCGTATCCGCTCGGCGAGAGCTCTGAGCAACGCAACCAGCCGCTGCGCGCGCTCGGGCCCGTAGACTTCCTCGCTCATGATTCCTCCCGGGACACGGGAACCCACCCGCGTTCCTTATGTGGCATTATACCACACAACCAATTATCTTGCGGCGCCGTTTCCACCGAGGTTCTCATCCGAAAGGAAACCCCTGCATGGCAAAAAAGCGTGGTGAGCCCCGGAAGTACGCGACCCCCACGAGCTTCGAGCAAGCACGCGACGAGCTGTTCTCTCACAT
>DASZCG010000263.1:0-8066 GCA_035943355.1 Gemmatimonadales bacterium
GAGCACACACTGCGCATTCTGCCTGGGCGCGCGACCTTCGTGATTGACAAGAGCGGCGTGATTCGCCATCGCTTCGTGTCGCAGTTCGCGCCGACCCGGCACGTCGAGGAGGCGCTGCAAGCGCTGCGCGCTTCGCGCTAAACGCGCGTCCCCGAACCCCGAATCCTCCTTTCTTCACGTAAGCCCGCGAGCCTGTCATCCTGAGCGGCGCAGGCGCGAAGGACCTGCTTTGGCGGAACGTTCGCGATGAGCGTGGTGTTGGGCAGACACACTCCTCCGGAGCATCCATGTCGCAGACAGTCTTGATCACCGGCGCATCATCTGGTATCGGCCAGGCCACGGCGGGCCTGCTCGCCGACCTCGGCTTCACCGTGTTCGGCACGGCCCGCAAACCTGCGGCGGCATCGTCGCATGGCTTTACCATGGTCCCGCTGGACGTGCGCTCGGACGAATCGGTGCGCGCGTGCGTGGAGCACGTGACCAAGCAGGCCGGCCGGCTCGACGTGCTCGTCAACAACGCCGGCTATTCCCTCACCGGCGCCACGGAAGAGACGAGTCTCGACGAGGCCAAGGCCCAATTCGAGACGAACTTCTTCGGCGTCGTCCGCATGATAGACGCGGTGCTCCCCGCCATGCGCGCCGCCGGTCGCGGCAAGATCGTCAACATCAGCTCCCTCGCCGGCAACACCGCCATTCCCTTCAGCGGCTTCTACTCGGCCAGCAAGTTCGCCGTCGAGGGGTACGCCGAAGCGCTCTGGTACGAGCTGCGCCCGTTCGGCATCAGCGTCAGCCTGGTGGAGCCGGGATTCGTCAACACCCCCATCGGTGAGGCGTCGCCCGGCGCCGCCCACCCGCTGCCCGCCTACGACGCCACCCGGAAGCGGATGATGACCGCGTTCGGCAAGGCGCTCGCCGCCGGCATCCCGGCCGAGCAAGTGGCGCGGACAGTGCTGGAGATCGTGCAGCAGCCGACACCGGCGCTGCGCTACCGCGTGGGCCCGCAGGCAACCTGGCTGCCCCGCATTCGCAGTGTGGTGCCGTGGAAGGTGTACGCGGCGGGAGTGCGGAAGACGTTCGCGATTTGAATGAAAAGCAGGTCCTTCGCTTCGCGCGCGTTCCGCACGCTCCGCTCAGAGCCTGCCCTGAGCGAAGCGAAGGGATGACAAGCGCACGCGCCTACTTGGGGGGGAAAAGAGAAGGGGAAAAAGAGAGACAAGAAGGCCGTAGTTCGCGTGCTTATGCACTATCCGTTTGAGAAAATGGTGAGGGTCTTCAGGCCAGGATCTACCATCCTAGGAGGTGATGCGCACCTACTGGGTGTATGTCCTCGCGAGTCGGTCGCGCGTGTTGTACATCGGCGTGACGAATGACCTCGCGCGGCGTCTCAACGAGCACAAGCAGGGTCTCATCCCAGGTTTCACCCAGAAATACCGCGTTAATCGGCTCGTCTACTTTGAGCAGTTTAGCGACATCCGTGATGCCATTGCCCGCGAGAAACAGATCAAAGGTTGGGTGCGGGCGCGCAAGGTCGAGTTGATTGAAGCACGTAATCGCACCTGGGAAGACTTGGCGGAGCATTAGCTGCAGCAGCAGCCCCGAGCACCGTAACCCTCCTCTTCTTCCTTTTTGTTAAAAGGCGCCGCGACTTGTCATCCTGAGCGGAGCGCGCGGAACGTGCGCGTAGCGAAGGACCTGCTTTGGGGAGCGCGCGGAACGTGCGCGTAGCGAAGAGCTTGTCCTGAGCGAAGCGAAGGAACCTGCTTGCGCTCCCACAACTAAAAGCAGGTCCTTCGCTCGCGCTGCGCGCTCGCTCAGGATGACAGCTCGCGCGCTTGTTTTTTAGAGAGGAGGAAGATGGCGAAGCGAGGCCAAGCTCACCAACCGCCTGTTCACGTTCTGGATGGCGCAAGCCGCGACAACTGTCGGCCTTGTATTCGGGGTGGTGAAGGTCGTAGGGCGGTAGGCCGCCGCGTCACCTCGTCGCCGCTTCACCTCACGGTTTCCTTTTCCGCGCCGGTGCCAGCGCCCCCATTGTCCGCGCCGGCCCGATCCGCCGCGCCTCGAGCGTCTGATATGCGCTCACCCACGTGCGCCCATCGTCGGTCGAGCGATCGGCAGTCCAGGAGAACCGATCGGGCTGAATGTTGAAGTACCGAATCCGCCACTTGGACGGCGTGCCCGCCGCGACACCGAACGTCTGAACGATGTGCATCTCGTCGCCCACCTTCGTGGCCGTCCCGAAATCCAGCAGCCCGCGGCCCGGCTCCGTCCCGATCAGCTCCCAGCGGTTCGCCGCGCCGTTGTAATTGCGGATCGTCGTCGTGACGTAGTACGTCTCGCCGCTGTCGCCCACGATGCGATACTCGTCGAGGATCTGCCCCGCCTCGAGCTTTACCGCGCTCCAGTAGCCGTTCAGGTTGCCGTCCTGCTTGTTCACGGCTGTGAACTGCCAGTCACCCAGCAGATAGTCGAACTCGTTCTTGTGTGCGTTCACCGCGGCTGCGATTTGCTCGCCTGTGGGGCGCGCCGACTGTGCCGGCAAAGACCCACCGGCCACAGCCAGCAGAAGAAGGAAGAGGTAGCGCATCTCGATAACCTACATTTCAGTTATCTATTGGGAAGGAAGAACGCTCTTCAGAGCGCGCGTAGTGGCCGAGCCGGCGCTTCAGCGCACGGATAAAAACCCAAAACACACTCCACATATGATCCCACTCTAGAGTGGGGATAGTCCCTGAACGGGCGCCGCTTCGGATGATCCGTGCCCTAAAGGGTCGGTGTGCGGCCGCTCGTCGGCACGGACGCAATGAACACTCCACCCCGCCCCAAAAGTCATAATGAGCCATTGCATCGCCACGGTCCACCCGTCAAAATCCTCACCATGACGTTGCAGTTGCGCCGAGCCCTCGCCACCGTCGTCCTCGCCGGTCTGGTCCACTGTGGTGGCGACAACGGCACGTCACCGCAGGTAGTAACGGTCACGGTGACCACGAACCCCCAGTCGATCCTGCCCGGCCAGAGCGTGGTCGCCACGATCGAGGTTATTCCCGAAGCCAACCAGACAGTCGATTACGTGAAGATTGCGACGACCGGCGTGCTCACCTCATCCGAGTCGCTCGATGTGCATCTGGCCGGCACGTTCACCGCGACGCGCAGCTTCACCGCGCCGCAGGCTGCGGGAACCGGCACGCTCCGGGTGCGCGCGACCGCCGCCGCCGGTGGTGGTCTTGGCAATGGTGAAGCCGTGGTGGCGGTGGCCGATACCACGCGACCCGTCATCACCGCGCTGAGCGTCGCCCCGGCGGACACGGCGCAGCTCGGCGACTCGGTCGTCATCAGCTACTCAGCCGGCGACAACGCCGGCCTCCGGTACTCCATACTGCGCATCACTGGCGCCGTGACGATCAAGGACTCGATTGACGAGCACTTCGCCTTTAGCGTGGGACACACGCGCCGGCTCCGCATTGCGCCGACCTCTGCCCCCGGCACGCTGTCGGTCACGCTCGAGGTGGCCGACATTGGTGGCAACATCGTGACGACGGCGGCGACGCCGATCCGAGTGGTCGACACGCGGCCGCCCCTTGCGCTGGGCACGCTCGTCAACACGCGCAGCGGCGCGGGAAACGGTTTCGCGCCCGATGATACCTTCCGCCTGACGATCACGGGGCGCGACAATGCGCGGCTGCAGCGGCTGGGCTACCGGTTTGGGGCGCCGGCCAGCATCGCCGATTCGTTCTCGACCACCGATTCCGTCCTGACCCAGACCATCACGCGCGGCATCCCCGCAAGCTGGATCGGCAGCTCGACCTATTCCGTCTTCGCGGTGGACGCGGTCGGCAACCGCCGCGAGGTCCTCCTGGGCAGCCTCACCGTCGCCAACCGCACCCGACAGCCACCGTGGAGTGCGGCGCTGGACGGGACGGTCAGAGACATGGCGTTCGACGCCAAGCGCAACGTGCTGTACCTGTCGATTCCGGATTCGGATCGTGTGGCGGTCTTATCCCTCGCTTCCAAGTCGTTCAGCGCGCCGCTCGCGTTCTCGGGCCGGCCGCGCGGCCTGGATTTGTCACTCGGCGGGGATTCGCTGCTCGTCGCACTCCGCGCAACGCCGTACCTCAGCGTCTTGAACCTCGTGACGTCGCAGCGGGACACCGTGCGTGTCAACAACGACAATTTCCTGAATCGCGGCCCTGACAACGTACGGGTCATGGCAAACAACAAGGCACTCGTCACGATCACGTTCGACGGCTCGGGCTATGGCGGCTCGCTCATGGAGCTGGACCTCGGCTCGCGCGCCCTGGCGAATCGGAAAACGGTGACGGAATTCGTTCCGCTCTGCCGCTCGGGCAACCGGTCGATCGGCCTGATCTTGATCGATGACTCCTGCTGCCCGATCGAGGGCGTCGTGTACGACGCCCTGAACGGGGCGTTCCCGGCCGACCGGGGGACGGTGAGCCGGTTCTTCAATTACGTCTCGTCCGACTACTCGGGCGCCCGGCTGCTCATCACGCACGAGCTGTTCACCACGGGCCTCACGTCGCTCGGGTCCTTCGCGCCGGCCGGCGCCACGGGCCCGTCCGTGCTCGCGCCCGATGGCGCCACGGCGTATTTCGCCACGAGCACGGGAATCACCAACGTGCGCATCAGCGACGGCGCTGTGATCGGCTCAGTGAACCTCGGCGCGCAACCCTCCCAGCTGGCGATTGCATCGGATGGCTTGACGCTGTTCGCCGCGGTTCCGGGCGCGGTGCACGTTATCGACGAGTGGTAGCGGTGCACGTTATCGACGAGTGGTAATAGGGACGGGCGTCGTGTTCCTCGCCGAGGATCTGAAGCACCACCGCGACGTCGCCCTCAAGGCGCTGCGCACCCCCCCGTTTCCTACCCTCCTCTTTCTTTACACGATGAGAGGGAGCATGTCATCCTGAGCGAAGCGCGCGGCACGCGCGCGTAGCGAAGGACCTGCTTTGGGGAGCGCGCGGAACGCGCGCGTAGCGAAGGACCTGCTTTGGGGAGCGCGCGGAACGCGCGCGTAGCGAAGAGCTTGTCCTGAGCGAAGCGAAGGAACCTGCTTGCGCTCCCACACCTAAAAGCAGGTCCTTCGCTCGCGCTGCGCGCTCGCTCAGGATGACAGCTCGCGCGCTTTTCTTTAAGAGAGGAGGAAGATGGCGAAGCGAAGAGCCTGCCCTGAGCGAAGCGAAGGGATGACAAGCGCGACGGACGAGCGCAGTGTTACGCTGTCACCGGTACATACACGAGGGAACGTCGTGCCGGTGACCGCGAAGTTGTCCCGCAAGTTCTACGAGAAGCTTGGCGACGACGTCGCGAACGAGCTCGTGGAGTGGTTCAATTCGGTGGACGCAACCTATCGCTCGGACCTGAAGGAGTTGAACGAGCTCAATTTCGCTCGCTTCGATGCCAAGCTCGAGCAGCGCGTTGCGGAGCTCGATGCCAAAATCGAGCGGCGGGTGGCGGAGCTGCGCGCCGAGATGCGCGAGGGGTTCGCACGCGTCGACCAACGTTTCGCCGAATTCGAGGCCAAGCTCACCAACCGCCTGTTCACGTTCTGGGTGGCGCAAGCCGCGACAACCGTCAGCCTGGTATTCGGGGTGGTGAAGCTCGTAGGGCGGTAGGCCGCCGCGTCACCTCAGGCGCGAAGGATCTGCTTTTGAGCTCGCCGGGTCAGGGGTGAGGACAGAACCGTGAGGGATTATTCTTTCGACTGATTCGCGCGGCGGCGAGCCTCGTCCCGACGAATTTGGCGTAAGGCCACGAGAAAACCGATTATGCCCAGCACGAGTACGCCAGTCAGGCCAATGATCGTGTTAGTCACCATGTGACCGTCTCCTCTCGAGCCACAGCGATCCCGCAAACAGGGACACGCCCACTATCCAAAAGAATAGTAACAAGACGATCGCGTCACTGCGACTTTCCACAAACGCCGCATCCAGCGGCGCGAACGTGATGAGCAGCGTCCCAACTTCGCGCATCGCGTCTTCAACCCGCTCCTGCACTGTTTTCACAACGCGATTCTACGGGAGAGAATCAACCGCGGATCAATGGGACGACGCCCTTCACCGTACTTCTTCGCCCGGGCGTTGTGTGCGGGATTGTGCTCACGCTCCTGTCAACTGGGAACCTTCCCAGCGCGATCACCCCGACCGGCTGGGTAAAGCAAATCGACCTTTGTGCTAGAGCAGCTCAATCGCCACCGCGCCAGGGGCGGGCAGTGGCCATCGAGGGAGGTCGCCCGCTAACCCGTGACGATGCTCACGGCTGCAGAACCAAACCAGACCTACCGTTCGTCGAGACCCAGAGCAGTTCTCTTTCCAGCTCCGTGCGCCTACGAAACCCTCCACGCAGGAGCATGGACGAATGCGAATCACAATCTTGCTTACGGCGGCCCTGACTGTTGCGGCCGCTACGGACGTCCCGGGCCAGACCGGCAACGGGGCTCCCAGCGGGGCACATTACAATCTCAACATCATCGGCGTCTCCCACCAGAAGAATTCCAACATGGATTTCTCGGGTGGCAACGTCATCTTCGTGGGCCTGGGGTCCAGGAAGGACTCCGACGCCGTCAGTACCAAGATCCTCCTCAGTCAGAGTGCCGATGGTGTCTTTCAGGTCCTCGACAAGAACGGCACTGACGGGGAAGCCTCGTTCTCGCTGCCGGCCCCTGGCAGCTACACCGTGTGGGCCCGCGCACTCGGCACCCCGGGTGGCAAGGCCAAGATCAAGACCTGCGCAACGGATATCCTGCTCGTAGACCCCGCAGTCATCTGCTCGACGCAGAATGAGGTGTTCGTCCGCGGGACGGGCAAGAGCAGCTTCCGCAACGTAACGGACGCGCTCACATCGATCGTGCTTGATCCGGTAGCCGATTCGGCGGCAGTGATCGCCTGCGGCGGTACAACCGTGAGCCTGTTCGACCCGTGTCTCCAAGGGTTCTTCTGGCAGTACGACAACAACGGGCTCAGGCTGCTGCAGGTTCGCTTCTATCCCAAGCCGTCCTAACGCACAGGGGAGCCCCGCGGCCTCCGCGGGGCTCCCCATCGCCCTTCAGGGCGCGCGTCACACTCGCGCTTACGCGCCGAGCGCCATCAGCGCGCCTTCGTGCTCCAGCAGCCACCGCTTGCGCTCGAGGCCACCGCCGAACCCGGTGAGCTCGCCCCTGGCGCCAACCACACGGTGGCAGGGGACGATGATCGGAATGGGGTTCTTGCCGTTGGCGAGAGCGACGGCGCGGGTGGCATGCCGGTCGCCCAGCTGGCGTGCCAGCTCTCCGTAGCTCGTCGTCGTGCCGTAGGGAATCGTGCACAGCGCGTTCCAGACGCGGTGCTCGAACTTCGAGCCTTCCGCCTCGAGCGGCAGATCGAACGTCGTGCGCGTCTTCGCGAAGTATTCCGTCAGTTGCCCACGGGCGCGCGCCAGCAGCGCGCTCGCCGGCCCTGCCCCACTGTCTTCTTCCCAGCCCGCGCTGCTCGTCGGCGGCGGGCCGCGCCGCGAAGTGGAAAAATAGACGCCGGTGAGCGCGGTCTCGGAGGCGGTCAGGATGAGATCGCCGATTGGCGTCGGGAAGCGGGTGAAGATGCGCGGCATGGATGAAATATGGGGGGAGATTACGGCGTGAGCACTACCTTCCCGACATTCCTTCTTTCATGGATGTACCGGTGCGCCGCTGCCGCCTCCTCGAACGCAAACGCCCGATCCACCCTCGGCCGAATCTTCCCCTCCGCGGCGTAGCGCAGCAGCACCTCGACCTGCGGCCGGATAATGTCTGCGGCGTCCCACAGATTGCCGAGGTTCACCCCCAGCACCGCGCGATTCTCGCTCATCAGCTTGAGCGGCCCGAACCGCGGCCAGCGCAGCACGCGCCACGCCAGCCGGAGCACGTTGCGGCCTCGACTCGTCGACAGCTCCTGCGCGCCGTAGCACACGAGCCGTCCCAGCGGCGCGAGCAGATCGTAACCCTGACGCCAGGAATTGCCTCCCACCGCGTCCAGCACGATGTCCACGCCGCCCCCCCCCGGCGCCAGGGTCCCCCGCACCGCCTCGGGCCAGCGCGC
>DASZCG010000264.1:0-5439 GCA_035943355.1 Gemmatimonadales bacterium
CGCCGCGGCACGGCCGACGGCGCCCTCGAGCTGCGGCGGGCCCAACGGCGCTTCGGACGCCGGACGCTGTACGCCACGCTGGCGCTGGGCGCCGCGATTGCGATCGGATCGCTCGCCTATCGTCCGGTGCGCCTGGTGAACCGGCTCCCCGCCGACTACAGCTACGTGTACGGACCCGGCCGGCCGTTCGCGCCGAGTCTCGCGCGGACCAACACGGCGCAGGCGTTCGACGCGCGCTCGCTCGGTGGCTCCAAGGCGTGCGGCGAGGCTGGCTGCCATCAACAGATCTATGAAGAGTGGTCAGTGAGCGCCCACCGCTACGCGGCGATGGACCTGGGGTTTCGCGCGATCCAGGCGACGATGGGCAAGCAGAACGGCCCGGAGTCCACACGCTACTGCGCCGGCTGCCACGATCCGATTTCGTTGTTCGCGGGCGCCAAGAACCTGTATCGCGACGATCTGACGAACGCGGTCGGCCGCGACGAGGGCGTGTCGTGCATCACCTGCCACGCCATCCGCGAGACCGACGTCAAGGGCAATGCGAGCTATGTGATCGCGCAGCCCAGGCGCTACATGTTCGAGATGCAGGAGGGAGAGGGGAACGCCGCACGGCTCGTGCGCAACTTCCTGATCCGCGCGTACCCGCGGGAGCACGTCCGCTCGCTGCAGCACGGCCTCTTCAAGAGTCCCGAGTTTTGCGCCGCGTGTCACAAGCAGTTCATCGACCGCGAGATCAATCAGGTCGGCTGGGTACAGCTCCAGAATCAGTACGACAACTGGCGCAAGAGCCGCTGGAATGACAGCCTCAATCCGCGCCGCACGATCGAGTGTCGCGAGTGCCACATGCGACTCGTGCCCTCAAAGGATCCGGCCGCGGGCGACGACCGCGACTACAATCGATCTCCCGGCGACGGCGAGCATCGCAGCCACCGCTTCCTCGCCGCGAATCAGTTCATGCCGGTCGCGCTGAAGCTGCCCGGCGCCGCGGAGCACGCGGCCCTCACGGAGCGGTGGCTGCAGGGGCGAATCGACATTCCCGAGATCGCCGACAAGTGGCGGACCGGTCCCGCCGTTCCGATCCAGCTCATCGCGCCGGACAGCGTCCGGCCGGGGCAGCCCGTCGACCTGCAGGTGCTCATCACGAACAACAAGGTCGGCCACGATTTCCCGACGGGGCCGCTCGACATCATTCAGTCGTGGGTCGAGATCGTGGTGCGGGATCAGAACGGCGACACGGTCTACGAAACCGGCCAGCGTGATGCCCGGCATTTCATCCACCCGGGCTCGTTTATTTTCAAAGCGGAGCCGGTGGATCAGTACGGCAAGCTCATCGATCGCCACAACCTCTGGGAAATGGTGGGCGTGCGCTATCGCCGCTCCATGTTCCCCGGGCAATCCGACCGCGCGGAATTCTCGTTCAACTGTCCCGCCACCTCGTTCAAGCGCACACCGGGCGCGGGCGGGGAGATCGGCAGCCAGAGCGCCGCTTTCCAGGCGCCGCGCGGTCGGGTCACCGAGCTCCACGTCTCGGCGCGACTGCTGTACCGCAAGGTCGATCAGTTCCTCCTCAACTTCCTGTTTGGTGAGTCGTCCGGCATCACGTCTCCGGTGACGGTGGTTTCGCAGGACACCACGACGATAGAGGTCCGTGGTTGGTAGTTCCAACCATCCCATAACGCGCCGGCACCGGCGCCTCGCGCTCGCGATCACACTGGCGCTGGCATTCGTCGGCGTCGCGGTGGTGGTCGCCGTTCGCGCTCTCAGGCCCCGGGCCGACTACACGCCTGGGCGGAGAGTCGAAGGCCTCACCTCCGACTTGTCGCGTGGCCTCCCACCTGACTATCCGCGCGTCACGTTCGTGGACGTAAGCAAGGAAGCAGGCATCGACTTCCAGCATTTTTGGGGCCAACGCACGTCCCAGATCCCCGAAGACATGGGATCGGGCGCTGCCTGGGGCGATTACGACAACGACGGCTGGCCCGATCTCTTCATCGTCAACGTCGCCGGCCCGATCACGCTGAGCCCCGATTCGCTGCGCGCCTCACCCGCGCATTGCGCGCTGTACCACAACAACAAGAACGGCACGTTCACCGATGTCAGCGCGCAGGCGGGTGTCGATCTGCGGATCTGGGGAATGGGAGCCGAATGGGGCGATTACGACAACGACGGCTTTCTTGACCTCGTCGTCTCGGCGTACGGCGAAAACGTCCTCTTCCACAACACCGGCGACGGCACCTTCACCAATCGGACCACAGCATCGGGAATTGGCGGCAAACGCGGCTTCTGGTCCGGCGTCGCGTGGGGCGATTACGACCGCGATGGCTTTCTCGATCTCTATGTGACCGGGTACGTGAAATACCGGTCGCCCTCGAGCGGCATGGCCGCCAAATCGGAGCAGTACGACGTCGAGAATCCCCTCGGCATCAACCCGAACGCCTACCCGCCCGAGCGAAACCTGCTCTACCACAACAACCGCAACGGCACGTTCACCGAAGTGGCCGGCCGAGCCGGCGTGCTCGGCGACCACGGCAAATCGCTCGAGGCAGCGTGGGTCGATGTCGACGAAGACGGCTGGCCCGATCTCTATGTGGCGAACGACGTCACGGACAACCAGCTGTTCCGCAACCTGCACAACGGCGTGTTCGTCGACGTGAGCCACGAGGCGCGCGTCGCCGACTACCGCAGCGCCATGGGCCTCGCCATCGGCGACTGGGACGGCGATCAGCACCTCGACATGTTCATCACGCACTGGATCGCGCAGGAGAACGCGCTCTACGAACACGTCAGCAACAAGCCGCTCGCGTTTCAGGACGTCGCCGATCGCGTGGGGCTGGGGCAAGTCGCGCTCGACTTCGTCGGCTGGGGGACGTTCTTCTTCGACTACGACAATGACGGCAAGCTCGACTTGTTCGTCGCGAACGGTCACACGTTCCAGCGCCGCGACGCGCCGGAGCTCCTTGCTCCCGAGACGGCGCAGCTGTTTTGGAACCACGGGCCGACAGACGGCTTCTTCGAGGTCGGCGCGCCGAGTGGCGAGTACTTCCGCACGCCGCACGTGGGCCGGGGCGCGGCATTCGCCGACTACGACAACGACGGGGATCTCGACGTCGTGGTCGTGAACCACAGCGGCCGGGCCGTGCTGCTGCGCAACGACGGCGGCAACCGCAATCACTGGCTCAACATCAGACTCGAGGGCCGGGGCCGGAGCAACCGAACGGCGGACGGCGCCAAGCTGCGCGTCGTCGCCGGCACGTCGGTCTCGATTCGCGAGGTCGGCGCGCAGGCTTCCTATCTCTCGCAGAACGACCTGACCGAGCATGTCGGGCTCGGCGCGCTCACTCAGGTCGACAGCGTCAGGATTGTGTGGCCGAGCGGGACCAAACAGGTACTGACGAACGTCGCGGCGGACCAGACGATCCACATTGTCGAGGGCGGAGGGGCCACACGTGTCGAGACGACGCCGGATTCGACCGGCGGCCGGCAAGCGGTGCTCGAGTTCTGGACGCTATACCGGGCCGCGACGACGGCGCGCGTGGACGGCCGGAACGCCGCAGCGCGCGACGCCTATCGTAACGCGCTCGCGCTGAATCCACGGCACGAAGATGTGCTCTACTACCTCGGCAACATGGAGCTCGAGCTCGGCAACTTCCGCGACGCCGAGACCGCCTGGCGCCGCCTCGTGGAGATCAACCCTGCCAGCGCGCGCACCCATTCCCGGCTCGGCGACCTCTATGCGTGTCCAGACACCGGGGCCCCCTGGAATCTCGGGCGAGCGAGGACCGAATTCGCTCAAGCCGCAGAGCTCAATCGCGAAGAAACGGGCCCGCTGCTTCGCCTCGGCGAGGTCGCGTTGCTCCGCGGCGATCTCGCAGCGGCACGGTCACAATTCGACGCCGTGATCGTCACGCATCCGAAGAGCGTCGAGGCGCACTTCCTCAAGGGCTACGTGGCGTGGAAGCGCGGCCAGCACGCGCTCGCCGCCAGCGAGCTGCAGCAAGCCGAGGCAATAGCGAGCGCGCCACAACCAGTACCGCAGGCGCCATCGGAAGGCGATACCAAGAGGGGCGCAAGCGGAGCCGCGCCGCTCGTGACGCGGTCCACGCGTTGCCGGTTAGTAGGTGATGAGCTCGATTACGGGCGTCTCGACCGCCGGTTACAGCAGATAGCCGCGCTTCATCAGTGACTCACCCGATGCGGCGTAGCCGGCGCGATCGGGCAGATACCAAGCGAGCGCATCCGCCATCCGATCGTAGATGTTGAACAGGGCGCAGACGTGGATCGCGTCTGCGATCGCCTCATCGCTCAGGCCGGCGGCGCGCAGCGGCGCGACATCGGCGGGCCGCACATCGTCGGGATGGAGTGTGAGCTTCTCGAGGAAGCGGAGCGTCGCGCGAAGCTTGGCGTCGAGCGGCGCGGTGCGCCAATCGTCGACCACCGCCCGCACGAACCTGTCATCTTGTAAGGCCAGCGCCGCGACCGCGGCGTGCGACTCCGTTCAGAAGACGCACTGGTTCAGCTTCGACGTGAACGCAGCGAACAGCTCGCGCTCACCCACGCTCCAATCGGAGGGGCCGCGCAGCACCGCTTGCGTCCAGTCGCACATCGGCTTTCCCCACAGCTCCGGCCGGTACATGATCGTCTTGACGACGTCGGGCACCCGCCGGCCGCTCACCAGGCGGATGAGCCCGAGCTTCAGCTTTTCCTTGAGCCGATGGCGGTGCTCGACACGCGGGAGGCGCATCAGTCGGGCTCCTCGCCACGGAGGGCGGCCAGGCCCCGCTCCAGGCGATGCAGCGCTGCGCCTACCGCGGCAGCCACGGTGATCTCGAACAGGGCGTCTTCCGAATTGCCGGCCTGTTGCAGGGCTGTAAC
This sequence comes from Gemmatimonadales bacterium, assembly GCA_035943355.1. Classification (GTDB taxonomy): domain Bacteria; phylum Gemmatimonadota; class Gemmatimonadetes; order Gemmatimonadales; family GWC2-71-9; genus 20CM-2-65-7. Next base: position 4,873 of record DASZCG010000264.1, read on the forward strand.
GTCGCGATCCGTGACCTTATAGGCGTGGCGGGCCACGGTATCGACGTAGGGGCGGAGTGCCGGGGGTACGCCGTCCCGACTCCCCATCGCCCGGTCGAGTACCGCCTGGCGCAGCTCCGGAGTCGCGTCGCCCGGCGTGTTCACGACTGCATCCGTCAGGCGTTTCCTGAAGAGATCGTAACGCATGCTTCAAACTTATCCCTCTTTCTACTCCTTGACACTCTCGTTTCCGGGCAGCCTCTTGATTCCACCCGATTTCTCGCCTCCGTCACCGCCTGAGGAAACGCGTATGAGACCTTTACTCTACTGCATGGGCGCCATCCTGATGCTCTGGATCGACCCCAACACGCTGCAGGCGCAGCAAACCACGGGCACGATCCGCGTACGCATCACGGACAATGCCACCCAACAAGGCCTCCAGGGCGTCACCGTCGCCGCGGGAGGCTGCAGTGTTTTGAGCCAGCCCGACGGCCGCTACGTCATCACCGGCGTCCCGGCCGGCGCGCAGACCGTGCGCGCCAGAGTCATCGGCTACACTCAGACGACGAGCGATGTCACCGTGACGGC
>DASZCG010000265.1:0-2599 GCA_035943355.1 Gemmatimonadales bacterium
GATGCGCCTAGTTGGTATGAAGCGGCAGCTGGACCTCCACGGTAACGTGGTGGCGAGCTTCGCCCCACAACTGTGTACGCGCTCACCGTCTTGCGACGGGGCGCAAACCGGGAGGCCAGCTGCCATGGATATCATAGGACTCGATCTCCACAAGCGCGAGAGCCAGCTGTCGATCAAGGCGCAGGATGGCGCGCTCACCGACCGTCGCATCGTCACGAGCCGGGAGCGGTTCACCACCGTCCTCGGCCAGCGGCCGCGCGCCCGGATTCTGCTCGAAGCGAGCACCGAGAGCGAGTGGGTCGCGCGCCACCTGGAGGCGTTGGGCCACGAGGTGCTCGTCGCCGATCCGAACTACGCGCCGATGTACGCCACCCGCTCGCGCCGCACCAAGACCGATAAGCGCGATGCGCGCACGCTCCGGGAGGCGTGCGAGACAGGCACCTACCGGCTGGCCCATCGGCTCTCTGAGGCCCGGCGCCACGTGCGCGCGGACCTCGCGGTGCGCGATGCGCTCGTCCGGACCCGCACGCGCTACGTCGCGCTCATGAAGACGCTGGTTCGTCGGGACGGCCTGCGGGTGCCCGCGAGCGAGAGCGAGCACGTCCCCGCCCGCGTCTTGGCCCTCGAGCTCGCGCCGCTGGTGGCGATCAGCGCGCCCCTCAATGCGCAGATCGCGGCCGCCGACCAACGCCTCGCAGCCCTGGCGCAGCACGACCCGATTGTCGCCTTGCTCGCGACGGTCCCGGGCATCGGCCCCGTGACCGCGAGCGCGGTCGTGGCCACGGTCGACGACATCACCCGCTTTCCCTCCGCGCACCAGCTCGAGGCCTACTTCGGGGTAGTGCCGAGCGAGCAGAGCTCGGGGGAGAAACGCCGGATCGGGCGGATCACGAAGGCCGGGAACCGGCGCGTGCGGTGGCTCCTGGTGGAAGCCGCGTGGCGGATCCTCCGGTCCCGCTCACCGGCCACGGCCGCGCTCCGGGCGTGGACGCTGACGATCGCGCAGCGCCGCGGCAAACGCATCGCCGTCGTCGCGCTGGCCCGCCGGCTGGCGGGGATCCTCTACGCGATGTGGCGGGATGGGGTCTCGTACGATCCGAGGAAGATTCGGTCCCCGCGCCGGGAGCCGGTGCACGCCAGCGAACGAACCTGAGCAACCCGTGTCGATCGAGATGACTGCATGGAGAGCGGCGAGCGCGTCGCAGCTTATGATCGTCGGACAAGATCGTCGCCTAGTTAGCGCCGTCCGCTCCATCGCACCACCCAAATGCGCCGGGGCCAACGCGCCTCACTCACGAGCGCGAACAGAAGGCTGAGCAGCACCTCGAGCGGGGCGGGACAACTGAGGAAGGAACGAACGGCAAGCTCGTGACGGGCTTGACGCGGGGCGCCGCTTCACAGAAAGCTGCGGCGCGAACAAGAGGTTTCCACAAACCGATGGCCTCCCCAGCAAGACGGCGCCGTCAGCTTCAGGCGCACGTTAGGCAGCGGCTAGTCATTGAGAACCGGATCCACTCCAAGTCCATGAATAATGATAGGAGAAGGCGTGTGTGCGATCGGCCGCGTGGATGCTGGCGACCCGGATCCGGCTCCCGGGGGCAACTGGAACGTGCACGCGCCTCTCAGCGCAGGCCTCAAGAATATTCTCGCAGTCTCGGAGCGATACACTAGTGACAACGATAGGTTGGGATGAATTGTTGACCACATAGATGTCCTGAGCATCGATTCCGGGCTCGGTTTCTGCAGTAATTGTCTGACTCGACGGAGCGACATTAAGAGGGCGAGGAGTCCCGGCACATGCTAATGCACTAAGCGATAGCAGCGCGAATCTAGCAAGCGTCAGCATGAACCTGCCCGGTAAAAGAATTTTGATTCGTGGCATGCCGCTGCCTAACGAAATGCGCCTAAGCTGCGGCGCGAGCTGGACGATTTCACAAATAGAAGACTACCGCCGCAGGACGGCGCCGCCAGCTTCAGGCGCGTGTTAGGCAGATGCCGGCGGCTGAGACTCATCGCTCGCTCCCTCGGTGGCCTGTCGCGCGGCGAGACGTGCTCGAATCATTTCGGCGATCTCAGCGAGGTTCGCCTGATCCCGCTGAAGGTCAGGATGCGTTAGACTGACAATCAGCCTAGTGAAGAAGGCCATGTCAGCCGGCGTTCCCGGCCCTCCGTCAAGCAGTTCGCGCAGGAATATGTCAGCGGTCACCCCTGTCGGAAAAACGATCCCCGCATGCCCCGAGAAGAGTTCCAGACCGGGGCCAACGACCCTCACAACTTCAACGAGGTCCTCATCCATGACCGGCATCTGCCTAACGAAACGCGCGTAAGCTGCGGCGCGAATTAGAAGTGTTCACACCGGTAATTGTATCACACCGCCGCTGCGCACGGCATCCAGACTCCCAGATGCGGGCGCCGCCAGCTTCACGCGCTGGTTAGGCTGCGCATCCCACTACAAATCAATTCTGTTGTGAACACCAACCTGGTCAGCTCCTTGCCAGCGGCTGGGATCCGTCCGGGTGGTTCGTGTCGAACGTAGGGCGCTATCCAAGGAAAGTCCCGTTCCGCGCGGGGCGCGTTGAGGAGCGTGGGCTCCGAGCGT
>DASZCG010000266.1:0-26729 GCA_035943355.1 Gemmatimonadales bacterium
GGGCGGTGGAGGTGGTTGCTGGACGGCCAGAACGGCAGCGACAACAAGGGGAAACATGGACTCTCCGGATGGAAGAACGACGGCGTGATGGAACGGCCTAAAAACTACTGCGACCCGAAGAGACGGTAAGGGATATTAACGCACGTAGGGGCGCAGCATGCTGCGCCCCCACATTTCTCTGACGCCGCCCGCGCACCCCTTAGATGCTGAGCGCCCTCACCTGCCGCGGGGCCGGATCCTGCGACCGGAGCACGATGCGCATCGTGTGCGTCTCGGGATCGAGCTCCCATCCGGCGATGCGGGGACGAACGAATTCCTCGGCATCTTCCGGCGTGAGCCCCTCGGGAGTCGCGTCCAGGAACTCCATCAGCTTCATCCGCATCTCGAGGTAGGTGCAGCCGTCCCGGCTCGCCGCAATGCGGATACCGACATCGTCATCGAGCTGGCGACGAACGAACCCCTGGGCGACTTCGAGCAGCCGGCCGACGATGACGCGCTCCAGCATCACGCCGTCCCGACGGGCCAGGCGCCGCATCAGCGTACGCGCGCGGACGGGGTCGAGGCAGAGCGCCAGGAACTGCTGCCGGATCTCGGGATGCGGCCGGCGACGGCTTTTGGTCTCGCCATCCCGCTCCGCCTTGGCGCACGTGGGCAGGTCGTTGCGGTGCAGCTTGAGGAACTTGGTCATCGGAGCGTAGACGTCCATGCGGCCAGGAGCCGGAGGACGCCGCCGCCCGGCGACGATGTCAGCAATGTAGATCTCAGACACCTGAACCGCGTCCGCCAACTCGCGCGGGGTGCGCTTCAGCTCACGCAAGCGACGCCGCACGAGCTCACCGACTTTGACGGGGCGCTTCAGGGGGAGGGCAGCCGCCATGTGACACTCCTTATGTGTCAGTATGAAACGCCCGCAGGTGCATCAGACGAGGGCACCTGCGGGGCTGATGGACGGACAATATCGCTAAATGCGAGCCCAAACGGTAGTTCTGCGAGTCTAAACCCTCAGTTGGACATGTGTGCCGCGGGTTATTCCCCCAATCCAACAACCATCCCGGGCTTGCCAGCGCCATCCCCCACTGATACAGTTGAATCATAAATGGATACAGTTGCGATGGCCCTTCTGAGAGGATTGGGCAGTCTCCTGCGAACGCTCGCCGGTCGCGGCGCGGGCGGGTCCCGTGCCCCAAGTGGCGCGCGCGTGCTGCCCGCCTATGCTGCCCTCGCCCGGTACCACATGCGCGCCGCCGAGCTCGAGCCGCGGCTCCGCATGCTCGCGACGCAGCTCGCCGCCGAGCGCAGCCGCTGCCGTTGGTGCATCGAGAAGGGACGCCATCTCTGGCGCGACTCGCACCTGCCCCTGGATGCGCTACGCGCCCTTCCGCACTACGAAACCAGCTCGCTGTTCTCGATTCGCGAGCGGGCTGCACTACGGTTTGCCGATGCCCTCACGCGATATACGGAGTCGGACGGCGCTGACGGAATGCCGGCCGAACCGCTCGCCGCCGTGCGCGCGCACTTGAGCGAACCGGAGGTCGCCGCGCTCACGGCGGCCGTTGCCGACATGCACTTCTTCAATCCGATCACGGGGCAATTAGGGGCTGACGTCGAGTCTCGGACGCTGGCGCCGCGCCGCAGTGCGTGGGGAGCCCCAATCGGGACTGCGATCCGGGGCTTCTGGCTGTGACCAGAAAGGGCTCCGACAGCGGCCGCTGGTTGCTGCTCATCCACCAGCTGCCGCCCAAACCCGACTATTTCCGCGTCAAGATTTGGCGCCGTCTCCAGGGAATCGGCGCGGTCGCGCTCAAGAACTCCGTCTATGTCCTCCCCTTCAGCGACGAGGCCACGGAGGACTTTCAGTGGCTGCGGCGCGAAATCACGGCGGGCGGCGGTGAAGCGACCGTCTGCCGCGCGTCCTTCGTGGACGGGATGTCCGACCGGCAAATGGAGGCGTTGTTTCGCCCCCTCGCCGATCACGCGACCGTATCGGACCGCCGAGCGGCGGATGGAAAGGCGCCGAAGCACAAGCGTGGACGTACCTGGGTGACTCGAGCGGATGTGCACGTGGACCGGATCGCCAGCGCCTGGCTCATCCGCCGGTTCATCGATCCCAAAGCGCGGTTTGCGTTCGGCGAGCCCAAGGCGGGCATGGTTCGCTTCGACATGTTCGAGGGGGACTACACGCACGAAGGCGATCGCTGCACGTTCGAGACGCTCGTGAAGCAGTGTGGTCTCGACAAAGATGCGGCCCTGCGCGCGATCGGCGAGATGGTGCACGATCTCGACTGCAAGGATGGAAAGTTCGAGCGGCGGGAGACTCCTGGATTCGAGCGGATGATCGCCGGCGTCGTCAAACGCCACGCGCAAGACGACGCGCGCATCGCGCGCGGTGCCGAGCTGCTCGATACCCTCTACGAATCATTTCCGGCTGCGCAACAGCGCAGCCGTTCCAACTAGGGCGATCGTCGCAAAGCTGAACCACTGAATGGCGTACGAGAGGTGTGGCCCGTCATCGAGCTCGGGGGCCGGCCATCGCCGGGGCAAGCCCCGCTCGGGATCGGGTGTCTCCAGCTGGATCACGAACGGCAGATAGCCTTTCGTATCCACGTCACCCCGCCCGCGGGGAGGGATCAGGCCCAGACCGACGACCGATGCCGTATCGGGCTCACGGTAGCGCGTCTGATCCACGTGATACGCATCCGGTGAAGGCACCCAACCGCGGTCCACCAGCACCGCCGATCCATCCGCCAGACGGAGCGGGGTAATCAGCGCGACACCCGGCGTGCCCTGGAAGCTCCTCCCCGGCCACGTCTTCTCGGCTGAGAAATCGTAGACACCGCGCGCGGTGACCCGCCGCTGGCGCGCCGAATCGGCGGAGACGGAGCCGCTCCGCACATCCAGCGCCGGCAGAGCCCAGCGCGCCGCGACCAGCGCATTGCGCGCGCGGCGTTGCCCGAGGCGCTGCAGCTGCCAGATCCCCAGTCCTACGCAGACCACGGCCACCAGCACAGCGACAATCGCCAGCGTTACGTCGCGTCGCTGCACAAGGCGAGCTTCTGGGCGCGAGACAGCCGCCGGATCGCGGCCTCACGCCTCAGTGCTGCACTCCGGTCGGGCAGTGACTCGTGATACGCCAGTGTGAGTGGCCGGCGGGACCGGGTGTACGCGCTCGCCTTGCCGGTCTCATGTAACGCGAGGCGGCGGTCCAGGTCGTTCGTGATGCCGGTGTAGAGGGTGCCGTCGCGGCAGCGCAGGAGATACACCTTCCAGGGCACCGGTCCAAGCTAGCGAGGCCTCCAGGCACGCGCCATTTTGCCGACCGTGATCCTCGCTGCAGCGCGTCACACCAGCTTTGCGTCCAGCGTGATCTCGACGTTGCCCTGCAACGCCCTCGATACCGGGCAGTTTTTCTTGGCACCCTCTGCCGCCTGTTGAAACGCCGCCTGATCGATGTCGGGCACTTTGCCGCGCACTTCGAGCGCGCTCCGGGTGACCTTGGGTGCGCCGTCGACGGTTTCGATCGTCACGGCCGCCCGGGTTTCGATCCGGGTTGCAGGGTGGCCCGCCTTCTCGAGCGCCGACGAGAGCGCCATGCTGAAGCATCCCGCATGCGCCGCCGCGATCAACTCTTCGGGATTGGAGCCCTTCTTCCCTTCGAAGCGCGTGCCAAAGCTGAAAGCGCCGCTGAAGGCGCCGCTCTGGCCTTTGAAGGTGCCCTTCCCATCTCTGAGCTTGCCTTCCCACGTCGCGACGGCATTGCTGGTTGCCATGTTCCATTTCCTCTTGGGGTTACTGGAGTGTCTGGAATCTGGCGAGGGGCGGGCGCGTTCGCTACGCTTTTAGGTCCCAGTTACGGAGCGAACCAATGGCGACCAAGAGAGTGAAACGCGCTGCCAAACCTTCCCGTCCCCCCGCCCGGCGCCAACCGGAAACGCTCCGCCTCCGCAGCATCATGCCCTCGTTTACCGCGACGGATCTGCCGCGGAGCATCGCGTTTTATCGCGATGTCCTGGGGTTCATCATCGGGGAGGAGTGGCGGGAGAACGGTGAGCTGGCCGGCTGCGAGATTCATGCGGGCGTCGTGACGTTCATGCTGGGTCAGGATGACTTCGCCAAGGGCCGCGATCGCCAGAAGGGGCTCGGCACCCGCGTGTGGTGTAGCACGGCACAGGACCTCGATAAGCTGGCGGCGGAGATCAAGGCGCGCGGCGGCGTCCTCGATCAGGAGCCCCAGGACATGCCGTGGGGCGACCGCGTCTTCATGATCACGGACCCCGACGGCTTCAAACTGACATTCGTCCAAGTCCGCTGACCCTGTCGCCGCAGGCGCAGGAAGTCCTGCGCGTCGTGGCGGCAACGCTGGTGCAGGATGCCCCTGCGGACCTCGGCGTGCGCGTCGCCGGCCAGATCGCAAAACTGCCGCGCGCCGCAGATCGCGCCGAGCTCGATCTGCTGTTGCGGCTGCTCGACAACCGCGTCGTCAATTTGCTGCTCGCCGGAATCCCACAGCCCTTTACTCGTATGTCGCGGGAGCAGCGGGAGCGGTATTTGCGCGCGTGGGCAACGAGCCGCATTCCACAGCGCCGTAAGGCGTTTCAGGCGCTCAAGCGGCTCACGACCGTGACGCACTACACCACGCCCGGCGTGGGAAGCTCGATCGGCTATCCTGGTCCACTCGGCCCACCGCCACAGACGCCCAAACCGATCCGCCCGCTCCCCATCACGCGGGATACCACACTCGATTGCGACGTGGTCGTGATCGGCTCCGGTGCGGGGGGCGGCGTCGTGGCCGGCGAGCTGGCCGCGCGTGGCAAGGATGTGATCGTGCTGGAGAAGGGCGGTTATCGCAACGAAGCCGACTTCACGCATCAGGAAGGCGATGCGCTCGCGACCATGTACGATGCCGGCGGCCTGCTCACGTCGCGCGATCTGGGGCTCGTCGTGCTGCAGGGCGCCACGCTCGGTGGCGGCACCGTGATCAATTACACGACCAGTTTTCACACCCCGGACGCCGTACGCGAGGAATGGGCCCGCCGACACAGCCTGCCCCACTTTACCGGCGGCGAGTTCACCCGCTCGCTCGATGCCGTGGCCCAGCGCCTCGGCGTCAATACGGCGCACGCCAATCCATCGGGTCGCGACCGCGTCCTGATTCGCGGCCTCGAGCGGAAGGGGTGGCATCATGGATTGCTACCTCGCGACGTGCGGGGCTGCTCGCAGGATGATTCCTGCGGCTACTGCGGCTTTGGCTGCCGGCGCGCCGCCAAACAATCGATGATCATCACGTACCTCGTGGATGCCGCTGCGCGCGGCGCGCGCATGGTGGTCGACTGCGACGTGCGGCAGGTGAATCTGGACCGAGGCGGCGCAACCGGTGTGACCGCCCGCGTCGGACCGCATACCCTCACGGTCCGGGCGCGCGCGGTGGTCGTGGCGGGCGGCTCGATTCACTCGCCGGCGCTGCTCCTGCGATCGGGGATTACGCTGCCCGCGCTGGGGCGATACCTGGCTCTGCATCCCGCGACCGCCGTGCTCGCGGATATGGATGAAGACGTGCGACCGTGGACCGGCACAGTGCAGGCACACTATTCAGATCAATTCGCCAATTTGAACGATGGTTACGGCTTCAAATTCGAAACGGCGCCGATACACCCTTCATTGCAGGCACTCGCCGCCCCTTGGGAATCCGCAGCGCAGCACCGTGAGCGGATGGCGCGGCTGCCGCGTACAGCATTAGTCGGCATCCTGCTGCGTGATCGCTTCGGTGGACGCGTCTCGGTCGATGCCCAGGGCTGTCCCGTCGTCGACTATCGGCTCTCGCGCTACGACGCTGGTCATCTGCGGCGCGGATTCGATGCAGCGGGCGAGCTGCTGGAAGCCGCCGGCGCGCGAGAGATCTGGGCGCCCCTCGCGCGCTTTATCAGCTACCGGCCCGGCACGACCCAGGGGCGCGCAGACTGGCTCGCGCGCGTGGACTCGGCCGGCTGGGGGCCGAACGAGCTGTTGCTCGTGACTTTCCACCAGATGGCGTCGTGCCGCATGGGGGCGAATGCGCGCACGTCCGTCGTGGATGCCGAAAACCGGGTTTGGGGTATACGAAACCTGTACGTTGCGGATGCGAGCACCTTCCCGAGCGCGTCCGGAGTGAATCCCATGCTCACCGTGATGGCGATTGCGCACCGTGCCGCGGGTGTAATCGCGAATCATTAGGAGAACTGCATGCTCCCGTTGCTCCTGGCTCTGCAACAATCCGTCGCGGACTCCTCGCCCTTCCGCGCGCTCGCCTTACCGGCACCGACGCCGGTGCGCGCCGCGTCCGGAGCGCCGGGGCCGCGCTACTGGCAACAGCGGGCCGACTACACCCTGCAGGCGACGCTCGACACCGCGACCAACGTGCTGCGCGGACGCGGCCGCATCTTTTACGTCAATCGCTCGCCGGAGACTCTCTCCTACGTTTGGGTCCAGCTCGAGCAGAACTTGTTCGCCCCCGGATCGGTGTCGGGAATACTCAATCAACCGCCGCTGCTGTTCGCCGGCGGCGTGGTGTTCGACTTCAGCGGCAAAGGGTTCGCCGGCGGCGTCACGATCGATCGCCTTGCGGTGGGGACCCAGCAGCTCAAGACCAAGATCCTTGGCACCATGATGCGCGTGGAGCTGCCCCGTCCGCTCGGCCCTGATCTCAGCGTCACGTTCGATGTCGCCTGGCATTTTCCGATCCCGCCCTACGGCGCCGGCCGCATGGGCCGCGTGGACTCGCGCTTTTACGAGCTTGGCCAGTGGTACCCGCGCATGGCTGTCTACGACGACGTGCACGGCTGGAACACCCTGCCCTACCTAGGCGCCGGCGAGTTCTATCTGGAGTATGGCGACTTCGATGTGAGCCTCACCGTGCCGGCCGGGTTCCAGGTCGCTGCCACGGGAATGCTAGCGAATCCGACGGTCATCCGGACGGCGCAGGAGCGTGCCCGGCTGGCGAAGGCATTCGAGACGCCGGGGCAGACGTTCTCCATCATCACGCGCCAGGAAGCGGTCGCGAATGCAACGAAGCAGGTGCCTGGCACACGCACGTGGCGGTTTACCGCCAGCGGCGTGCGCGACTTCGCCTGGGCCGCCGGCGCCGATCTGCGGTGGGACGCCAGCACCTGGGACGGCATCCTCGTGCAGACCTTCTACCACGCCGGCGCCACGCCGTGGGAAGAGGCGAACAACATGGTGCGCTTTGCGCTGCGGCACTTCTCGGGCGCGCTTGGCCAGTATCCCTGGCCGCAGGTCTCCGCGATTGAAGGGCTGATCGAGGGGATGGAGTATCCGATGGTGATCTTCTGCCCATCACTGCAAAAACGCGAAGATCAGTACTGGGTGCTGATGCACGAGCTCGGCCACCAGTGGTTCCCGATGCAGGTCGGATCGGACGAGCGGCGCTATCCGTGGATGGACGAAGGCTTCAATACGTTCGCCGACTACGACGCGGCCGAGGCCTTCTTCAAGGGCACCCCGTACGCGGACACTGTGCGGCAGGAATTGCTGAGCGCCTATGCCGCGACCGCGCTCCCGGGCAGCGAGCAGCCGATGATCACGAAGCCGGACGAGGTGCGGCAGCTCTACTGGACCGCGTATCAGAAGCCCGCGCTGATGCTCACGATCTTGCGCGAGTCGGTGCTGGGCCGAGACGCGTTCGACCGCGCCTTCCGCGAGTACGCGCGGCGCTGGAAGGGCAAGCACCCGCAGCCGGCGGATTTCTTCCGCACCATGAGCAACGAAACGGGACGGGATCTCGACTGGTTCTGGCGCGGCTGGATCTACACCACCGCGCGTCTCGATCAGGCCGTGGACTCGGTCCGTGCCGGCCGGGACTCCACCTTCCTGTATCTATCGAACCGGGGACAGATGGTGTTGCCCGTGACCGTCGAGCTGCGCTACGACGACGGCACAACCGAGACGCGCAGCCTGCCGGTGGACATGTGGGATCTGGGCAGCCGGTTTACCTACCGCATGGTCACGACGAAGCGACTGGCCGGGGTGATCGTCGATCCGCGGCGGGTGTATCCCGATATCAATCGGGAGAACAACGCGTGGAAACGATGAGTCCCTAGTGGATGCCGCCGCCGCCGAATTGCCTGACGAGATCTGAGAGCACGGCCTTGGCATCGCCAAACAACATCCACGTGTTGTCCTGCACGTAGAGCTCGTTGTCGATGCCGGCAAAGCCGGGATTCTTGCTGCGCTTCACCGCCAACACCGTCTTCGCCTTGTCCGCGTCGATGATCGGCATGCCGTAGATCGGCGTGCTCTTGGCGTAGCGCGCCGCCGGATTCACCACGTCGTTCGCGCCCAGCACCAACGCGACATCGGTCTGCGGCATCTCCGGATTGATCTCGTCCATCTCGACGAGCGCCGAATAGGGAATGTTGGCCTCGGCGAGCAGCACGTTCATGTGACCGGGCATTCGGCCGGCCACCGGATGAATCGCGAATTTGACAATGACCCCGCGCTTGGTCAGCGCGTCGTACAGCTCGCGCACCTTGAGCTGCGCCTGAGCGACTGCCATGCCGTATCCGGGAATGATGACGACGGTGCGGGCCTGCTCGAGCAGCTGGGACGCGCCTTCGACCGTCTCCTGCTTCCATTCCTTCTGCTCGCTGGCCGCGAGCGCCGGCTGGGCTTTCCCAAACGCGCCGAACAAGACGTTGGTGAATGAGCGGTTCATGGCCCGGCACATGATGATCGACAGGATCAAGCCGCTCGAACCGTCGAGGGCACCCGCCGTGACGAGCAGTTTGCTGTCGAGCACGAAACCCATGGCGACCGCGGCGAGCCCCGCGTACGCGTTCAAAATGGAGATCACCGTCGGCATATCCGCGCCGCCGATCGGAATGATCAACAGGATGCCGAAAACCAGCGCGAGCACGGCGATCGCGATGAACGCCTGCCGGGCCCAGGGAGCGGTGGGGTTGAGCACGAGCAGCACGCCGAGTGCCACAGCGACGGCCAGCACGCCGATGTTCACGAAGTTCTGGCCGGGATAGGTGACGGGCCGCTGCGGAATCCAGCGCACCTCCTGCAACTTGCCGGCGGCCATCAGACTGCCGGTGAACGTCAGGAATCCGAGAATCACTTCGATGAACAGCGCGCTGAGCCGGAAGTGCGTGAGGTGTGCGCCTCCCGTCTCGCCGGTCCACAGGAAGAACTCCGCCGCTCCGACCAGCCCGGCCGCGAGGCCGCCGAAGGCGTGGGACAGCGCCGTCCGTTGCGGCACCGCGGTGAGCGGCACGCGCGATAGCGGCACACCGACCAGGAACCCCACGGCGATCGCCGCCACGATCCAGCCATGATGAATGATCTCCGGCTGGATCCACGTCGCGAGCACGGCGACGGTCATGCCGGTCACGCCGGCGATGACGCCCCGCCGCGCCGTCTTCGGGTCGTTCATCCAGTTCAGCGCGAAGATGAACAGCGCCGTCGCGACGACGGCGGCCAATTCGCCGGCGAGGTGGGTCACTGCTTCTTGAACATCTTGAGCATGCGGTCGGTGATCATGAAGCCGCTGACGATGTTCGTCATCGAGGCGAACAGCGCCACGGCGCCGAGGATGCGAATCGTGAGCGGATGATCGGCGCCCGTCACCACGATCGAGCCCACCACGGCGATCGCCGAGATCGCGTTCGTCAGTGACATGAGCGGTGTGTAAAGCAGGCGCGATACCCGGCGGATGACGCCGAGGCCGATGAACGTGGCCAGCACGAACACGAACAGCATCGATCCTGAATCGCTCATGATTTGCGCACCTCGCCCGCGTGAGTCACGCAGGTGTCGCGGATGATTTGGTCTTCGAAATCCAGCCGGAGCTTCCCGTCTTGCGTGATATGCCCCAGGAAGGCGGCGACGTTCCTCGCATACATCTGGCTGGCGTGCAGCGGCACCGTGCTCGGCAGGTTGACGGGTCCAAGAATGGAGACGCCGTTGCGCACGATCTCCGAGCCCGGCTGCGTCAGCTCGCAGTTGCCGCCCGTTTCGGCCGCGAGATCGACAATGATCGATCCGGGCTTCATTCCCTCAACTGCCGCCGCGGTGATGAGCACCGGCGCTTTCTTGCCGGGAATCGCGGCGGTCGAGATCACGATGTCCGCGTCCTTCACGGCGCCCGCGAGAAACGCGAGCTCCTTCCGGTGTGTTTCCTCCGACAGCTCCTTCGCATAGCCGCCGGCCGTCTCGGCGTGCTCCGCGATCGCCATCTCGAGGAAAATCGCCCCGAGACTCTGGACTTGTTCCTTGACCGCGGGGCGGACGTCGAACGCCGACACAATGGCGCCCAGGCGGCGGGCCGTCGCGATGGCCTGGAGGCCAGCCACGCCCGCGCCCAGGACCAGTACGCGTGCGGCGGAAAGCGTTCCGGCGGCCGTGACCAGCATGGGCAGCACGCGACCGGCCGCCGATGATGCGAGCAGCACGGCTTTGTAGCCGGCAACCGTGGCCTGCGACGACAGCACATCCATCGGCTGCGCGCGCGTGATACGCGGCAACAGAACCAGGCTGAACACTGTCAGCCGGCGCTGCGCGAGGGCGCGCAGGAAGTCGGGAACGGGCTGGAAGAACGCCACGAGCGCGCTGCCCTCACGATACTGGGCGAGCTCGGCGGCCTGGGGCGCCTGGACCTGCAGAATGATGTCGGATTGCCCGAGGACGGATGCCCGATCGCCGATGGTCGCGCCGGCAACGCTGTAGGCCGCATCCGGAAAAAACGCGGCCGTTCCCGCGCCGCGCTCGATGACCACCGCATGGCCGCTTTTGGTCAGGCGGCCGGCGACGTCCGGCGTAAGGGCCACGCGCCGCTCGTTCGCGGCCGTTTCCTTCGGCACGCCAACGCGCATAGCTCTAGGATCCGCGAGGAAGCTGGGGTCGCGGCGTCTCGCGCTGCTGGGCCAGCATGCGCTCGGCGAAGTCGACGCGCTCCGCCAAATCGTTGAACTGCTGGCGCAGTGCGTCGAACTGCTCCTCCATCTCGTTGACACGCTGCTCGGCGCGGCCCGTCAGCTCGCGGCCGGACCACGGCGTCTCCTCGACGCCCCACTGTCTCACCGGGAGATCAGCGGAGTCGCGAAATTCGCCGGCCAGGAGAAGCACGACATCGTAGAGCCACCACATGCCGAGGCCGCCCATCGTGAGGATCATGGCGATGGCGGTCTTGGGTTTGTCGACGTAGAAGCGATGCAGCCCGAAAACCCCACCTACAACGCACAGCCCCAGCGCGACGGCGCGGGAGCGCTTGGATACCTGCGGTTCGGGGGGAGCGGGGAGCTCGTCCTCGTCGTGGCGGTAGGCATCGGGCAGCGTCATCACCCCGATACTATCGACGGCCTTCAGGCGCAGCAAGCAAGTGACGCAACGCAAGCTCCAGCGTGTCGTAATGGAAGCGGAACCGTGACTCGAGCAGCCGCGACGGCAGGACCCGCTGGCCGCTCTGCAACATCGCGGCGCCGTCCGTGCCGAACGCCAGGCGCAGCGCGAAGGCGGGCACCGACACGACCGCCGGACGACCAAGCACCTTGCCCAGCGTCTTCGCGAACTCGCGATTCGTGACAGGCGTGGGCGCGGTGATGTTTACCGGCCCCACGAGGCTCGGCGTCGCGAGCACGTGCAGGATGGCACTGATCGCGTCATCCAGCGCGATCCAGCTGAGATATTGGTTGCCGCTTCCCACTGGGCCGCCCAGCCCGACCCGAAAGGCGGGGAGCATCTTGGCGAGCGCACCGGACGCCGGCGTCAGGACTACACCGAATCGCAGGCTCGGAACCCGAATACCCGCGTGGCTCGAGGATGCTGTGGCGGCTTCCCAGTCGCGAGCCACGCGGGCCAGGAAATCGTCCCCCGGCGTACTCCCTTCAAAGACGGCCTCTGCGCCGCGGTCGCCGTAATACCCGATCGCCGATGCGGCGAGCAGCACGCTCGGACGCCGGGTAAGCCCGGCGAGTGTGTCGCTGAGCAGCCGTGTGCCGTTGACGCGGCTGTCTCGAATGCGCTGCTTCTTGGCGGACGACCAGCGTCCGAACACGTTTTCGCCCGCTAGGTGGATCACGGCGTCGCTGCCCTCGAGCCCGGCGCGGTCGATCGTGCCCGCTGCCGGATCCCAGGCGAGCGCGCGTTCGCCCGGCGCCACACGGCGCCGCACCAGAGGCACCACAGTGTGTCCCTGCCCCACCAACCGCGGCATAAGGGCCGATCCGATCAGGCCCGTCGAGCCGCTCACCACGATCTTCATTCGGGAAGAATCGCTTCAGCCTCGATTTCAACCAGCATGGTTGGGTCTACCAGACGCGCCACGGCCACCAACGTCGCCGCAGGCCGAATGTCGCCAAAGACTTCGCCGTGCGCGCGACCGACCGCGTGCCAATGCGCGATGTCGGTGACGTACATCCGCGTTCTGACCACGTCGGCGAAACGGGCGCCCGCTTGCTCGAGCGCCCGACCGATGTTCCGCAAGGCCTGGACCGCCTGCGCGTAGGGATCACCCGCTCCCACGATCTTGCCCGCCGCGTCGGTCGCGGTGGTCCCCGACACGTGTACGACGCGACCCACTCGCACCGCTCGCGAATAGCCAACGACGGGCTCCCAGGGAGCGCCACTCGCGATGTTCTGCCGCGTCATCTCCCCTCGGGTGGCGGAGGAGCGACATTCCAGGTCACATGTGACGGCGCGCCGGTCGATTTGGCCTCGGCGATGCGCTCATCGGTCGCCCGAACGATTTCCTCGACCGCTCGCGGCGGGTTGAGGAACGTCACCCCGCCGATGCTGGGGGTGGCCATCTTGCCATCGTTCGTCCTCAGCTCGGCCATCCCGGCCCGCAGCTTGTCGAGCACGATCCGGGCGGACGCAGCCGTGGTCTCGGGTAGCAGCGCGATGAACTCGTCGCGTCCCAACCGCGCGACGACGTCGGTCGCCCTGAGGGCCGCGCGCAGGGTGGCTGCTGCGGACCGAACCAGATCGTCCCCCACGCGCGAGCCGAGGTCCACGACAGCCACGCTAAAGGGATGTTGGTAGCGCCGGGCTCGCTCGATTTCGGCGCCGGCGGCTTCCCGGAACGCACGGGCGTTTCGGACCCCGGTGAGGTCGTCGATCCGGGCAAGGCGGCGCTCCCGCGCCAGGGAGCGGCGGAGCGCCATGATGGCCCACGTAAGCGCCCCGATGGCAACCAGGGCCAGTACCACGATCGGCACGCAATTGCGGAGCATTAGTCCCTAGTCCCTTAGCCCTGGTTTCGTTGGGAAACCTACAAACGAGTACAGGTTGCGACAGGCCCCTACCGGGAGGCGGATTGGCGGTGCAATCTCCCCGTTCAATCACACGGAAGCGCCCCATGAGCGAGAAACAGAAGTTCCAGGACGCGTGGGATAAGGAGTCGGCTACCACGCTCAAAGTGTTGAAGGCGTACCCTCAGGAAAAAACCGATCTCAAGCCACACCCCAGCTCCCGGAGTGCCAGGGATCTCGCGTGGACGTTCGTGTTCGAAGGTGTGGCGGGCTCACAAGCCGTGCAGGGTGAGATGAAGTTTCCCCCGCCCAACATGCCTGCCATGCCGTCGAGCTGGCAGGGGATGATCACCGAGGTCGAAAAAGCGCTGAAGGTGCTGGGCGACAAGGTTCGCAAGGTGGACGACACTCAGCTGAATACGACGGTGAAGTTCATCACGGGGCCCAAGCAGATGAGCGACCTGCGGCGGATGGATGTGCTCTGGTTCCTGTTGAACGACCAGATCCATCACCGGGGACAGTTTTCGGTGTATCTGCGCATGGCGGGCGCGAAAGTGCCCTCCATCTATGGCCCATCGGCGGATGAAAAGTGGAGTTGAGCAGCACATTGGTGGCAAAAAGCGGATAGCTCGCGGCGGCACGGGTCACTATGATCAGGGCGTGACCAGTGCCGCTGCTGTTTCCGCCCTTCCCGTGCTCAGTGCCGACGCGCGCTGGCACGCCGTGCTGTCGCGCGACCGGCGTTTCGATGGCGCGTTTGTCTACGCCGTGCGTTCGACGGGCATCTATTGCCGCCCCTCGTGCGCCAGCCGCCGGCCACGTCGCGCCCAGGTCACTTTCTACGCGATCCCGGAGGTCGCCGAGCGCGCTGGTTATCGCGCCTGCCGTCGCTGTCACCCCGCCGACACGAATGGTGCCGACCCGGCGATCGCACTCGTGCGTGAAGCATGCCGGGCACTCGATGCCGGCCGGAGGCCCGGGGGGGGAGCTCCGCATCGCCTTGCCCGCGTGTTCAAGCGCATCATCGGCATCACACCAAAGCAATACGCCGCCGCGCGTCGCGTCGCGCGGTTCAAAGAGGAATTGAAACGGAGGAAGCACGTGAGCCCCGCACTGTACGAAGCCGGTTACAGCTCGTCGAGTCGAGTGTATGAGCACACCCACGAGCAGCTGGGCATGACCCCGGCGGCGTACGCCCGGGGCGGCGCCGGCCTGGGCATCGCCTACGTCACGGTTGCGACGTCGCTCGGGCGGCTGCTCGTTGCGGCCACGGAGCGCGGCGTGTGCCGCGTCGCGCTCGGCGACAGCGCGGCGGCACTCGAGTCCGATCTGCTCGCCGAGTTTCCCGTGGCGCGTGTGGTGCAGGACAAGAGCGGCAAGCTGCACGGCTGGGTCACGTCGATTCTCGCCTATCTCGACGGTCGCGAGCCGGATTTGGACCTGCCGCTCGATATTCGGGCGACCGCGTTTCAGCGGCGGGTGTGGCAGGAGCTGCAGCGGATTCCGTTCGGCAAGACGCGCTCCTACGGGGAGGTCGCGCGGAGGATCGGCAAGCCGACGGCGACGCGGGCGGTCGCCAGGGCGTGCGCGACGAATCCGGTGGCTCTAGTGATCCCCTGTCACCGCGTGGTGCGAGAGGATGGAGACCTTGGCGGATACCGCTGGGGCCTCGAACGGAAGCAGGCCTTACTAGAAAAGGAAGGAGACACTCAGGTCTCCTTCACGCCCAAGGCCTCGTAAACCCGGCCGCGATCGTACTGCGACCCGATCGACTGCGCATCTGCCCGGATCGCGGCCCGGATCGCGTCGTCCATCTTGACCTTGCGGATGACGGCGATCAGCAGCTCGGACAGCTCGTGATCGGAAGAGATCCCCTTCGCCGCTCCGAGCACGGCAAGCACGACCGGCTGCGATACGTCGCCACGCTCGATGACGCTCGTCAGCGTACGCGCCAGCTCGTAGTCGGACTTGATTGAGCTGGCCGCCGCGAAAAACGCCGGACGCAGCGAGTCACCGAGGGCGTATGACCCGCCGATCTTGGTCAACAGCTCCGCGAGTTCGTAATCGGAGCCGATCGTCTGGGCGGACCGCAACACGTCCGCGATCATCGCGGTCGTCATCCCCTGACGGCTGACCACGGCATCGAGGACCCGCCGGTGTTCGTAATCGGACGACACTGAGTTGGCGGCTTTGAAGTATGCGGGCCGGACCGCCTCGTCGATCTTGCGAGCGTCGTTCAGCTCGATCAGCAGCTCGGCCAGCTCGTAGTCGGAGCTGATGTCGCTGGCGGCATCGAGCATCGCCGCCTGAGCCGCC
Source organism: Gemmatimonadales bacterium (assembly GCA_035943355.1). Taxonomy (GTDB): domain Bacteria; phylum Gemmatimonadota; class Gemmatimonadetes; order Gemmatimonadales; family GWC2-71-9; genus 20CM-2-65-7. The sequence continues at coordinate 15,558 of DASZCG010000266.1, forward strand.
GGCGTCAGGCCGGGGCGTGCCAGTGCCGCCTTCAATACGCGGTGGCGCTCATAGTCCGAGCTGATGGATTTGGCCGCAGTGACGAACCCGGATTGCATCCGTTCGGTGAGGGGCTGCGCCTTCGCGATGACAATGAGTAACTCGGCGAGCTCGTAATCGCTGCTGATCGTCTGCCCGGCGAGCGTAACCAGGCGCTCATAGCCCGCGGCGTCAAGCTTGCCGCTCTCCACCGCGGCCTGGTAGTAGACGCGCCGGGTGTAGTCGCCGGACAACTCGCCCAGCTCGTCCATCAATCCCTGAATACCGCGTGTCTCGAGAATCCAGCGGGCGCGCACCTCGGCCTGGAAGCCGGTACGGCGCAGCAGGAACGTGATCGTCTCGGCGAGCCAGCGCTGGGCGCCAGCATCGAACGTCCGGACCTCACCATCGATCTTGTAGATCCGCTCATTCGGCCGAACCGTAAGGCGCCGATCATGCGCGCCGTAATCCACTTCGATAACCACCTGACCGCCCGGCGGTACCGAGGCGATATCCGTGAAGTCTTTCGTGAACTTGAACTTTCCGGTCGACGACAGTCGGACCGTGCATCCGTCCACTGACAAGGCAATCGTGAGCTCGTCATCGTTCTCGTGCGTGCTCGAGCTGGAACGGGGCGATCCGCCTTGCTCCGCGCAACCGCGCAGCGAATCGAGCACGGTGCCCGTGGCCGGTCGTGATGGCGCAGGACGTCGAACACGCGAGAGCACGTTGGGGCTGGGCAACGGAGGAATCGTGTCGATCCTGGCCGCCGGCTCCGCCACGCGTGGGGCGATGGCGGCGAGCGGCACCACGATGACCACCGCCGCAATCCACGCGGGCAACGCCGAACGGGGCGACAGCGTGTCGCGCCGGCGCCGCGCGTCGAGCACATCGATCAGTCGAGTAGCGAGCTGAGCGGGCCGGGCCATCGCCACGCTGGCGAGCGATGTCGCGCGCGCCGCGCGCAAACCACGCGCGATCTCGAGCAGGTGGGTCGCATACGCCGACGGCTTCGCGCCGGCGCGGAGCACCTGATCGTCACAGGCGCGCTCGCGCTCTTCGCGCAGCCGCGTCACCGCGAGCCAGACAAGGGGGTGGAACCAGTACACCGCGCAGGCGATGCGGGCCATGAGCTGCACCAGGAAATCATGGCGCTTCACGTGCGCCAGCTCGTGCAGCAGGACGTCGCGCCGGCGCTCGGCGGGCCACTCAGCGGCTGCGGCGGGAAGGAGGATCGCGGGCCGCCGGATGCCCCAGGTCATCGGCATGACAGGACCGGATGCCCGGAGCAGCCTGACCCGCCGCGCCAGACCTATTTCACGGGAGAGCTGGTCCGTGAGACGCAGCCAGCTCTCGTCCTCCAGCAGCGCCGTGAACCGATCGATCCACCAAATGCGCGCCATCCCCAACGCCAGCAGGATCAGCACGGCGGCGACGCCGCTGAGCCACACCGGGACAATCCACGCGGTCCAATCGGTCGTGACCGTGAAACGCACCGATCCTTCATCCACCGTGGGCTCGGGCGGAGGGCTTGCCACGCGAGCCGCGGGCTGGGCCGCAGCCGGCTGAGGTGTCGCTTGTGGACGCGCGGGTGCGGCCAGGAGCTCCCCACGGACCTGCTGAACCCGAAATGCGACGGGAGCGTCGAAGCGCGGCCAGCCCGCGACACGGAGGTTGGGCAGCAATGCCGACGCGAGCGGCAACGCGAGGACGCCGCCACAGGCGAGCGCCCACACCAGGTGCCGCAACGCGGCCGCGGAATGGCGCAGGGCCCAACTCCCGGCAACGGCGAGCAGCAACAGCACCGTGGCTTTGACGAAGGCATCCGCGAGAATCGCGATCATATCAGCGGCCCTCCTTGCGCGCGTCGGCAATGAGCCGGCTCAAGCGCGCGAGCTCCGCGTCGGAAAGGCGAGTGGAAGAGAGATCGAGCAGGGCGGCGACGGCCTGTTCCGTCGATCCGTCGAAAAACGTATTGAGCAGCTGGCGCAGCGCGGACTGACGCGCACGCTCGCGCGGGACCGTGGGGAGAAAAACGTAGCGGGGGCCGTCTTCTTCGTGCCGGACGTGCCCCTTCTCCTCGAGCACGCGGAGCAACGCGCGCACCGTGGAATAGCTCGGCGGATCGGCGAGCTGCTCCAGCACCTCGGCGGCGCTCGCGCGACCTTCAGGAGCACGGTAGATCACGTCCATGATCTCCCGTTCGCGACGGCTCAGCGTGGTATTCAATGGGCCTCCCTATTATGCTAAAAAATTAGCATGCGCTGCTAAGAAAGTAGCATTGGGGGGAGGCGTGTCAAGAGGGCCGGGCGATCCCGAAGCCAGGGGCGTTGCGTACCTGCCGCGCCTGCCACAGGTGGCGCCGGTCGTGCGCCAGGATGAACTGGAAGTACGCGCCCAACGGCAGGCGAATCAACCGGTTAACCGGAGAGATCGTCCTGATGCGCGCCAGGTCGAGGCCATCCGCCTGGTGCACCCGCTCGGCGAGCTGATCGCGAACGCGAGCGAATTCGGGAACGACGTCCGCCGCTCGATGGGTCTCGCCGGCCGACGCCCTCATCGGCGTCTTCATGCGGAACCGGGGCGGTGGCTCCATAGACACAATCATCATCCGCGAAAACCAGCCGTAGCGAAACGGGCCGGCGGACGTCTGTGCCGCGGCACGCCCTGCGGCGATCGCGCGATCGAATGCGGGAAGCACAAGCGTGTCTCCGACATTCAAATGACGGAGGCATTGCGCGATCGACCAACGCCCTGCACCGGGTTGCCAGTTGAATTGCGCATCACTCAAGGCCGCGGCGATTGCCGCCCCTTCTTGCTTGACGGCTGCGATTTGATCCAGCAGCGACTGCGTCTCGGCGTTCATGCGGTGCCATCCTCCTTGCCGTCTCGTCGGGCGGGGGTCACGTTTGCGTGACACCCGGAGGCCCTATGATTGCGCTCGCCGTCCCGCTGATCCTGCTGTCGACGCTCGCACAGACGCCAGCCCCCCCCGCGAAACACGCCCCTGCCCCACGCGATCTCGTCGCGCGGGCCCTCACCGCGATGGGTGGAGAGCCCGCCGTCCGCGGAGTCCGCAACGTGACCGTGACGTATTACCTCGCCTCCTTCGGCCTCGGCCAGGAGGAAACGCCCCAATCGCCCGCGCGGGCGACCTTGACAACCGGCACGCAAACCATCGACTACGCCGCTGGTCGACAGCTGGCGGTGACCGAAGTGCGGAACCCCGCAGGTACTGTCAATAAGGTACGGCGCGTGATCGCCGGTGGCATCGGCATGACGGAAGCCAATGGCGCGCAGACGCCCGACGCGCCGCTGGCGGTCGCGACCGTCGAGCGCAATCAGCGTCGCCTGCCCGATCGCATCCTCCTCGCGGCGTTCGACAATCCGACGTCGTTGCACAGCCTGCCGGCGCGCACCTGGCGCGGCGAATCGGTCGCCGGAGTGCACTACGTCAGCGCGCTGGATACCCTCGACGTGTACTTCGATCGACGCTCCGGACTGCCCGTTCTGATCGAGACCACCACTGATGACCCCGTCCTCGGGGATCGCAGGACGCTCGTCGCGTATACCCGTTGGCAGGACGCCGGCGGCGTTCTCTCCCCTCGCGAATGGGACGTGGACGTGAACGGCCGGTTGCAGAACGCCTGGGTCTTCACCGCGGTCACGACGAACGGAATGCTGGCCGATTCCCTCTTCGTGATCCCCGATAGCATCAAAGCGAAAGCGCAGCCGAGCGATCCGACGCCGCCACCGATCGTCGTGAGCCTCGTGGAGCTGGCGCCGCACGTGTGGCGCGCGGAGGGGGGAACGCATCACTCGCTCATCGTGGATCAGGGCACGCGGCTCGTTGTGGCCGAAGCGCCACTGAGCGCGCAACGCATGGAGGCACTGCTCGACACGCTGCGATCGAGGTTTCCCGGGAAGCCGGTCGGCCTCGTGATCAATACGCATCATCACTGGGACCACGCCGGCGGGCTGAGGACGGTGCTCGCAGCCGGCGTGCCGATCGTGACACACGCCCGCAATGTGAGCTTCGTGCGCTCCATCGGGACGGCCCGCAAGACCATACGCCCCGATGCGCTGTCACGGTCCGGGCACCCGTCGGGAAGCACGATTACGAGCGTCGAGGACAGCCTCGTGGTAGGCTCAGGGGCAACGCGCGTGGTAGCCTACCGGCTGCCTTCGGCACACGTCGAGGGGTTGCTCGCGGTCTATGTGCCTGAGGCGAAGATCCTGTTCCAGAGTGACGTCGTGAATGCCGCGCCGACCCCGCCGGCGGCGGGCAGTGCCGAGCTGATCAAGTTCGTCAAAGCGCGTGGGATCGCCGTGGAACGTGTGGCCGGTGGGCACGGCGTGGTGCTGCCGTGGGCGGACGTGGAGCGTGCCGCGACGCCTCCTGCGTCCGCGCCGTGAGCCGCTAGGCCTCGGGATGCGCGCGAGCCGGCGGCGTCTCTGGGCCGGCCGGCTCGCTGTTCGACGCGCTGCGTCAGCCCTAGTGCTGGCGCGCCTCCCCGCCACTGCTCGCGGCCGCTTCGCTGCCCAGCTTATGCTGCTGGTACCAGCTCAGCATGTAGAGCTGGGTTCTCAGGTAGTTCGAGGGCTTTGAGCTGGTCCCGTGGTATTCGCCGTTGAATCGCACCATCACCACGGGGACCTTCAGCATCTTGAGCGCCGAGTAGTACTCCTCCGTCTGCGGGATGGGCGTGCGCAGGTCGAGCTCGCCCGTCATCAGCAGGGTCGGCGTCTTCACGTTGCCGACGTAGGCCAACGAGGACTGCTTGATCCACTGGTCCGGCTTCTCCCAGAACGGCGCGTCGAAGAAGCCGTAGGTGAAGAGCGGCACATCGGTTTGGCCGGCCATACTCATCCAGTCGATCACCGGACAGCGCACGGCCGCCGCGGCGAACCGCGTCGTGTGCCCGATCACCCAACTCGAGAGCACACCGCCGCCCGAGCACCCGCCGACGTACATCCGCTGCGTATCGATGTAGCCGCGGCCGATCACCGTATCGACACCCGCCATCAGATCGTCGTAATCGACGCTCGGGTAGGCGCGCTCGATGGCGTTGCCGAACGTGCTGCCGTATCCGGTGCTGCCGCGCGGATTCGTGTACAGCACCACATAGCCGTCGGCCGCGAAATTCTGCAGCTGATAGCTGAAGGCGATGTTGTACATGCCGTGCGGCCCGCCGTGAATCTCCATGATGAGCGGGTACTTCTTCGCAGGATCGAAGCCGGGCGGCTTGATGATCCAGCCTTCGATCTTGGTCCCACCCGTCGAGGTGTACCACAGCTCTTCGACCTTCCCCAGCTTGATGCGGTCCAGGACGTCGGCGTTGACGCTCGTGAGCCGGCTGAGAGGCTGCGGCTTCTTGAGATTGAAGCGCACGACGTCGGGAGGATCGTCCGCATCGGACCGAATGCCGACCGCGTTGAAATCCCGCGCGATCGACGAGAGCGACAGCATTTGCGCGCCCTCGGTGACCTTGCGCGGACTCCCTTTCACGCCGGCGAAGTAGACGTTGCTCGTGCCTTGCTCGGCCAACGCGAAGAATACGCCGCTGCCATCGGGACTCCACCGCACGTTGCCGGGATCGCGATCGTAGCTCGTGAGCGCTCGCAGACCACTGCCATCGATCCCCACCATCCAGATTTCGTCGGCTCGATAGGAGAACGTCCCATACTCATGGCCGGTGAACGCCACGGTGCGGCCGTCCGGCGAGACAACGGGATTGGTCCAGCCGCCTTTCTTTGTGACGAGCGCGCGGATCGTCCCGCTCTGAATGTCGACGCTATAGAGATACGATTCGCGATAGCGGTAGTCGAAATCGGCTTCGCGTAGCCCGTCGAACACGATCGTGCGACCGTCGGGCGCCCAGTCGAAGTTCGGACCACCCGCCAGCTCGCTCGTTCCGTATTCCCCGGTCGTGAGCTGGCGTGGCGTGCCGCCGTCGGCGGACACGAGGAAGATCTGCGTCGTGCCTTGCTCGACGTAGCCCATCCGGTCGCGCCGGTAGTGGAGCTTGTCGATGATGCGCGGCGCAGGAGTCCACTTCGCGCCTTCCGGCGCGGCCGGCATGCTGATCTTCCACGGCGTCTCGCTCTTGACGAGCATCGTGAACGCGAGCGAGCGGCCGTCGGGTGACCAGCTCACGTTGGCCGGCGTCTCGGTCACGCGCGTGATTTGCGATGTCGCACCCTCGGCATCCATCCAGCGCACGAAGACCTGCGTGCCCTTCGGCTCGCCGTCGGCGAGATACGCGATGCGGCTGCCCTCGGGCGACCAGCGCGCGTTGGAGCCCTTCACGAGGAAGCGGTTCTTCGAGCCATCGGCATTCACGATCCACAGGCCCGAGTCCCACCGATCCTCGATCTTGTTCACCCAGCGGCGCGTGTACACGATCTGCGCGCCATTGGGCGAGACCTGCGGGTCAGCGACCTGCTCCCAATCGAGATAGTGGTTGACGGTAAGGAGCGTATCGGAAGCGGTTTCTTGTGCGACGACAGCGGGAGAGAGACATACAGCGAACACAGCGGCAATGGACATGGAACGCATAGGGCCTCATGGCAAGTGCGGACTCTAAAAAGAACCGCCGGTGCACCTCGCGGCTAGACCGGTGTCCCTATGAGATAAGTACCTCGCAACGGCGACCAGCCCCCGCGCATGTCGCCGATATCCCACACATAGGTCTCGAGCCCTCGCACCAGCTCGGCCAACTCCGCCGGCGAATAGGCACGCAGGCAAGACACAACACCGTCGAATGTTCCCATCAGCGGAAGTGCGGGTGGCAGGTAGGTCCAGAACAGGCGCGACCAACGCCAGGGTCGAATGAACGGCGCGGCCAGCAGCGCGCCCAGCCACGTGAACGCGACGACGGCCACCTCCCACGGGGCTCGACGAGCGGCTTCGAAGATCGCGATGCCCTGGCGCCGCTTCACTGCGTCCGCCAGAATGGCCCGCGCCTCGCTGGGCGGGAAATGATGAAAGGCGGTGAACACCGTGCGAAAGCCGTCGAGCGCCGCCGGAACGGCACGGGCATCGACCGGCTCCGGATGGAACGGCAACCCGGCGGCGCCGCCCTGGTGAGGATAGAGATCGGTGAGCAGCACGGGCACACCGACCTGCGCCGCGAGCCGGCTCCAGGGACCGCCCGCGCCCGCGCAGAGATCCACGACGCGGCGAGCGCCCGCGCGCGCGATGGCCCGGCGCAGCATGGGCCCGGCCGGATCGTAGGCCCCCGACAGATTGAGAGCAAACGCCAGAAAATCGGTGAGCGCGTCCCGCAGCGACGGCGGGCATGCCGGCAGGTCATGGAGCTCGACGAGTTGCAGACGCATCCGTGCGAAATTTGCACGAAACGCGCGGCGGCGTGAGATTTCGCGCCCGGACATGGAAACCTTCGAGCTCCCGCGGCTGTTCGCCGAGCGCCCGCCAGGCCATAACTACTTCGAGCTGATCCGCGTGCCCGCCATGTCGGCGGGGTTGTACGTGCTGCAACCCGGCGAACCGGACCGCCAGGGTCCCCACAAGGAAGACGAGCTGTATTACGTCGTCGGAGGACAAGCGACTATCCGCGTGGACAGCGAAGATCGCCCCGTCGCTCCAGGCTCCGTCGTGTTCGTACCCGCCGGGCAGGAGCATCACTTCCATTCGATTACCGCCGAGCTGCAGGTCCTCGTCGTCTTCGCTCCCGCCGAAACACCGACGTCGTCGTGAGTCTCCGCACCACGCCGTTCCACGCGCGCACCGGGCCGTTGTCCGAAGGCCAGGCCTGGCGGCGCTGGGCGGGCTACGTCGTCGCCAGCTCCTACGAGCTGTCGCACGACCGCGAGTATCACGCGATCCGCAACTCCGCGGCACTGTTCGACGTGTCGCCGCTCTATAAGTATCTCGTGACCGGCCGCGACGCCGCGCGCCTCCTCGATCACGTCGTAACCCGCAACGTGGGCAAGGGCAAAGTCGGCCAGGTGCTATACACGCCCTGGTGTAATGCCGATGGCAAGCAGATCGACGACGGCACGATTTCGGTGCTGGACGAGCGTACCTTCCGCATGACGGCCGCCGATCCCAATCTCCGCTGGCTGCATTTGAATTCCTCCGGGCTGCAGGTGTCGATCGAGGATGTCTCGGAGCGGACCGCTGCATTGTCGCTGCAAGGGCCCAGCTCTCGCGCGATCCTCCAGCTCGCCGCCGAGCGCGATCTGTCGGGACTCAAATACTTCCGGCTCACCCCGGCGAAGATCCGCGGTATCTCCGTCACCATCTCGCGCACCGGCTACACCGGTGATCTCGGCTACGAGATCTGGGTGGATGCGGCCCAGGCGGTGCCTCTGTGGGACGCGCTGATCGAGACCGGTACGCCGTACGGCATCACGCCGGCCGGGATGCTGGCGCTGGATGTCGCGCGCATCGAAGCGGGATTGCTGCTCATCGAAGTCGATTACTTCTCCTCGCGCCACGCGCTGATCGAAGCGCAGCAGTCGTCCCCACTCGAGCTCGGCCTCGGCTGGACCGTGGCGACCGACAAGGAGCGCTACAACGGAAAGGACGCGCTCGAGACCGAGCGGCGCCGCGGGCCGGCGTGGCAATTCACCGGGATTACCGTGGACTGGGATTCGCTGGAACAGCTGTACGCCCAGGTCGGGTTGCCGCCCCGGCTGCCGACCCAGGCCTGGCGCATGAGCGTGCCGATCTACGATTCCGGTGGCCGTCAGGTGGGGTACGCGACGAGCGGCGGCTGGTCGCCGCTGCTGAAGCAGTACATGGCACTGGCGCATCTCGAGTCCTCGAGCGCCGCCGCGGGAACGCAGGTGCGGATGGAGCTGACCGTGGAGCATCGCCGCAAACAGGCGACTGCGCACGTCACGCCCCTGCCGTTCTTCAACCCCGACCGCAAGCGCGCCTAGTGGCAAAGCGCTACGACGTGATCGTGATTGGCGGCGGCCACAACGGACTCGTGACTGCCGCGTACCTCGCGCGCGCCGGCAAGCGGGTGCTCGTGCTGGAGCGGCGGCCGCGCGTGGGCGGGGCGGCCGTGACGGAAGAAATCTTCCCGGGCTTCAAGTTCTCGATGTTCTCCTACGTCGTCAGCCTGCTGCGTCCCGAAATCATCCGCGACCTCGACTTGCCGCGGCATGGCCTGCACATCCTGCCGCTCGAGAGCACGGTCACGCCGATGGAGAACGGCGACTACCTCGCCGCCTGGGCCGATCACGACGAGACACGCCGCGAGCTGTACCGCCATTCGCCGCGCGACGCCGAGGCCTACGACGCATACGGCCACCTCATGCATTTCATGGCGCGGGCGGTGCAGCCGATCCTCAGCATGGTGCCGCCGGATCCCACGTCGTTCGCACCCGGCGATCTCGCGGCATTGCTGCGGCTCGGCAAGCACTTCCGCGGCCTCGGCGCCGAGCGGCTGCACGCGCTCGTCAAGCTCATGACGATGAGCTCCGCCGATTTCCTGGATGAGTGGTTCGAAACCGACGTGCTGAAAGCGACCAAGTCGGCGAGCGGCATCATCGGCACATTCCTCGGGCCCCGCTCCCCGGGCACCGCCTACGTCCTCCTGCATCATTACATGGGCGAGCTGGACGGTGTGTTCCGCGCCTGGGGCTTTGCCAAGGGCGGCACCGGGGCCGTGAGCGAATCGATCGCCTCCGCCGCGCGCGCCTTCAGCGCCGAGATTCGGTGCGACGCGGGCGTGTCGCGGGTGTTGCTCCGCGGCGAGCGCGCCAGGGGAGTCGTGCTCGACAACGGCGACGAGATTGCGGCGTCGATTGTCGTGTCGAGTCTCGATCCGCGCCGCACGTTCCTCCAGCTGCTCGAATTGAACCATCTCCCATCCGACTTCGTGGCGGACATCAAGCGCTTCAAGTTCCGCGGCTCCTCCGGCAAAGTGAATCTCGCGCTCGACGCATTGCCGTCGTTCACGTGCATGCCTGACGGCGCGGGCGGCAAGCTCCATCGCGGGGCGGTGTCGATCAGCCCGAGCCTCGACTACGTCGAGCGCGCGTACGACGACGCGAAATACGGCGAATTCTCGCGCCGGCCCTACATGGACATCGTCTTCCCGTCGATGATCGATCCGGGAATGGCGCCGCCCGGCAAGCACGTGATGTCGATCTTCGTGCAATACGCGCCCTACCACCTGAACGGCGGCTGGACCGACGCCAAGCGGGAGACGTTCGGCGACGCGGTCGTGAACACGGTCGAAGACTTCGCTCCAGGATTCAAGGCGAAGATTCTGCACCGGCAGGTGATCACTCCGCTCGATATCGAGCGCATCACGGGCCTCAGCGAAGGCAACATCTTCGCCGGTGAGCTGGCGCTGCATCAGCTCTTTTTCCTGCGTCCAGCGCCGGGCTGGGCAAAGTTCGCCACGCCGATCCGCGCTTTTTATCAGTGCGGTTCGGGCACACATCCGGGCGGCGGCATCATGGGCGCATCGGGCCGGCTGGCGGCGATGCGCATCCTCAAGGACGGCCACTGAGCCCCCCCCGCCAACCGCGCTACGACGCGATCGTGATCGGTGCCGGCGCCAACGGGCTGGTGGCCGCACACTACATCGCGCGCGCGGAAAAACGCGTGCTCGTCGTCGAGCAGCGCGAATCGCTGGACGACGGACTCGACGTGGGCTGGGTTCCCTCAGAAGTGGTGCGTGAGCTCCAACTGGATCAACACGGCTTCCGTCTGGAGGAGCCCGACCCCTGGATCTCCGTCTCCCTCGATGGCGCCGGCAGCCTGCAGCTGTGGCGCGACATGAGCAAGAGCGTCGAGGCCATTCGACGCCTCAGTCCAGCCGATGCTGCGAAATGGCCGGCGTTCTGCACACGCATGCGGACCCTGGCGAGCGTTCTCGAGAAGCTGTACCTCGCTCCACCACCCGACATCGAGACGCGAGACCCTCGCGAGCTGGCGCGCATTGGTGGCCTGGGCCTTTCCGTGCGTCGAATGGGCAAACAGACAGTCATCGATCTCGCGCGGATCTTGCCCATGTCCATCGCGGAACTGCTCGATGACTGGTTTGAGAGCGACATGCTGAAGGGCGTGCTGGGCGCGCTGGGGATCTGGCATCTCAAGCAGGGTCCGCGCTCGGGTGGCACCGCTTTCAATTTCCTGCATCACCACGTCGGCTGTGCCCCGGGCGT
>DASZCG010000267.1:0-14202 GCA_035943355.1 Gemmatimonadales bacterium
CTTCGTGACCTCGCGGAGCGACTGCCCGTCCCAGACGAGGTTGTGGTAATACGTGAATCGGACCGGGCCGGCGGATGTCGCCAGCGTGCGCGTGTAGCGAGCGAGGCCCGCTGTGATCGACCGGAAGTCGCGGAAATAGGCGGGGTAGGCGGGATCGACATTCGCTCCCAGCGTTGCCAGCAAGCACACGAGGGAGTTCGACACCCAGGTCGCGCCGCAGGCCGTCATGGACTGCAGCCGATCCACGGTCGAAGCGGAGGAGACGAACGTCACGCTGCTGCCCAGCAATCCCCCGCGCAGGCGGCCACCGGATCCAAACACCACGTCGGTATGATCCAGGTCGCCGAGCGGATATGGCCCGTCCCAAACGGCCTCGCTGAACCAATCCTGCTGCACGGCGACGTCCGTCCCATGGAACACATCTACCGTGTCGCCGGGCATCAGGCGGGCGAGCCACGCGAGGGGAGGCCACGACGGCATGGCGGTGTAGCGCAGCCGCATCAGCGTCTCCATCCCTCGGCAAGACGTCCCTCGCCCCGTTCCACCGCAGCGGCCCCCGCCGCGAGCGCCGGAGAGGTCGGCGGTGGGGAGCTCCGGCGCAGCGAGCCGGGCAGCTTCGCACCGGCTGCATCGAGCTGCGTGGCGAGCCGGGCTGCGAGCGCACCCGCGGCCCAGACGAAGAGCGCGCGCGGGAAATCCGCGCGTGGCCACAGGTAGGCCCAGGGAGTATTCGGCGGCTCGATCTTGAACAGGGTCTTCCGCATCAGGTGCCAGCTACGCACGAAAGGCCACGCCACGCTATTGAGCACGCCATGCAGATAGACGAACAGCGGGGAGCAATTCTGCGTGACGCGTAGATACGCGAAGAACTGTCTGCGCAATTCGCGCTGAATGGGGTAGGTCGGCCGTTCGACGACCGCCTTCTTGCGCCCGCCGTACAGACTGCCAGGCACCCCAGCGTTTTCGAGGATGCGGCGCGGGATGGGGCGGTCGTAGTCACCCGGGACACGCCACGGCGCCATCTCCGGCGACGTCGCGATGGTCGCGAGATCGCGAATCGAGCGCGCGAACAGCGACGGCACGGCGATGTTGACCATACCGCACTTCAGGCGGATCTCCGACAACATCAGTGCCGCGGTGTCGCCGCGCAGCACGCCGCTGTCCTGATAGACGCGCTCCCAATGGTTTGTGTCCCACACCTCATCGCCCTGGAAGCCGGTGTAGACGACCGCGGCGCCGTCGCGTTGCTCGAGATGGCGGGCGAGCGTGTGGAGCACGGTCGACGTGGGGGCGCAGCCGGGCGCGAGGAAGTACAGCTCGTCGTCGGTGATGCGGGAACGGCGGCGCTCGAGGTAGACGGTGCGGAGCCCGAGCACGTCGGCGACCGGCTTGCCGTCATCGAGTCCCGCCTGCGGATTGAGCCAGGGGGGGACATGCGAATTGGAGCGGCGGCTCGTGAAGCAGAGCTCGATGCCGAGGTCCTTGACCAGCGCAGCGGCCGCGGTCGAGTCGTACCCCGATGAAATCGTCGCGAACGCGCCCATGGGGGTGCGGCGCTCGGGACTCGTGTAATTCGCCCGCAGCGTCAGCAGGGCATCCTCGACGAGCGCCAGATACTGCTCGAACGACGCCAGCGCCGGCGCGGAACGGCGCGATTCGAACCGAGTCCCGCTGCTCCCCACCACGAGGCTCTCGTCGTACACCTGGTAGAACGTGACAATCTCCGGGTGCAGCACGCGAAACGCGCGTTGATAGGCAGCCGGTCCCTGCCGGATCGCGTATGTCTCCGCGCGATAGTCGTGTGCGGGGTCGAGCGCGGCGCCGGTGAAGCCCAGCATCAGCGCGAGGCTGTTGGAGACCACGACGTGATCCCGGTACTCGCAGTAGATCAGCCGATTGACGAGCGCGCTCGACGGGACAAAGTGCACCTCTCCCGTCTCCACGCGAATGCCCGTCCCGAAAAAGTGATTGCTCCGATGAAAATCGCCGCCCCGGAACTCGCCATCCCAGGCGCCTTCGACGATCCATTCATCGCGCCGCTCCACCGCGGTGCCGTGGTAGACGTGCACCCGCCGCTCCCCCCCCACGCGGTTCGGCTCGGCGATGCCGAGCCATGCGAGGCGTTGCAGCCCGGCCACTTCGTGGCAGTGCAGGGTAGGGTTGGGCAGGGGCTGTGGAGCGGACATCAGCGGCGCCCGCCGATGATGGCGGCGACGCGCGCGCGCAGCATGTGGCGGTCGCCGGACGCGAGTCCGATTGCAAAGGCGATGGCGCCGGAGAGCGCGAACGTGAGCGCCACTCCAGCGACCATCGGGAGCCAACCGGACACAACGAGCGCCGAGCCGGCCGCCGTCGCCGCGGCAAACAACCCTGCCAGCACGATGATTGACCAGAGTGGGCTGGTTGCCTCGGTCTCTTTGCCGTCCAGGCACGCGCGCGCGACGCGCGGGTAGCCGATACTTTGCACGGCGCGTCCGGCGAGGACGCTGACACAGAGGCCAGGCAATCCGAGGAGCGGCGTCAACACGATCATGCCGGCCAGCGTGAGGACGGCAGCGGCGGCGCCGATCTGGACGCGGCTCCTGGGCCGCAACGCCGCGTCGATGACGTACGCGTCGGCCCGGATGAACGCACTCTGCACCGCGATCACCACGAGCAGCAGATTCACGAGGGGCCCGGTCCACTGTTGGTCACCTACCCACAGCGTCAGGAATGAGTGATTCCACAAGAGGATCGTCGTACCGGCGGCCGCCGCGAACAGCCACGTCAGCACGAGCAGCTCGTGACGCACGAGCGCCGCCCACTTGAACTGTTTGCGGCCGAACAGGCTGCCCAATCCCGGCATGGCGGACGTCACGGCGGCGCTGTACAACGTCACCACAGTGCGCGCGGCGTAGCCCGTCAGCACGTACATCGTGACGACCGAGGGGGACAGCATCGCTCCGATGATCACCAGGTCGCTGGCGAGCAGCAGCTTCGCGACGAGATCGCCGATGGACAGCCAACCGCTCATGGCGAGACAGGACCGGATGTCGGAGCGTTCGGGTCGCGCCACGCCGAGCCACGCGACGTACGCGCGCGCGATCAACCAGTACGCGAAGCCGGTGAGGGCCGCGAGCGCGAGCTGCGCCCCGGCGATGCCCGCGAGTCCCAGTCCCGCGTACGCGGCGCCGGCAGTGAGCACGCCGCCGATGAGGCTGAGGCTGGCCTGCAGCTCCATGCGCTTGTAGCCGAGGTTCATCCCGTACAGCACCGACTCGGGGATCGCGAGCGGGCCGCCGAGCAGCACCGCCGCCACCATCAGGGCGCACGCCAGCCGTACCACGCCGGAGTACGCCGGATCCACGCCGGTCAGCATCGGAGCAAACCATGTCAACGCCGCGCCGCCCAGGACGGCGAGCGGCAGAAACAGCAGCCACACCACGAGCGCCCCGCCGACGCCGCGCCGCTGCGCCGCGGTGTCGTTCGCGCGCTGCCGGCTGGCAACGAGGAGCCGCAGCGCTTCGGCGGGCCGGCCACTGATCGGGGTCAGGTAACTCGCCAACCGAATGAGCACCTCGTACACGCCAAACAGCATCTGGCCGAGCTGACTGACGAGGATCGGCGTGACGATCAGCCCAACGACGGTTTTCGTGCCGTACTCGAGGGCGTACGCAACGGTAGTGAGAGACGCCCGCTTGGTGAGTGTCGGCGGCGCGGCGGGAGTCGTCGTGGCGTTGGTCATGCCGCCTGCTCCTGCCCGTGCAGGCGCATGTCGATCTGCTGTCCCAGATAGGCGGCGAGCGAGAGCGCGCACGTGAACGCGGGCGAGACGGCGTTGAGGATGTGGAACGAGCGATCGTCGCCCTCGTAGCGGAAGTCCATCTCGAGGCGGCGTGCACGCAGATCATAGAGCTGCGCGCGGATCCCCGGCCGGCCCCAGCGCTGGAACGCAGCGGGATGGATGCCATCGACCAGCGCCGCGGCGCGGCGCACCAGGCCGCCGCGCCCGCTGGCGCCGAGCTCCGCGATGGCCAAACGGCGGAAGCCGGGGTCACTGGCGAGCATCATCAGCTCGCGCCCGGCAATCGTCAAACACTCGCTGACCGAGAAGCCCCGCAGCCCCCCGTAATGCTCGCGCCAGAGCGCAGGCATCGCGCTGGGCCCGATCTTTTCGCTGCCGTCGAGGCAGCGGGTGAGATGCACGCCGAGGAATGGATTCGCCAGCGTGGGCACGGGATAGATGTGCGTGCGCAGGCGCAGTGCTCCCGGCTCGCCGAGCAGATATTGCCCGCGGAAGGGAAGGATGCGGTAGCGCTCCGAGAACCCGTAATCGCGCGCGACGCGGTCCGCGTACAGGCCGGCCGCGTTGACGACGTAGCCAGGCTCGAGCACGCCGGTGGTCGTTTGCACGCCGCCCGCGCCGTTGACCCGGCCGCGGTACGCGGTACCGGTGCGAATCGTGATTCCGGCAGCGCGTGCGTCAGCGACAAGCGACGTCATGATCGCCGATGGCGACACGGTCGCGGTGCGCGGGGAAAAGAGCGCCCACTCGTGCGTCCGCGCACGGGGCTCGATGCGCCGCGCTTCCTCGGCTGTGAGGAGCTCGAGGGTGACGCCGTTCGCGTTGCCGCGGCGCTGCAGCTCCTCGAGCCCTGGCAGGTCCGCCGCGCAGGTGGCCACGACGAGCTTGCCGCAGCGCATCAGCGGTAGCTTCCGCTCGGCGCAATAGGCCGCGAGCTGGCTATTGCCCTCGCGGGTGAGCCGCGCCTTCAGCGTATCGGCGCTGTAGTAGAAACCGGCGTGGAGGACTCCGGAGTTGCGGCCGCTCGCGTGCAAGCCGCACGCCTGCTCCTTCTCGAGCAGGGTGACCGAGCAGTCTCCGTAGCGTTGCTTGAGGTCGAGGGCGAGCGTGAGCCCGAGGATGCCACCGCCCACCACCAAAAAATCCGTGGTTTGCACGGACGGTCAGTTGCCTCGCCGGATCACACGATCGCCGCCTCACGTGGAGCGGGAGGGGTAGGAATCCAGTCCGTGCGACGTCGCCGCGGCTTCGTGAAGGCCTGTTGCAACGCCTGCACGTTGTGATAGGCCGCGCTCTGATAGGCGCGCAGGCCGGGCTCGGCGCACACGGCGGCCGCGACTTCCTTGATGCCCGCCGCCACGGTGTACTCCGGCTCGAAACCGAGCGTACGCCGGATCTTTTCGAAGCTCACGCGATAGTCGCGCGGATCGGGGACGTCTGCCTGCTGCGTCACGTGCACGCCCCCGACGATCTGGGCCACCATGGTGCCCAGGTCGGTGATGGTGTGGTTCAGGTCATCGCCGCCGACGTTGAAGATCTCGCCGGCCACCTGCGCCGCCGGCGCTTCCAGCGCGCGGATGAAGGCGCGCGCCGCATCGCGGCAGTGCACGTTGGGACGCCACTGATTGCCGCCGAAGATGGCGATCTTGCCATCGACCACGGCGCGCACCGTGAGGGTATTCACCACGAGATCGAAGCGCATCCGCGGCGACAGCCCGAACACCGTGGAGAGCCGCAGCACCACCGGCTCCACGTCGCCGGCGCGATCGAACAGGATGTTCTCGCTCAGCACGCGCGTGCGGGCGTACAGCGACACCGGATTGAGGCGCGACTGTTCGGTCAGCAGGTCGTGATTGCTGGCTCCATAGACGCTGCAGCTCGAGGCGAACACGACTCGCTGGACGCCGTAGAAGTTGCACGCCTCGACCAGCGCCTTGGTCGCGGTGTAATTGAGATTGATCGTCTCTTCGGGGTCGAGGTTGCACGCCGGGTCGCCGACGATCGCCGCGAGGGCGATGACGCCGTGCACATCGCGCAACGCGCGACTGATGTCCCGGCCGTTGCACACGTCGCCGGTCATGATTTCGAGGCGCGGGTCGGAGAGCCCTTGCAGGCCGGCATGCCCGTAGTCGAAGCGATCGAGGACGCGGACGTGATAGCCGCGCTCGAGCAGCATCCGTGTCAGATGCGAGCCGATGAAGCCGGCGCCGCCGGTGACGAGCACCCGGCGCAGGCCGCTGGCCGGCGTGTGGCGCGTCGTGCCAGCAGGCATCCCGGCGAGCAGCTCATCGAACGTGACGCCGCCCGGGCGGTGCACATCGCGACCCTGGACAAAGCGGGCGATGCCGCCCACCGCCCGGACCCGAATGCCGACAGCCTCCAGCTGCCGTCCGAACGTGCGCACCACGTCACGCTGGGCGTCCGGCATCGCCACAATGACCTCGCTGACATCCCATTGCTCCGCTACCTCGAGGGCGTTTTGCAGCGGCCCGAGCACCGGGACGCCGTTCACGACGGCGTCCCGTTTGGCAGGGTCGTCGTCCAGGAAGCCGGCGAGCTCGACGCCGGGTACCCTGCCGGCAGTCAGCTCGCGCGCGATCGACAAGCCGTGTCGCCCGGCCCCGGCGATCAACACGCGGCGGACCGGCGAGGCGTCCGACAAGCGCGGGTGCCGCAGCGGGGAGTTTGAGACGAGCGACCAGCGGCGCAAGCCGCGCGCGCTGACGCACAGCAGCAGCATGAACGAGACGATGAGCAGAGCAGTCGCGAGCGAGAGGTCGATGGTGCCCCCCGCCCGCAGCGCGAGCAGGGCCAGCAGCACCGCAGCGCAGGACGCGGTGAGCGCGAACGCTTCGGGCAGGCTGGTGTAGCGCCAGATGCTGCGATAGCTGCCGCCGATCGTGTCGGTTACAACGAGCAACGCGCCGACCAGCAACCCGAGCAAGGCCGTCTCGCGCAGCCCGTAATGGGCCAACCCTTCGCCGGCGGCGACCGCGGCCACGACGGCGCCGGCGGCGCACATGAGGTCTACGGCGACCTTGGCCAGGCGGCGCAGCGTCGGCCGGCGCAGGGCATCGTCGAGGGCGCGCGCTGCGGAGGCCAGGAGGCGCGCCGGCCACACGACATGGCGAGCGAGATCGTCGAATTCAAAGCGGAGGGATGTCATGTGTGCGAGTGCAGATCAGGTCTCGTGCCTTGGGGCGCCGCGCGGGCGATCACGAGTAACTCACACCTGTGCTGTGGGTTGCTTCGCCATGAGCGGATGACGCGCGCGTGCGCGTGAGCACGGTTTGCCACAGAATGGCAACACTTTAGTCCCAGGTGCGTCACAGGGAGATTTCAGACGGGCATCCGGCCGGCGCGCAACGCGCGGCGGACGGTCATGAACACCTCTGCGGCTTCCATGCAGACCTGGTTGCCCCAGGCGCGACCGCGATTGCGCAGCGCGTCGATCGAGCGGGGGTGCGGATAGGGCCGCACCTCGCTTTCGTAGCACGCCATTGCGCAGAGCTTCTGCTCCAGCGTCTGCGAGATGTCGACCCAGGTATCCGGAACGAATGCGCGTGGGTAGCCCCATTCCGTGCTGCTCGCCGTATCGAAGACGTACACGGCCTCGATGAACGATTCGAGCGGCCGGGTGGCCACCAGCGCCGCGCGGAACAACAGCTCGTGGTCGCGGTTGGCATCGCTCCCGAACTGGCAGTAGACGACGGACGGCTGTACGTCACGAACGACGCGCTCCAGGGGCGTGATCAGCTCGACGAGTGACAGCGTGTCGAGCCGCTGATCCGGGAAGCCCAGCTGGCGGGACTCGACCAGCCCGAGGACCTCGGCGGCGCGCCGGATATGCTGCGGTTGCCCCACCCCGCCGGGGCCGTACCGCAGTGACTCTCCTTCACATGCAATGACGGCCGTGACCTCGTCTCCGGCGCGGGCATGCAGCGCCAGCGTGCCGCCGCACCCCAGGACTTCGTCGTCGGGATGCGCGGCGATCGCCAACACGCGGCGCGGTTGCTGGGCGGGAACGGCGAGCGCGTTCATCGGCGGTACCGCCGCACGACGTCGAGCACGGCCTCGATGACGTCGGTCACGTCGCCGTCGGTGAGCCGCGGATTCAGCGGCAGGCTCAGCATGCGCTCGTAGTTGCCGAACGCGATCGGGAAGCTGTCGGGCCGGTACTGGTATTTCGCGCGATAGAAGGGGTGCATGTGGATCGGGATGAAGTGGACCGAGGTGCCGATATTGCGCAGCCGCAGCTCCTCGATGAACGCGTCGCGGCTGATGGTGAGCGCCTCCGGCCGGAGTCGCAGTACGTAGAGATGCCAGGCGTGCTCGACCTCGGCGCGGCGCGCCGGCAGCTCGAGGGCGTCGTTGTCGCCGAACGCTGCGTCGTAGGCTCGCACTACGGCACGGCGCCGCTCCTGAAAGCCGGCGAGTTTGCGCAGCTGCCACAGTCCGAGCGCCGCCTGGATGTCGGGCATGTTGTACTTGAAGCCCGGCAAGACGACTTCATAGAACCAGTGGCCGCCCCGGTCGTAGCGCTTCCAGGCGTCGCGACTCATGCCGTGCAGCGCGACGATGCGCGCCCGCTCGACGAACGCTGCCTCGCCGGTGAGCATGCCGCCCTCGCCGGTCGTGAGGTTCTTGGTCGCGTAGAAGCTGAACGCCGCCGGATTGGTGCCCGATCCGATCCGCCGCCCGCGATAGCTCGCGGGGAGGGCGTGGGCCGCGTCCTCGATCACGGTGAGCTGATGGGCGCGCGCGATCTCGTTGATCTCGTCGAGCGCCACCGGGGGGCCGGCGAAGTGGACCGGCAGGACGGCGCGCGTGCGCGGCGTGACGGCCGCCGCGACACGCGCGGGGTCGATGTTCAACGTATCCGGCTCGACATCGACCAAGACGGGTCGTGCCCCCACGTGCTCGATCACATTCACGGACGCCGCGAAGGTCATCGGCGTCGTGATGACCTCGGCGCCCGGCTCGATCCCCACCGTGACGAGCGCCGTGTGCAGCGCGGCCGTGCAGGAATTGAGCGCCAGTGAGCCGCCTGGCGGTGCTGCGACAAAGGCGGCGAAATCCTGCTCGAAGCGCTTCGTCTTCGGTCCGGTGGTGATCCAGCCGGACCGGAGAGTATCGATCACCTCGGCGATTTCTTCTTCGCCGATGAGCGGGGGTGAAAACGGGAGAAAGTCACGCCGCGCCGCGGGGGCGGAAGGCGCTGCCGCGGGAGCAGACGTCGTCAGATTTGCCGGAATCGCCATGGCCTCGTCGTCGTTGGTTGCCGCAGTACCAGAAGCAACCAGTGCGCCGCCGACGATGTCGTGTGATCAAACGGGTTACGGCGTGTGATGCGCGTGAGACACGAGGCCGTGTGCCGCGCGCGCGTTACAACTGCGCGGGCATTCTGCGACGCCACGCGCGCGCTGGGCGCGCGCGTGGGAGGGCGCGGGCGGGGGCCCCGCCGGGCGGTGCCGCGGGACTTACTTGTCGGGGCCGGCCAGCAGATCGCGCTGCAGGCCGTGACGCTCCATCAAGCGGTAGAACGTGGTGCGATCGACTTTGGCGAGCCGGGCCGCCTTCGACAGGTTGCCGCCGGCGCGGATCACGACGCGCGTGAGGTAGCGCTTGTCGAACGCCGCGAGCAGCCGGTCGCGGCCCGCGTAATAGCCGTCGTCGTCCGCCGGCTGGTCGGTGGCGGCGGTGAGCAGCTCGTCGTCGCTGCGTCCCTCGTAGATGAACGGGATGTCGTCGACGCCGATTTCCGCGCCGGGCTCCAGCATCACCACGGCGTGCTCGATCACATTCTGGAGCTCGCGCACGTTGCCGGGCCAGGGATGCGCGCGCATCGCCCACAACGCGGCCTTGCTGTAGGTCGGCAGGGGCTCGTCCGGATTGCGATGGCGGCGCCAGTACTGCTCGAGGAAATGCGTCGCCAGCACGGGAATGTCCTCCGTGCGCTCGCGCAGGGAGGGCACCCGGATCGGCACGACGCGCAACCGGTAATAGAGGTCGTCGCGCAGGACGCCCTGACGCACGGCAGTCTCCGGATCGCCGTTGGTCGCGGCGATGAACCGCACGTTCACGACCGCGTCGGTCTGTTCGCTGCCGACGCGGCGGACGACGCCGTCCTGAATCACGCGCAGCAGCTTCGCCTGGATCGGCTTGGACATTTCGATGAGCTCGTCCAGGAACATCGTGCCGCCGTGCGCCGCCTCGAGCAGGCCGGGTTTGTCGCGGACGGCGCCGGTGAACGCGCCTTTCACGTGGCCGAACATTTCCGATTCCAGCAGGGCCTCGGGGAGCGCCGCGCAGTTCACCGCGATGAGGGGGCGGCTCGCCCGCCGGCTCTGGCGGTGGATGAATTGCGCAATCATCTCCTTGCCGCTGCCGCTCTCGCCAGTGATGAACACCGACGCGTCGGTTGTCGCGACACGGCGGGCAAGGGCAATCGCGTCGCGACACGCCGGCGCGACGCCCAACACCGGGGTCTCCTCGTTCGCGGATTCATCGGCGCCGGACTCGCGCAACGCCCGGGTCTCGCGGCCGACGAGCACGGTGTGCGTCGCGCGGCCGACCAGCACCTGCAGCTGGCTCCCGGTGAACGGCTTGGGGAGATAATCCCACGCGCCGGCCCGCAACGTCTCGAGCGCCGTCTCCACCGTCGGCTTGCCGGTCACGACGATCACGATCGCGTCGGCATTCGCGGTGAGCGCCGCAGCGAGCAGCTGCATGCCCGGCACGCCGCTCATGTACAGATCGATGAGCACGATGTCGAAGGCACGCCGCTGCAGTGTCTCGAGCGCCTCTTCACCGCGGCCGCAGGTCTCGACCTGATAGCCCTCGAATCGCAGCGCCGTCGCACAGCTGTCGCGCAGGGTGCGCTCGTCATCGATGACGAGAATGCGCACGCTCGTCTTCGTTGCCGCATCGATCGGCAGGAGTCGCGACACCTCCGACGCGGCGGTGCCGTTGGTCCGGCGGGACGGGGGGGTCACGCCGAGGGTCGAGGAGCTCTGCATTCTGTCTCCGACTTGGTCCCGACAACGACGCGTCGTTCGACGCGTGCGCTGGGGGAATGGTGCGCTGCAACAGGTGCTAGGGCCCACGGGTGGCGCGGGCACGTATGTTAGCGAATTTAGTGCCGCCGTCCAGGTCCATAGCTGCGCTCCGGACACGGCACTCTTCTCGGCGTGACATTCAACCTTGTCGCAATTGTGTTACAGGGCACATAACTACCTTGCGCCCGCTCACGCCGCAGCGTCGCATCCCCGCGTAGGGGGGCGGGTTGCGGCTCCGGCACGCACGCCGGCCAACGGTATCAAGCTTGCACCAGCATCTTCCGTTTTGCCGGACCGATCGCGCGAGCAACCACACGCCAACAGGATATAGGGAATTGGTATGCCGGGAATGCACAAAGTGTCATGACGGGAGAACTGCCTTCGCCGCGTCCGGAGAACGACGCGCGCACGACCACAACCGTACTCCAAACACAGGGCACCCGTACTACCAGCATCGCGCCCGCCGCCCAAGAGCCGCCGCCGCTCGCCGAGTGGCGACGCTATCTCGCTGCGGCGCTGCGCTACAAGTGGCTCGTGTTGGGCGTCACCCTGCTCGCCAGCGCCGCCGGCGTTGGCGCGAGCTTCGTGCTGGCACCGGAGTATGTGGCCCGGGCCACCGTGTGGATCTCGATTGCGGCGCATCCCGCGGTGCGCGATGAGGGGCCGATCTGGTCCGGCCAGCTGCCGATCTCCACGGGATGGACGGATCTGCTGCGCACGAACGTCGTCCTCGAGGAAGTGGTACGCGACCGGCAACTGTACCTGACGCCGCGCCAACCGGCCGACTCGGACCTGTTTACCACATTCCGCGCGGCTGAAAGGATCCGGCCGGGCAGGTACTACCTGGTGATCGACGCGACGGGACACCGCTTTGCGCTCCAGGACAAGCACAAGACCGAGCTGCAGCACGGCGCCACCGGTGAGCCGGTAGGCGGCGCGCTGGGATTTCTCTGGACGCCGCCCGCGGACAAACTGACGCCGGGGCGCCGGGTGGAATTCGACGTGGACGCCCCGTACGAAGCCGCACGGAAACTCGGCAAGCATCTCAAGACGAGCCTCGATGTGGACGGGAATTTCCTGCGGCTCGAGCTCGCGGGTGACGACCCGCTGCAGGTCACGGACATCGTGAACACCGTTGGGCAGCGATTCGTCGCCGCGGCGGCCGATTTGAAGCGTCAGAGTCTGACGGAGCTGACGGGCATCCTGGGAGGCCAGCTGGACAAGGCGCGGACGGAGCTCACGTCCGCGGAGACGGAGCTCAAGCAGTTCCGCATGTCCGCGGTCACGGAGTACACCGAGGGCACCGCGTCGATCGCGCCCAACATGCAGTTCCCGCGCGACCCGGTGTTCGCCGGGCTGTTCGATATGAAGGTCAACCGCGAGGAGCTGCGGCGCGACGGTGCGGCCATCGAGCGGATTCTCGCGCAGGCCTCCGATTCCGAGCTCGCGGTGGACGCCCTGACGATGATCGGTTCGGTCCAGAAGTCCACCGAGCTCGCGCAGGCGCTGCGGGATTTGACGAGTAAGCAGGCGGAGCTCCGGGCCATCCGGGCCCGCTACACGGATGCCAGCCCGGCGGTGCAACGGATCGCGGCCGATACCAAAACGTTGCAGCACCAGACGATTCCCTCGCTCGCGACGCAGCTCGCGCGCGAGCTCGCGTTGCGCGAGAGCGAGCTTGGCCAGCGCATCAACACCGCCTCGACCGGGCTGCGGCGCATTCCGCCGCTCGCCGTCGAAGAAGAACGGCTGGTGCGTGAAGTCACCCTGCGCGACCAGGCCGTTGCCAGCCTGACGGCCCGCTACCAGGAAGCGCGGCTCGCGGAGGTCAGTGCGATCCCCGACGTGCGGCTCATCGATCCCGCCGTACAGCCGGAGGACCCGGCAGCCAGCTGGGGAAAGATCCTCATCGCGCTCGCGGTGCTGGGCGGGATCAGCGCCGGCATTGCAGGAGCGGTCGTCCTCGATCAGGCGGACAACCGCGTGCAGTATCCCGAGCAAGTGACCGGCGCCCTCGGACTCAACATCCTCGGCGTCGTGCCGCATCTCGAGCGCAATGGCAACGGTCGCGCAAAGGCGGGCGCGCTCGAGGCGGTCGAAGCCTTACGCGCGATCCGGCTCAACCTGCTGCATGCGCACGGTGCCGGACCGACGGTCGTTACGGTGACCAGTCCTGGTCACAGCGACGGCAAGTCGTTCGTGGCGTCGAACGTCGCGGTGGCATTCGCGGATGCCGGCTACCGCACCCTCCTCATCGATGGGGATGTGCGCAAGGGTGTTTTGCATCGCACACTGAAAGCCCCGCGGTTACCGGGACTCGTCGACGTGCTGATGGGCAAGGTCCCCGTCGCCCAGGCCATCCAGTCGACCACGTACCGCACACTGTCGTTCCTGCCGTCGGGGACCCGCACCCAGGTGGCCCCGGTCCTCGTGAGCTCGGCTCCATTGCCGCGACTGCTGGCCGAGCTGCGGCCCAACTACGATGCGGTGATCGTCGACAGCCCGCCGCTCGCCGCCGGCGTGGATGCTCTCGCCCTCGGCACGGCGACGGGCGCGATGGTGCTCGTGCTGCGGTCAGGCTACAGCGATCGGGAAATGGCCCAGAACAAACTCGAGGTGCTGACGCACCTCCCCATCCGCGTGCTCGGTGCGGTACTGAACGACGTGCGCGGCAGCCGCTATCGCTACTACTCGTACTACCTCGAGGGTTACGAAGCGCGAGACGAACAACCCGCTTCGCGACTCATGCGAGCACCGGAGTAACACCATGCGTCCTCTGTCACTGATCGCTCTCTCTGCGGGTGCTGTCCTGGCTTTCCACGGGACTGTCGCTGCGCAAAAAAACGTCCAACAGCCGCCATCTCACCGCCTGCTGGTCACGCGACCCGAGCTCGAGCGCTATCTCGGTCAGCTCCGCGAGCAGGCGCTGACGCCAAAGCGCGGCGGTATGTCGGAGGATGTCCTGCGCGGCGAGACCACATACGTGCAGCAACGGCTTGCAGACGGAGACTTCCGCGTCGGCGACCGGTTGCTGGTCACGGTGGAGGACCCGGGTCCCGTCATGGGCGTCATGGCCGGCCCGGGCCTCCCGCCGGTCAAGACGCCCGAGCAGCAGCTCTCGGATACGTTCACCGTGGGGACCAACCAGGAAGTGACACTGCCTGGTGTGGGTGTCCTGTCGCTGCGGGCTGTGCTGCGTTCTGAGCTGGAGCCGTTCCTGACCGTGCAGATCGGCCAATACATCAGAAATCCGGTGGTGCACGTGCGCCCGCTGATCAGTCTCGCCGTGAGTGGCGGCGTGCTAAAACCCGGCTTCTACACGGTGCCGGCCAATAGCGTCTTGCCCGCCGTGATCACGGC
>DASZCG010000268.1:0-1979 GCA_035943355.1 Gemmatimonadales bacterium
GCACCAGCGTGCACCCGGCCTCATACGGCATGTACAGCCACTTGTGCAGGTCGAACGCGACGGAATCCGCCTGCTCGAGGCCGGCGACGAGCGGGCGCAGATCGGGCACCAGCGCCGCGAGCGCGCCGAAGGCGCCGTCGACGTGGAACCACAGGCCCTCATCGCGAGCGATCTTTGCCAGGGCGCGTAAGTCGTCCGTCGCACCGGTGTTGACGGTGCCGGCGTTCCCCACGATGCAGATCGGCCGGCGGCCCCGGGCCGTGTCGGCGGCGATCGTTTGGCGCAGCGCGCCCAGGTCGATTGTGAAATCGGCCGTGACGGGTACGCTGCGCAGCCCCTCGTGGCCCAGGCCGAGCAGCTCGACCGCCTTCCGCACCGACGAATGGGTTTCCGTAGAGGCATAGACCGCGAGCGGCGGTGCTCCGCCGTTCTGCAAGCCCCGTTCGCGGACATCGAACCCCGCGCGCGCGTTCCGCGCCACTGCGAGGCCCACCAGGTTGGCCATCGAGCCGCCGGAGACCAGTAGCCCGTGGGTGCCGGCGGGCATGCCGAGGAGCTCGACGAGCCAGCCGATCACCTGATTCTCGACCACGGCCGACGAATCGTCGAACTCGGCGACCTGCGGATTCATCCCCGAGGCCAGCATGTCGGCGAGCATGGCGAGCGGCGTGCCGGTGCCGATCACCCAACCCCAGAAGCGCGGATGGATGTTGCCGGTGGGATAGGGCAGCACGTCGCGCTTGAACTCTTCGTAGACCACGCCCGCGGGAGTCGGCTCGCGTGGCACGGGACCCGCTAGCCGCCTGCGCACCTCGGCGGGCACGGGACGCCACACCGGACGCTCGCGCGCCGTGCGCAGGAACTCGAGCATCTCGTCGACCATCGTGTGACCCAGGAGCCGCAGCTCTTCCCACCCGCGCTCATCCACGGGGTCGAGGCTGATCTCCGGCGATGACGTCGTGGTGCTCGACGCAGGGCTCACCTTAGAGCTGGTCGAGTGTGGCGACCGTGCGCTCATTGCGGATGTTTCCCGTGTTCAGCGTGGATTTGGGCTCGAACAGGAGCACGTGCGTCTCCTCTTCGGCCACCGGCAGGTGCTCGACGCCGTGCGGAATGATCGCGAACTCTCCCGGCCCGAGCACGAGATCCTTGTCCCGCAATTTGAGGCGCAGCTTGCCCGTGACCACGAGGAACAGCTCGTCTTCCTTCTCGTGATGATGCCACACGAACTCGCCCTTGAGCTTCACCAGCTTGACGAGGCTGTCATTCACTTCGCCGACGATCTTGGGACTCCAGTGGTCCTGAAACTGACCGAACATATCGGCCAGGTTGACCGCGCGGGGTTTCATGATGCATTCTCCAGAACCGTTCTTGTGTCGACGACGGTCGAGAACTCGCCGTGCAAGTCGGCGAGGGCGACGTTGTGCAGCAGCTCAGACCCGTAGCGCTTTCCATCCGGTCCCGTGTTGTCGAACGTCGCCGTGGCATCGGACACGACGTAAGTCGTGAAGCCGAGGTTCCCTGCCATCCGCACCGTGGTAGATACGCACATGTTCGTCTGCATACCGACCACCACCAAGGTCGTTACGCCGCGGTGCCGCAGATTCTCTTCGAGCGTCGTGCCGATGAACGCGCTGCTGACAGACTTCTGGACCACCAGTTCACCGGGAAGAGGCGTCACCTCTGCTTTGATCTCGACGCCGGGCTGTCCCGGCCGCAACGGCGACTGGGGCTCGCGCGACAGGTGCTGCACGTGCACGATCGGGCGCCCGCTCTCGCGCCAGGCGGTTTGCAGGCGGGCGATGTTCCGCTCGAGATCGGGATTGTTGCGGTTATACCGCTCGGCGTAGACGTCCATCCCATTTTGGACGTCGATGACTAACAGCACCGCATCCTGAGGGAGCTTCGCAGTCATGTACTGGCCTCCGGTGTCGGGTCCGCGGGCGCACGGGCAGCCTCTCCGACCGCCTGCCCGCCAG
>DASZCG010000269.1:0-1928 GCA_035943355.1 Gemmatimonadales bacterium
GCCGAGAGCCTTGCCGTCCGTTTCTCCGCGATGACCGCCGTGACGGGCTACGAGCAGGCCATGACCGACAGCTTGCTGGCTCTCGTACCAGGCAGCGCACGCGACCGCACCGGCAACGTCACGCTGAAGCTCGGCAACGGAACCCCCAGGCGGCTGATCTCCTGCTCTATCGATGAGATCGGTTATGTCGTCGGCAACATCACGGACGACGGATACCTCATGCTGCGCCGCGTGGGCGGCGGCGGGAGACTCTATCCGCTGTTCGATCAGCAGCTCGAGGGCCATCGGGTCACACTGTTCGGCCGCCGGGGACCCGTTCCGGGCGTCGTCGCGGTGCGATCGACCCATCTGACGCGCGGCCGCCCCACGCTGAACGATCCCCCCTTTACGGTGGACAATGCTTACATCGACGTGGGCGCGACGTCGCGCGACCAGGTGCTGGCACTCGGCATCGACGCGCTCACCCCCGTCTCGCTGACCAAGCGTCCGATCCGGTACGGCAAGGGGCTGATCGCGGCGCCGACCGCGGGCCGGCGTTCCGCCTGCGCCGCGCTGGCAGCTGCCGCGCTGTCCAAACCACGCGTGCACGGCAGCGTCGTGGTCGCGTTCACGGTTCAGGGCTTGTACGCCGACACCGCCGGCCTGAATACGGTGAAGAACCTCCAGGGTCCCTTCGATGACAGTCGCCAGGTCTCGCTGCCGGTGAAGTACGGCGACACTGCGGTCGAGACCGTCGCGGTGAGCGATGTGGACGCGCTGGTGGCGGATGTCGTGAAATGGATAGGACGTCAGCCATGAGAGCCACACGTCCGCAGGTCGGCACGTCGGCACTCATCGTGGCAGGCCTGCTTGTCGCCGTGCCGACGTGCCGACTTGCAGGTCAGGATTCGACCCGAATCGCCGAGGCACAAACGGTGCTCGCGCAGCTCGTCGAGAGCTATGGCGTCTCGGGCGCCGAGGCACCGGTTCGCGAGGTCGTGAAGCGTCTCTTGCCCGGAGTGTCTACACAAACAGACACAGCCGGGAATCTCTGGGTGCGCGTTGGTCAGGGTGATGGAGGGCCGGTCGTGATTGTCGCGCACATGGACGAGATCGGCTTCCGGATCGACTCGATCCTCGCCGACGGCTCGCTCGCGCTGCGCAATCGGGGCGGCTTCTTCGCTTCTTTATTCGAGGCCAAGCCCGCGCTGATTCACGGCGATCATGGCGACATCCCCGGCATCTTTCTGCCGCGCGACTCCGGGCTCACGCGTCGCGCTCCCGCGCCGCTCCGCGTCAGCGTCGGCGCCACGACGCGCGCCGGCGCGGAGTCGTTGGGCGTCGCCATCGGTCAGACGATCACGATGCCCAAGCAATACGTGCGGCTCGCCGGGACGCGCGCGACAGGCCGGTCCTTTGACGATCGCATGGGATGCGCTGCGCTGATCCTCGCGCTGCGCCGGCTCGATCGCGCCAAGCTCAAGCATCCCGTCATCTTTGTGTTCAGCGTCCGCGAGGAAATCGGGCTGGAGGGTGCGGCCGCGGTCGCGCACCAGCTCGGAACAACCGTTCGGCGGGTACACGCGATCGACACCTTCGTCTCGGCGGATTCGCCGCTCGAGCTGCCCAACTTTGCCGTCGCGCCGCTCGGCGCGGGCGCCGTGGCGCGCGTGCTCGACAACTCCTCGATTACTCCCCCGGCCTACGTCGATTCGCTGGCCCAGATCGCGCGCGCCCGCAACATCGCGCTGCAAATCGGGACAACGAACGGCGGCAACGACGGCTCGACGTTCACGCCGTACGGCGTCGTCGACGTGGCGATGGGGTGGCCGCTGCGCTACTCACACTCGCCGGCGGAGGTGGTTGACCTGAAAGACCTGGTGAGTCTGGCCGATTTGGTGCGAGCCGTCGCTGAGGACTGGTGGGGGGGGGGGGGGGGGGGGGGGGGG
>DASZCG010000270.1:0-3002 GCA_035943355.1 Gemmatimonadales bacterium
CCTCCTCGAGCGTGCGGCGAAGCTGAGCGAGGATCCGTCCGTCGTCGACGGCAAGACGATCTTCAAGCCGGGCGGCTCGCTCACCGCGTTGCCGATCATCGAGACGCAGGCTGGCGACGTGTCGGCCTACATCCCGACGAACGTCATCTCGATCACCGACGGCCAGATCTTCCTCGAGACCGACCTGTTCTACTCGAATGTGCGCCCGGCGGTGAACGCGGGCATTTCGGTCAGCCGGGTCGGCGGTAACGCGCAGATCAAGGCGATGAAGCAGGTCGCCGGGCGGCTGCGCCTCGATCTCGCGCAGTACCGCGAGCTCGAAGCCTTCGCGCAGTTCGGCTCGGAGCTCGATCCCGCGACTCAGCGCCAGCTGGCGCGCGGCGCGCGGGTCGTGGAAGTGCTGAAACAGCCGCAGTACCAACCGATGCCGGTCGAGCAGCAGGTGATCATCATCTTTGCGGTGACCACCGGCCTGCTCGACGACGTCGACGTGCCCAAAATCAAGGAGTGGGAGAAGGGGCTGCACGAGTTCATCGTCGCGCAGCACCCCGCAATCGCGGAGGAGATCCGGACGCGCCGGGCGCTGGCGGACGATGTGAGTGGCCGCCTCCGCAAGGCGATCGAGGAGTACAAGGCGCTCTAATGGCGAAGCCCCGCGAGCTCAAGCGGCGCATCCGCTCGGTCCAGAACACGCGCAAGATCACGAAGACGATGGAGCTCGTCTCCACGTCGAAGCTGAAGCGCGCCCAGGATCGCGTCGTGGGCGCGCGGCCCTACGCGCAGGCGCTCGCCGAGGTGATCGGGGAGCTGTACTCCCCCGAGCTCGCCGAGCGTTTTCCGCTGCTCAGGCAACCGGGCAAGAGCGCGCGCGGGCCCGGCGTGCGGCGCGCGGCGCTACTGCTGATCACGTCGAATCGCGGTCTCTGCGGCGCGTTCAATTCCAACCTGATTCGCGAAGCGCGCCGCCGGCTGGAAGAGCTGGAGGCCCAGGATACACACACCGAGCTCCATCTCGTCGGCAAGAAGGGCGTGAGCTTCTTCAGATTCACCAAGCGCAGCATCGCATCGCAACGCATCGACATTGGCGACAAGCCGACGCACGAGCATGCCATCGAGCTCGCCGCTCCGTTGATGGATCGTTTTGCCACAGGCGACCTCGATGCGGTCGACATCGTGTATGCGAAGTTCAACAGCGCAGTGTCTACTCCACCGACAACGCTGCGCGTACTTCCGGTGACCCCGCCCGAGCAGCGGCGGTTGGGCGGTCACGCAACGACGGCGTTCACCTACATTCTCCAGCCGTCCGCCGAGGGAATTCTGCAGGAGCTGCTCCCCTTGTATGTGACCAACCAGTTTTATCGCGCGCTCGTCGAGACCGCGGCGGCCGAGCACGGTGCGCGGCGTACGGCGATGAAGAATGCAACCGACGCGGGCAACGACATGCTCACCATTTTGCAGCGCACGTTCAATCGCGCGCGCCAGGCTCAGATCACGCAAGAGCTCGCCGAGATTGTTGGTGGCGCGGAAGCTCTCAAAGGCTAGGACACACATGGCAACGAAGACTGCGGAGCAGAAGCTAGCCGTCGGCAAGGTCGTTCAGGTCATCGGCCCCGTGCTCGACGTCGAGTTCGAACCGGAGCACCTTCCCGAGCTCTACAACGCGATCACCGTCACCCTCGAGAGCGGTCGGCTCGTCGCCGAAGTCGAGCAGCACATCGGGCGCAATCAAATTCGCGCGGTCGCGATGAGCTCGACCGACGGCGTGGTGCGCGGCATGGAGGCGGTCGACACCGGCCGGCCGATCACGGTGCCGGTCGGTAAGCCGGCCCTCGGCCGCATCCTCAACGTGATCGGCGAACCGGTGGACGAAGGCGCGCCGATTCCGCAGGACGCCGAGCGCTGGCCCATCCATCGCGGCACGCCGAAATTCGTCGACCTGGAGCCGAAGACGCAGGTGTTCGAGACCGGCATCAAGGTCGTCGATCTGATCGCGCCGTTCGTGAAAGGCGGCAAGATCGGCTTGTTCGGCGGCGCCGGCGTCGGCAAGACCGTCGTCATTCAGGAGCTGATCAACAACGTCGCCAAGGCGCACGGCGGGAAGTCTGTGTTCTGCGGCGTCGGTGAGCGGACGCGCGAAGGCAACGATCTGTATCTCGAGTTCAAGGAAGCGCACATTCTCGAGAACGTCGCGCTGATCTACGGCCAGATGAACGAGCCGCCCGGCGCGCGCCTGCGCGTCGGTCTCTCCGGGTTGACGGTCGCCGAGTACTTCCGCGACATCGAAGGTCAGGACGTGCTGGTCTTCATCGACAACATTTTCCGGTTCACGCAGGCGGGCTCCGAAGTGTCGGCGTTGCTCGGGCGAATGCCGTCGGCGGTCGGCTATCAGCCGACGCTCGCGACCGAAATGGGTGAGCTGCAGGAGCGCATCACCTCCACGAAGAAAGGATCGATCACGTCGGTGCAGGCGATCTACGTGCCGGCCGACGACCTGACCGACCCGGCGCCCGCGACGGCATTCTCGCACCTCGACGCCACCGTGGTGCTCGATCGCGCGATCGTCGAGCTGGGCATCTATCCCGCGGTGAACCCGCTGTCGTCCTCCAGCCGCATTCTCGACGCGCAGTATCTCGGCGACCGTCACTACAAGGTCGCGGTCGAGGTGCAGCGCATTCTGCAGCGCTACAAGGATCTGCAGGACATCATCGCGATTCTGGGAATGGACGAGCTGTCCGAGGAAGACAAGCGGCTGGTCGGCCGGGCGCGGCGGGTGCAGCGATTCCTGTCGCAGCCGTTCTTCGTCGCCTCGCAGTTCACCGGGCTCGAAGGCAAATACGTGAAGCTCGAGGACAGCATCGCGTCGTTCGAGCGGGTGGTCGCGGGTGAATTCGACCAGCTCCCCGAGCAGGCGTTCTACATGCAAGGCGGGATCGAAGACGTGATCGCCCAGGCCAAGAAAATGGCGTCGGCCTGATGCGCGTATCCGTGATTTCGGCGGAGCG
>DASZCG010000271.1:0-6771 GCA_035943355.1 Gemmatimonadales bacterium
TGCGGACCATCAGCGATTCCTTATCAGTTGACGGGCTTCGGGAGTGGCAAAGAGTGCCTGTTGGTCTGCGATTTCCAGGTCGAGCATGTCCTCGAGCGTGCTGTGCAAGGAGCGATACAGCGCCGCCTTCGCCTTGCGCACAGCCAGCGGCGCCATGCCGGCCCAGCGCTGCGCGAGTGCGTTCGTCTCCGCCGTGAGCGCGGTGTGCGGCACCACACGATCGAACAACCCGAGCTGCGCGGCCTCGGCCGCCGGCACCATGCGCGCACTCCACACCAGCTCGAGCGCCGTCGAGATGCTGGTGAGCCGGGGCAGGAAATAGCTGCCGCCCCAATCCGGCCCGAGACCGAGCTTGTGGAAGACCTGCCCAATCGACGCGTCATCCGAGGCGACACGGTAGTCGCACGCGAGCGCGAGGTTGGCACCACCGCCCGCCGCGGCGCCGTTCACGGCCGCCAGTACGGGTTTGGGCGCGTTGCGAATGGTGAGGGCGATGTCCTTGCCGGCTTTGACGAGCTGTTCGCCCTGTGTACCGAGAACGCCGAGATCGGCACCGGCGCAAAAGGCCTTGCCCGCGCCAGTGATCACCAGGACGCGCACTTGATCGGCGTTCGAGAGCATGCGGAGTGCCTCGAGCAGATCATCGCACATGTCGGGATCGAAGGCGTTCGCTTTATCGGGCCGGTTGAGCGTGACCGTACCCACGTGGTCGTTGATCTCGACGAGGACCCGCTCGTACGCGGCCATCAGACGCGCTCCACGATCATCGCGATGCCTTGGCCGACGCCGATGCACATCGTGACCAGACCATAGCGCGCGTGCGTCCGGTGCAGGGCATGGACCAGCGTCGTCACCAGTTTGGCGCCGGTGCAGCCGAGTGGATGACCGAGTGAGATCCCGCCACCGTAGATGTTGACCTTCTCGGGATCCAGCTTCAGCTCACGAATGCAGGCGATGGCCTGTGCAGCGAATGCCTCGTTGAGCTCCACCAGACCGATCTGATCGATCGTGAGACCGGCGCGTTGGAGCGCCTTCTGCGTCGCTGGAATCGGACCCAGCCCCATGCAGCTCGGATCCACACCCGCGACAGCAGTCGTCACAATTCGCGCGAGCGGTTCGCCGACCGGCGGCCCGCCGGCCCGCCCGCCCGTCACGAGCAGCGCGGCCGCGCCATCGTTGATCCCACTCGAACTGGCCGCGGTGACCGTGCCATCCTTCTTGAACGCCGGCTTTAGCTTCGCCACGGCATCGATGGTCGTCCCCGCGCGCGGATACTCGTCCTTGGAGAAAACGGAGCCGTCCGGCAACGTCACCGGAACCAGCTCATTTGTGAACACACACGCCTTCAGTGCGTTCTCGGCGCGCCTCTGGCTCTCGACCGCGAATGCGTCCTGCTCCGCGCGACTGATCTTGTAACGCTCGGCGACGACTTCCGCGGTCTCACCGAGCGAGATGGTCCATTCCTTCTTCATGCGGGGATTGACGAACCGCCAGCCGACGGTCGTATCGGCAACCTCAGGCGTTTTTCGACTGAATGGCTCAGTCGGCTTGAGCATGACGTACGGCGCGCGCGTCATGCTTTCGACGCCGCCGGCGACGAAGGTTTTGCCTTCACCGGCTTTGATCGCCTGCGCCGCACTCGCGACCGCTTGCAGTCCGGAACCGCACAACCGGTTCACGGTCTGCCCCGGCACCGCCACCGGCAGTCCCGCGAGCAGCAACGCCATGCGGGCGACATTGCGGTTGTCTTCACCCGCCTGGTTCGCGCAGCCGAGAATCACGTCGTCGATTGACGCGGGATCGATGCCCGCTCGATCGACGACCGCTGTGATGGGGACAGCCGCAAGATCATCCGGCCGCACGCCCGCCAACGAGCCGCCGTGCTTGCCGACGGGCGTTCGCAGGGCGACGGAGATGAATGCGTCTGTCACAATCCGACCCACACGGTCTTGGTTTCCAGATAGCCGTCCAGCGCCTCGCGCCCCAGATCACGGCCAAATCCGGAAGCCTTGAACCCACCGAACGGCGCGCCCGAGTCGTAGGAATTGTACGAGTTGATCCAGACCGTGCCCGCACGGATCGCCTTCGCCGCGCGATGCGCCTTCTGGATGTCCTTCGTCCAGATGCCGGCGGCTAACCCGTAAATCGTCTGATTCGCGAGCGCCACGCCCTGATCGAAATCAGCGAACGTGAGCACGGCGAGCACCGGGCCGAATATCTCTTCGCGCGCGATCGTCATCTCGGGCCGCACGCCGTCGAACACCGTCGCCTCGACGTAGTAGCCTTTGCCGTTGGGCTTCGCCGCTTTGCCGCCGGCGACGAGCTGCGCTCCCTCATCGACACCCTTCTTGATGTAGGAGAGCACAGTCTCCTGCTGTTTCTTCGACACGAGGGCGCCGAGCCGCGTGTTTTTATCGAGCGGGTCACCCGGCGTGAGCTTCTTGGCGCCCTCGGCGAGCTGCTCGATCACCGGTTGATGGACTGACTTCTCGACAAGCAGGCGCGAGCCGGCGGCGCAGACTTCGCCCTTGCCGTAGAAGATGCCGGTCTGCGCGCCGCGCACCGCCGCCTTCAAGTCGGCGTCGGCGAAGATGATGTTGGGACTCTTGCCGCCCAGCTCCATCGTCACGCGCTTGTTCGTCCCTGCCGCCATCTTCATGACCTGGCGGCCAACCTCCGTCGAGCCCGTAAACGAGATCTTGTCGACGTCGGGGTGACGGACCAATGCCGCGCCCGCAGTCGAACCGCCGCCCGGCACGACGTTGAACGCCCCGGCCGGCAGTCCGGCTGCGAGCGCGATTTCGGCGAACAGCAGGGCGGTGAGGGGAGTCTCGGAGGCGGGCTTCAACACGACGGTACAGCCCGCGGCGAGGGCTGGAGCGAATTTCCAGCTCGCGATGTTGAGGGGGAAATTCCACGGCACGATCGCGCCTACGACGCCGATCGGCTCGCGCAGCGTGTAGGTGAAGAAGGGCCCGTCCACCGGCAACGTGTCGCCGACGATCTTGTCCGCCCAGCCCGCGTAATACCGCAGCGTGTTGATCGCCATCCCGATCTCGATCTTCGACTCGAACAGCGTCTTGCCGTTCTGCGCGGTCTCGAGCTTGGCGACTTCATCGAGCCGTGCCTCGAGCAGATCCGCGGCCTTGAACAGCAGCTTCCCGCGCTTGCGGCCCGACAGGTCGCGCCATGCCGCTGATTCGAAACACGCTTTCGCGGCACGGACCGCATTGTCCACGTCGGCGGCGTCGCCGGCGGCAACGTCGGCCAGGTTCTCTTCCGTAGCGGGATTCTCGACCGGGAAGCGCTTTCCCGAGGTGGCCGGCCGCCACTCGTTATTAATGAAGAGGTCGGTCTTCACTTCCCCTTGAACTCCGCCATCCGCTTTTCCTGACTGGCCGCGATGCCTTCCTTGGCGTCGTCGCTCTGGAAGAGCTGCTGCTGCAGCTCGCGCTCGATTGCCAGCCCCGATTCGAACGGCACCTCGGCACCCGACTGCACGGCACGCTTGATGAGCCCAACCGCCTTCGAGGCCTTATGCGGCGGGCAGAACTGCTTGGCGTACAGCAGGACCTGCTCCCAGTAGGTCTTGGCGTCGAGAATCTCGTTCACGAGCCCGATCTCCTTGGCGCGATCGAACGAGAACAGCTCCCCCTTCACCATCAGCTCGATGGCCAGCGGCTTGCCCACGATGCGCGCCAGCCGCTGCGTGCCGCCGGTGCCCGGCAGCACGCCAAGGTTCACCTCGGGGAGCCCGATCTTGCCGGCGTTTTCCTTGGCCAGGCGTAGGTCGCAGGCCATCGCGATTTCCAGGCCGCCGCCGACCGTGTGCCCGTTGAGCGCCGCGATCGTGAGCTTCGGCGTTTGCTCGAGGCGATTCAGCGTTTCGTTGGCGTGGAGACAGAAGAAGTACTTGAAGCGCGGCGTCACCTTGTTCAGCATGCCGATATTCGCGCCGGCGGAGAAAAACTTGTCGCCCTGCCCGCGCATGACGATGACGTGCACGGTGTCGTCGAAGCGTGCCTTGAGAATGGCGTCGTCCAGCTGGCGCATCATCTCATAGGTGTAGGTGTTGGCCGGGGGATCGTCGAGCTCGATGATGGCGAGCCCATCCTCGGTGCGGTACTGGACCAGCGTCTTGACCTGCGGTTCAGTCATTGTCGCCATGGATTACTTAGCCTCCGAATGAGTCTCGACGAAGCCGCCGAGGAAGATGCTCGCCATCAGATCGGCCAGCCGATCGGGATCGATCTCGCCGGCGGGGTCGTACCAGTTGTAGATCCAGTTCATCATGCCGAAGAGGATGTACGTCGCGGCGCTGCGATCGACGGCGCTCTGGTCGGGCGCGGCCTCTTTCAGAATCGTCTCCAACAGATCGACGTAGCGCCGCTTGATGGCGCTGACGCTCTTGGGCGACGCCTCGTGCGACAGCACTTTCATCTCCGCCATGTGCTGCGTGAAGAACGCGACATGGTGCTTGATGAAGGCCTGGAGCCGCTCCTCTGGGTCCGCCGCCTGTGCCACCGCCTGCCGCGCGCCCTCGAGCACCCGCGCGAAGCAGCGCTCCTGAATGAGGGCGAGCAGGTCTTCTTTGCCGCGCACGTAGTAGTACATCCCCGCGAGCGACATGCCGCTGGCGGCGGACAAATCCCGCATGGTCGTGGGGTGGTAGCCCTTGTCCGCAAACACCCGGGCGGCGCGGGCGAGCAGGTGGTCGAGACGCTCGTCGTAAGGTCGCATGTTTTTCGAACAATCGTTCGAATCTGTAAGGTATTCCGTAAGGTTCGCTGCGGCAAGACACGTGTCTGGTGTCGGGTGCCAGGTGAGAGTCTGACACCAGACACCTGACACCGGGCGGGGCCTTAATATTGAGCCACTCTCCACGTCCACTGACGAACGACATAAATGGCGCACCCTCAACTGCGGACCGAGACGGCCAGTGACACAGGCCTCATCGCGGCATGGCAGGCGGGCGATGAGCAGGCGGCGGCCGAGCTCGTCGGGCGCCACGCCCGCGCCCTGGCCCGCTATCTGTCGGGTGCGGGCGCGCCCGATGCCGAAGTGGACGATCTGGTACAGGAAACATTCATTCGCGCGTTTCGCGGCGTGGCTCGCTTTCGTGGCCAATGCCAGTTCCGTACCTGGCTGCTGACGATCGGCGGCAACGTGCTGAAGGACTATGGGCGGCGCGCCGGACGACGCAAAGTGCTGCCGCTCGACGAAAGCGTCCACGACGTCACGGGTGATCCGCATGAGCACGCCGTGGCGACCGAGGTGGAAGCCAGACTCACGGCGGGCTTACAGGTGTTGCCCCGTTTGCAGCGCGAGGTCTTTCTGCTCCGCGCGCAGCAGGGGCTCGATTACGAGGAGATCGCCGCCGCGTTGCGGACGACTCCGGGAGCGGCGCGGGTGCACTATCACCACGCGGTACGTCGATTGAAGGAGATGATTGGATGAACGACGACACGAAACTCGAGCATTTCGCCAAGCGCCTGGGCGCTGCGGCGGCCGAGCGGCTCGACGTCGACGCCACGGCGCGCAACGTCGTTGCGGCGCTGCGCCGGCAGCCGGCGCGCCGTCGGACGTGGATCGCAGTCCACTGGATGCGAGTCGCCGCCGCGGTGGTCGTCCTGCTGGGCGGCGGGCTGCTCGTGCGACAGACGGTGACGGTTCCCGTCGACAGCGAGCATCCCGATCATCTCGTCGCCGATGATTTGGGCGATC
Organism: Gemmatimonadales bacterium; assembly: GCA_035943355.1. GTDB lineage: Bacteria > Gemmatimonadota > Gemmatimonadetes > Gemmatimonadales > GWC2-71-9 > 20CM-2-65-7. The sequence continues at coordinate 5,725 of DASZCG010000271.1, forward strand.
TCACCACCGAGCAGCTCAAGGACGTGCTCGAGCGGTTCGATGAAATCGTGGGCAGTTCTACCGCACTGCCCGACAGCAGTGATTTACGCGAACTCGATGCGCAGCAGCTGCGGGATGTGCTGCGCTCTTTGGAGGGATAATAGATGAAGAGACTCTGGATGCTCACTCTCGCCGTCCTGCTGGTGCCGGGTGTCAGTGCCCAGCAGCGCGACAGCGTGCAGCAGCGCGACACCGCGGAAGCGGGCCGGTTGCGCGCGGAGATCGAAAAGCGGTTCAACGATCGGGTGCAGGATGAGCTGCAGCTGACGTCCGACCAGGCCACCAAACTGCGCGCCACGCAGGAGAAGTTCGGTGCCCGCCGCCGGGCCATCATGGCGCAGCAGCTCGACCGGCGGCGCGGGCTCGATAATCAGATGCGTCCCGGCATTCCCGCCAAACCGGACAGTGTGAACAAACTGCTCGCGGGATTACGCGGGGGTCGCGGCGACATGCTCAAGCTCGAGCAGGATCAAGATGAGGAGATGTCGGGGTACCTGACGCCGGTGCAGCGCGCCCAGTATCAGCAACTGCGCGAGCACTTCATGGAGCGTGTCACACAGATGCGGATGGACCGTCGGCGCGAGCGCAGCAACTTTGGCCTGCAACGAGGCGCGCGCCCCGGAGGAGGGGGGGCGGGCCGGCGCCGGGGAATCTAGACCAACGCAAAACGGGGGCGCATCAGCGCCCCCGTTTTTCTTCCGGTGTCCAACCATCTCACGTCATTCGAGCGTAAGCGTACCCGACCCGCGTCGTGTGACGAGCAGTGTGTCGAGCACAAACTGCCACCACCGGGATGCCTTCGGAGATATTTTGGGGGAACCGCGCTTGGATGCGCGGGCAACCACGTTTCTCCGCAACGGCTGCAGCGAACGAGATATGACAGTCATCGGCGTTCCTCCTTGTGCTTCTTTCGAACGTAGACGCGCACGGGCGGGTATCTGTGGGACCTTGGGGAGTCTAGGAGACTCCCCTAGACCGTCCCGACATGACTGATCCTGAGGGTATATT
>DASZCG010000272.1:0-7854 GCA_035943355.1 Gemmatimonadales bacterium
GCGCTTGCCGAGATCGAACGCTGCCGCGGCTGGTGGTCCGAGAATGTGTACGCCGCGTTCCGGAGATCGATTGACAGCGTCACGGCGGCGGGCGCCGAGGTCCTACTCTCGCGCGTGACGTAGCTGCTCCTTCCTTAATCAAGTGCGGGAAAGTCGACCCGCGTTGATCGTTGAGTCACCGAAGATATGCCGAAGTGTCCGTCCGTCACACCCCTGAAGCGACGCGTTGCTGATACTGCTCGATGGCCTGGGCCATGGCCTGCAGCTCGCGGGCCGCTTCGTCACGCTCGCCCGCCGTCGCCAGCCCCACGGTGAGCCAGGCGCGGGCCAGCGTAGCCAGTCGGGAGACGTGCGGCACGAGCTCGTGCGCTTCGTACGCGGCGGCGGTACCGTGGAGGGCGTGCGCGACGAGATGAAAGGCCTGGAGCGCCTCGCGTGTGGTCCTTTGCCGGACCCCATCGAGTGCCGTGCGGAGGGCGTCCAGGCGCGCCGGTAGCGCGGCGGCAAATTCCCGCCGCAGCGCGGCGACAGCCTGTTCGAGCTCAAAGTCTTTCGCCATGTTCGAGAAGGAAACATTCGACCGATGCCACCGAAAGTCTATATCCTCGACGACGATCTCTCGTTCGCCAAGCTGCTCGCGGTGAACCTGCGGGGCGCGGGCACGTTCAAGGTCGAGGCGTTCGAGCAACCGGAGGATCTCTTCGCGCGGCGCGCCGAGGAGCCGCCGGACGCCGTGGTGACCGATCTCGTGATGCCCAAGATGGATGGCATCGCGGTCACGCAGCGGCTGCGCGAGACCGACCCCTATCTGCCGATCTTCGTGCTCACCGGTCACGCCGATGTCGCCACCGCGATCGAGGCCCTGAAGGCCGGCGCCACCGAGTATCTCACCAAGCCCGTCAACCTCGATGAGCTGACGACGCTCCTTAAGCGAGCGCTCAAAGAGCGGCCGCTCAAGGAGACGGCGGAGTCGCTCGAGCAGACGCGCAAGCGCGACTTCTCGACCGGCGCGATCCTCGGCGCCGATCCCAAGGTCGAAGCGGTGCGCGAGTTCGTGCGCCGCGTGGCAGCAGCCCCCACTGCCACCGTGCTGCTCTTGGGCGAGAGCGGCACCGGCAAGAACCTCGTCGCGCAAGCGATCCATTACTCCGGTGCACCCGGCGGGCGCTTTGTCGAAATCAATTGCGCAGCGCTGCCGCCGCATTTGCTCGAAGCGGAATTGTTCGGTCACCAGAAAGGCGCGTTCACCGACGCGCGCGAGTCGAAGCGCGGCCTCGTCGAGGTGGCCGAGAACGGGACGATATTCCTGGACGAAATCGGCGAGCTGTCACCCGAGTTTCAGGCCAAGCTGCTCAACGTGCTCGAGTCGCGGCGGTTCCGCCGCGTCGGAGGAACCGAAGAGCTGGATGTTCCGGCACGCTTCGTCACGGCTACGAATCGCAATCTGGAGGAGGCCGTGAGAGCGGGGCGCTTCCGCGAGGATCTTTACTATCGCATTCGCGTGGCGACGATGGTGCTCCCGCCGCTGCGAGAGATCGACAGCGACCTCCCTCTCCTGGCCGAGCACTTTCGCGAATTCTTCAGTCGTGAGTTCAAGAAGGACGTGCGGCGCATCGAGTCCGCGGCACTCGCCAAGCTCCGAGCCTGGCGTTGGCCGGGCAACGTGCGCGAGCTGCGCAACGTGATCGAGCGCGCCATGATCTTTGCGGACGACGGCGAGCTGCGGGTCGAGCAGCTGCCGCCGCTCGAGTTGCTTGCACCAACGCCCGAGACGGCGCAAGCGGGCGCGACCCTGGTCGACGCGGAAAAGGCCCACATCCAGCGCACGCTCGCCGCGTTCGATGGGAACGTGCAACGCGCGGCCGAAGCCCTCGGCATCTCGCGAAAAAACCTCTGGGAGAAGCGTAAGAAGTACGGTTTGCTCGAGTAGATCCCGTTCCCACCATCGTTACCGTTTGGTAACGAGCACCTCAGCCAAAACTTCGGGGCATAGGCCATAACCCCAATCCCATCAATCAATAAGCACAATAACCAGGGGTGGTCTATGTTGTGCCCTCATATGTGGGCGGAACCCTACACCTGGAGCAGGCTGATACATGACGCTTCGGCAGGCGCTGTCGCATGGCGCAGTCCTGATTCTCACTGCCGCTGCAGTGGGGATCGGGGAAGCCGTCGTGTCTCCCGTTGCCGCCCAGACGATTTCGTCCGGCACCAATCAGATCTTCAACGTCGGCGACCCCCCCACGCTCGCCAACGCGATCACGATCACCGATGCCGCCGGCGCGATCAACACGGTCACCGACATCCGCATCTACATCCCCACCGGACTCAATTTGAACTGGGACGACACCGTTACCACGCTCACCTTCAGCGGGAGCGCGGCCGGTAAGGTCAGCACCACGCCGATTTACTCGGCCAACGGGGACACCCTGACGATCACGGTGACCACGAACTGGGCGCCCGGCGATCAGCTGATCATTTCCAACCTGGTCTTTACAAACTTCTCGGCGACGAACGCCGGCCAAAAACTGCGTCTGACAGCGGGGGCGGCGACCGGCGCGCAAGACAACCGGACCATCACGATCCAACCGTCACTCGTCAGTATCTCTTCGGCGGTCAATCAGACGTTCATCGTCGGCGATGCGGCCACCGCGATCAGTACGATCACCGTCACTGACGCGGGGGCAAAGCCCAAGATCAAAGCGGCGAGCGACATCCGCATCCGCATCCCCACGGGCTTCAACATGACCTGGAATACGAGCCTCACCACGGCGACGATCGGCGGCCCCGCCGCCGGCAGGGTTTCGACCACAGTGACCTACGAGAACGGTGGCAAGGTTCTCGTCATCAACGTGCTCACGAACTTCATCGCGAACGACCAGATCACCGTCTCGGGCCTGCAGTTCACGAGCTTCGCGGCTGCCTCAGCGGCTGATAGCCTGGAGCTCGTCGTCTCCGGCACGGCCGGTGGTGCTGCTGCTGCCATGGACGACAAGACCATCACCATTAACGCGAAAATCTACGGCGTGTCCGTGAGCCCGCACAGCGCCAGCGTCAGCCGCCTGCCGAGCAATGGCACGAACTACACGATCGCCTTCACGGTGAGCAACACCGGCAACGGCTCCACGAGCTATGACCTGCTGACGAGCAAGCGCCCGGGTACGGTAGTGACGACGGTCTCGATCGCCGGGACCGGCGTGACACAGGGCGGCAACCCCGACAGCGCGCGGATGGCGAATGTGCGTGGAACGCCTGTCGTCGCGACGGTGACCTACTCGGTCGGCAGCGTCGCGGCGGGGTCGATCGATACGCTGGTGTTCAAGGCGCGCGCCGTCGGCAGCCCCGCGACAGTCGATACCGGGAAGCTTGCTGTGACCGTCGTGCGCCCCAGCCTTTCAGTAGTGAAGAGCGTCGCTCCTCCGGGGACGCCGTCTCCCGGCGCCAATCTCACCTACACGATCACCCTGACGAATGGTGGGACCGAGAACGCGGTGAGCGTCGTTCACGTCGATTCACTGCCGGCACAGATCGGCTTCAAGGTCGGCTCGGTCGGCACCACGCTGCCGCCCGGTGTGAGCGGCACCGTCGCGTACTCGAACAACGGTGGCTCGACCTGGACCTACGTGCCGGTGAGCGCGGGTTGCAGCGCGCCGCCGGGCTACGACTACTGCGTGAGGGATATCCGGCTTTCACTGAACAATCCGCTCAGCAACGTCGGGCCGAACAACACGGCGCAGCTCGTGTTTGTCGCGCGGGTGAGATGAGAAACTGGGCTCGCAACCGGTTCCGTTACCGAATCGATTCCCAGTCGGTAACGAAGCAACCGAGACCGTACAATGTAACGACTTTACTTGCAACGACTTAGGCGTGTAGGGGGAACGGCATAGTGGGTGCGTTTACAGCGATTGGAAAGGGGAACGACATGAGGCACATGAAAAACTGGAAGCTGGCGCTGGCGCTGCTGGTGGGCTGGACAGGTGTCCTCCACGCCCAACGGCCGCTCGTGGTGACGGCCGAAAACCTCAACGCGAAGGGTCGCGGCAGCAAGTCGGAAGCGGTGCTGCCTGGCGACGTCCTGAAGTACCGGCTGCGGTTCACAAACCTGAACCAGGGCGACGTGCGCGGTGTGGTCTTTACGAATCCCGTCCCGACGGGGTTGCGCTACGTCGACGGATCAGCAGGTGCGGATCGCCAAGACGTGTTGGTCGAATACTCGACTGACGGCGGGAAGGCGTTCTCGGCCCGCCCGATGGTGACCGAAGTGGTAGGGGGCAAGCGGGTGCAGAAGCCCGCGCCGCCCGAGCAGTACACCCACGTTCGATGGACCGTGCGTGGCTCGATTGCGTCTGGTGCGAGCGTGACGGCGGAATTTCGTGCAACGCTGCCGGCCGCGGAACACCGGGATTCATCGTCTCACTAGCGCCGCTCACGGCGTGCGAAACTGAACAAGGAGAAACACCATGTTGCAGCGGCTGTTGACCAGGATGGGGATATCGCTCGGCGTTGCCGTGCTGCTTGCGGCGATGACGACGGTCCCCGCGAATGCCCAGACGCCGGAAGGCACGGTCATTCGCAACATCGCGACGGTGAGCTTCACCGACGCGAACAGTAACGCGTATGCATCGGTCGCCGACACGGTCGACGTGACAGTCGGCTTCGTCGCGGGCGTCGACGTAATCGCCGCGGCGGCGACCGTCGGCCCGGCGTCGCCCAGTATCGCCGACACGCTGTTCTTCCAGGTGTCGAACATCGGTAACGGCACCGACAGCGTGACGATATCGCAGATCATCTCGGTGGGCGGCATCATCACGGTGACGGGGTATCGGGTCGGCGCTACCACGTATGCCTCGCTGGCGGCGCTGAATGCGGCGCTGGCGGGCTCCGGCATCGCGCATGGCGCCAACATCACGGTCAAGGCGGTCTACGACGTGACGGCCGGCACCGGCGGCTTGCCAACCGTTCTCACACTGACCGCGACGTCGCGGCGCAATAACAGTGTGTCGGACAATGACGTCACGACCGTCACACCGAACCTCACGGCGAGCGTGGCGGTGTCGCCCGATGGTGGGCAGAACCTGCAGCGCCTGCCCAGCAACGGGACCAACTACACCTTCACCTTCACCGTCACGAACAACGCGACGGGTCCGGACGGCTTCGACTTACTCGCTTCACATCCGGGCGCGGCGATCACGATCGTGTCGGTGAACGGCACGGCGGGTGACAGCGCGCGCATCATCGCTCTGGCGAGCGGCGCGACGCAGAGCATCGACGTCGTGTACTCGATCGGCAACGTCGCCGCGGGGACCGTCGATACTTTGGTCCTGAAAGCGCGCTCGCTCGCGAGTCCCGCGACGAGCGACAACGGCTTCGCCGACATGTCGGTGGTGCGGCCGCTGCTCACGATCGTCAAAGTCGCCTTCCGCGACAATCAGACGACGCCGGTCGGCGCCGGCACTGTGCTGCCCGGTGAGTTCATTCAGTACCGCGTCACGGTCACCAATGGTGGCTCTGCCGCGGCGACCACCGTGCACGTCAGTGACGCACTGCCCGCACAGCTGACGTTCGCGTCGTCGAGTCCTGATGCGGCTGGTTGGACGCTCGCCAACGTCGGCAACAACGTGAGCGCCGACTTGTCGGGCAGCCTGGCCGTGGGTGCGAGCCGCTTCTTCTGGGTTCGTGCGAGCGTGAACTAAAAGTCGACGTGGTGTTTCTCCTTGCGAGCCCCGCCAACCCATCGGCGGGGCTTCGCTTTCCAGTTACCAGGCTCGTTTCCGCGCGGTAACTGGCGGAATAGTAGCTCGCCAGCATCGGTAAGAGCGCTCGTAACTAATTGCAGGATAATGGTTTATACGCTGGCACAGTAGCTGTCCGCGGCACGGCCCGTGCCTACTCAAGGCTGTGCGGCAGATGCCGCAGGGGGCTTGCAAGTGATGGCATCGATCACGGGACTGAAGACAACGCCGGCACGCGAGAACGGGATGCTGCTGATCCTGTGCTGCGTGCTGTCTGTCTTCGCCGGTGACCTGACTGCCCAGACCCCTCCGGGAACCGTGATTCGCAACCTGGCCACCGTCAGCTATCAGGCCGCCACCGGCGTCAGCTTCAGCCCCCTCTCCGACTCCGCGTTCGCCACCGTCGGCTCGCCGCTCGGTATCGCCGTCACGCTGACCAAGTCGGTCGACCGCGCGAGCGGCACACTCGGCGACATCGTCACCTACACCATCGCGTACCAGGGACTCGGCGGCGCGATCGCAACCAGCGTCGCGATCAACGACGTGCTCCCCGCCGGCGCCGTCTACGTGCCCGCGAGCATCACGCTGAACGGCACGCCGCTGACGGATGCGAGCGGCGACGATGCCGGCTCGTTCAACGCCGCGGCCCGCCGCGTGACTGTGACTCTTGCGACCGTGACCGGCAGTGATGCCGGCACGATCACGTTCCGCGCCCGGCTCGATGGCACCGCGTCGCCGTCGAACGTCGCGCGCGTCGCCTACACGACCCCGGGCGGCCCTGATTCCGCCACGTCCAACGCCGCACAGACGACGCTGCTCTTCTCGAGCATCTCGATCGCCAAGCTGCTCGATGCGCCAGTCGCGCCGGCGATTGCGCGTGTGGGCGACGCCGTGCAGTACCGCATCCGCTACGACAACCCCGCGAGCAGCGTGATTGCGCGCTCCGTCGTCGTGACCGATACGCTGCCACCCGATCTGCAGTACGTGAGCGCCGTTCCCGCGGCCACGGTGTCGGGCTCGGTGCTGACCTGGACGCTCGGGGATGTCGCGGCGGGCATGACCGCGGACATCACGCTGCAGACGCGTGTCGCCGCGACGCTGCCCGATTCGATCACGGTGATCAACCACGCCGCGCTGGCGCTGGCCAACGGTCCGGCCGTTAGCAACGCGGCGCCGCCCGTGCTGCTCTTGCTCGCCGGCACCGGTCAGCTGACGCTCGGCAAGACGGCTGATGTGCTCGAGGCGGGACTCGGCGAGACGGTGCCGTACACGTTGACAATTCAGAACGTGGGCTCCACGGCGTTGAGCGGCTTCCAGATCGCCGACCGGCTGCCCGATGGCGCGCGCTTCGCGCAAGGCAGCGCGTTGGGCGCCGATTCAGTCGTTGCGAACGGCCGAGATGTGAGGTTCTACGTCGCGGGCCCGATTGCGGCCGGCGCGACGTTCCGCGTGCGCTATCAGATCGCGATCGTCTCGGCCGGCAGCGACGTCCTGCAGAACACCGCGGTCGCGACCGCGGAAGCGGGGACCGTGCAGTCGGCGCCGGCCATCGCGTCGGTGCGCATTCGTCGCGCCTGGCCGCTCGAAACGCGCGCCGTGATCGGCAAGGTGTTCGTCGACGCAAACGGCAACGGCCGGCAGGACAGCGGCGAGCAGGGCGTGAAGGGCGTGGACGTCTGGACCGACGACGGCGAGATCGCGACGACTGACGCCGAAGGCCGCTTCTCGTTCCAGAATCTGCGTCCTGGCCGTCACCTCTATCGCGTCGATCCGGCCACGCTGCCGGCCGGGTTCCGTATGCCCGACGCCGCGCAAGCGCGTGACGGCAGTGGTTGGACCACGCCGAGGGTGAACTTCGCACTCGCGGGTAGCGCTGCGGGCACCGCGGCTCCAACCGTCGCGGTCTCGAGCGCCGGCTCACCGAGCGCCGCCGTACCGAGCGCCGCCGTACCGAGCGTCGCGTCAGCTAGCGTCGCCGCTTCGCCGGCAGTAGCGCCGTCGGCCACGGTGTGCGGCGACTTCGCCGACGTCTTCCCCGGCGCCTATGGCGACCGCGCGACGGTGGCGTACTTCGAGCGCAACGAGTCGCGCCCGCACTACATCATGGGCATCGCCGAGCTCG
>DASZCG010000273.1:0-13850 GCA_035943355.1 Gemmatimonadales bacterium
GATCCTGTTGCTTCTACTCTCAGTGATCGGCTGCAAGAGTGACGGTCAACGCCGCCGCGAGATTAATCGTTGTATCGCGTACGCGACCAACGAACGGCGCGCCTACACAGCACCGTGGAAAGTTGGGCTGTGTTTGCAGCAGGAGTACGATTGGAGTTTAGAGGACGCGCAGGACATGGAACTCCGCATTGCGAAAATCAATCGAGAGGATCGCGCGCGTGCAGATAGCGCACGACATCGAAAGCGTGCGAGGTGGGCATCTTAGTGACACTCAACAGACCGCCAAGGCGCGTGATCGTGACACTGAGCAATGGCACCGTGATCGTTGGCCACGAGCCACCGTCTGCGTTTCATCAGATCGTCAACGAAACACCGCCGCGTGCTCAGGACGAGGCGGGACCGACTACCGCCCCAGATCGTTGACTGTCGTTCAACATTTGCAAACATTAGCAGTCGAAAAACAAACGCCGTCTCGACCCATGAGATGATGTCGCAACGGCGGGGATTTCTCAGAGCCACCGGTCGGATTTGAACCGACGACCGCTCGATTACGAATCGAGAGCTCTACCACTGAGCTACGGTGGCGATCAGGTCCCTAAGTTAGTGACACTCCGCCAGGCGCGGTACTCCGGTTGCGTCTCGCGAGCACGGCGAATCGTAGGAAAAAAGCGCTGACCCCTCCCGCGGCTCCCGCGGGCGATTCCGGATCGAAGAAGAGCCCACAGAACGCTTCACGCCAACGCAGAATCTCCCTCCGACGATGTCCGCGCCAGCGGGCGTCGCCGGCCGTCAGGTCGAACAGTTCGAGGGCGCGCGCCAGCGAACGCTCGAACCGGTCCAACCGCTGCGCCGCCCAGGCCGCGATCGCGCGATCGACCTCGCTCCCCACGTTCGCGAGCTGCTCGGCGAGCGACAGCGCCGCCCAGCCTCCCTCGGCAAGACCGGCGTGAGTCGCCATCTCGGCCTCAGCCTTCCACAAGCACAGTGACAATCTGGCGAATGCGATCCCTCAGCGTGCCATCCTCGACATCTCGCGACCGGTTCCCCTGAGACGGACGGACGTTGATCATCGAATCGAACTCGATCCACGCGTCGTCCGACTCAGCAGGATAGAGATTGATGCCCCACAGATGCTCCTGCGCCGACCCGTCCTCGATCAAGGCCGCTTCCTCGTCGGAATGCAGCTCGCCGCCGATGGCCATCACACGCCGTTCCACGTCGACGACGGCCTTGACCATGTCGCCGAATTGCGCCTCGGCGAGGGCGGAAAGACGCGCGCGACTCGTCGCCTGGCGAAGAATCTCGATCATCATCACCGCGAATACTCAGTTGCGGTGCCTGAAACGGCAACCATCTCACGGTCGCGGGGGCGTGATTCGCGGCGTACGTTATCCGTTCCACCTTTTCCGGAGAGCCGTATGAGAATGCGTCCACTCATTGGCAGCCTCGCGCCGATTGCGGTAGTGCCCATCGTCGCCCTCGCGCAGATTCCGCCGGACTTCGCTCGCAAGGCACAAACCGGCGCGCCCGCCGCCATCAGCGCCAACGCCACGATTTCCCACATCGACCCGGCCGGGAAAGCGGTGCACGTCGTGCGCCAGGGCACGAACGGCTTCACCTGCTCACTCATCCCCGACGGCTCGGACGCTCCCTTCTGCGCCGACGCACAGGCGTTTCAGTTTTTGGCGGATGCCTTCACCGGCAAGCCCAAGCCGACGAGCACCGCGCCGGGCATCGCGTACATGGCGGCCGGCGGGATGCACTATGAGACGCCGGATGGCGAGATCGTGATGGCACCGGGTGCCAACACGAAGACGGTCTCTGAGCCGCCGCACTGGATGTTGATGTGGCCGGCGGATCCCGCGACGAGCGGCCTGCCGAGCAAGGCGACGGGCGCGGCATACATCATGTTCGCCGGCACGCCCTATGCGCACCTGATGATCTACCAGAATCCCGCGGCGATCGTGAAGTAAGCGGCACAACGGCTCTCCCTGGGTGCCGGTGGGCGTCGTACGTGCACGGTGCCGATAGTGGTGCCAAATGATTCGTCGCTGCTCGTCAGAGACAGTCGCACTCGACGCTGCGCACCGCGAGGTGCTGCTCGAGGCGGTACGCCACCGACGATGAGCGGTTCTTCATGCAAGTACGGACGACACCCAACATAGGAGTGAGACTGAATTGCCTCGAAGTCTCTCCGCTGGCTAACTTCGCAGCATGAGACTCGACATCTATCTCAACTACCGCGGGAACTGCGAGCAGGCGTTTCGCTTCTACGAACAGCACCTGGGCGGCAAGATCACGAGCAGGGCGAAGCGAAAGGCGTGAGCATGAGCGGCGTACGCGTACTGGTTGGCACACGCAAGGGCGCGTTCGTCTTGACCGCGGACGGCAAGCGCAAGCGGTGGGACGTGAGCGGCCCCCATTTCGCAGGCTGGGAGATCTATCATGTGAAGGGATCACCCGCCGATCCGAATCGCTTGTACGCGTCGCAGTCGAGCGGGTGGTTCGGACAAATCATCCAACGCTCCTGCGACGGCGGGAGGACATGGGAGACGCCGGGCGGCGGCATGACGAAGGGGCCCCCCCCCGGCGGGATGCCCGCCGGCGAGAGCAACAAGTTCGTGTACGATGCGTCGCCGGAAACGGGCAAGCCCCTCACCACGCACCAATGGTACGACGGCACCCAGCATCCCTGGGAGTTCAAGCGCGTCTGGCATCTCGAGCCGTCGCTCACCGACCCGAACGTGGTCTACGCCGGGGTGGAAGACGCGGCGCTGTTCTGCACGAGCGACGGCGGCACGACGTGGCAGGAGCTCGCCGGACTGCGCGGCCACGGCACGGGCCCGAAATGGCAGCCGGGTGCGGGGGGGATGTGCCTCCACACAATCCTGCTCGATCCGAGCAACCCCCGCCGCATCTACATCGCCATCTCGGCCGCGGGTGCGTTCCGGACCGACGACGGCGGCAAAACGTGGCAGCCCATCAACCGCGGGCTGCGTTCTCAATACATCCCCGAGCCGACAGCCGAGGTCGGCCATTGCGTGCACCGCATCGCGCTGCACGGGTCGCGCCCCAATGTGCTGTTTATGCAGAAGCATTGGGACGTCATGCGCTCGGACGACGCCGGCGACTCGTGGCGGGAGATCAGCGGCAACCTGCCTACCGACTTCGGCTTCGTGATCGACGTGCACGCACACGAGCCGGAGACGATCTACGTCGTCCCCATCAAGAGCGACTCCGAGCATTACGTGCCGGACGGCAAGCTGCGCGTGTACCGCAGCCGCACGGGCGGCAACGAGTGGGAAGCGCTCACCAGGGGGCTGCCCCAACAGGACTGCTACGTGAACGTGTTGCGCGACGCGATGGCCGTGGACTCGCTGGACCCCTGTGGTGTGTACTTCGGGACGAGCGGCGGACAGGTCTACGCCTCGTCTGATTCCGGTGACACCTGGGCTCCCATCGTTCGGGATCTTCCGGCGGTGCTGTCGGTGGAGGTGCAGGCGTTGCCATGATCCGCGTCGTGCTCCCGCCGCACCTCCGAACGCTGGCCCAGGTCGATGACGAAGTGACCGTCGCCGTTGCGGGGCCCATCACTCGGACTGCAGTGCTCGACGCGCTCGAGGCCCGCTATCCCATGCTCCGCGGCACCATCCGCGATCACGTAACCGAGCAGCGGCGGCCGTTTCTGCGATTCTTTGCCTGCGCCCAGGACCTGACCCACGAGCCTCCCGACGCGCCACTGCCCGATGCTGTGGCATCGGGCGTCGAGCCATTCCTCGTCGTGGGGGCTATCGCCGGCGGTTAGTCAGGTCGGAACGTGGTGGGCCGCTAAAACCGAATCTGCACGGGAGGCGTCAGCTCGCGCTGGATGCTCCGGATCCCGACGTGAGCGGCGAGATTGCCGGCGATCGTGCGGTAAGCGGCCGCGAGTGGCGAATCCGGATCGAGGGCGATGGGGCGGCCGGTGTCAGAGCGCTCGCGGATCTCGGTAGCGAGCGGTACCTCGCCCAAAAACGCGAGGCCCAGGCGCTCCGCGGCGCGGCGGGCGCCCCCGGAGCCGAAGACGTCGTCACGCGCGCCACAGTGTGGGCAGGCGTACGACGACATGTTCTCGACGATGCCGAGCACCGGCGTGTTGAGTTGGGTGAACATCGAAATCGCCTTTTGCGCCACCTTCAGGGCGACGTCCTGCGGCGTCGACACAACCACCGCTCCCGTCAGCGGGAGCGCCTGACACAGGGTGAGCTGTACGTCGCCCGTTCCAGGCGGCAGGTCCACGAGGAGATAGTCGAGCTCGCCCCACAGGACGTTGTCGAGGAAATGGTGGACCGCCTTGTGCAGCATGGGACCGCGCCACACGATCGCGTCGTCTTCCCGCAGGAAGAACCCCATCGAGACGATCTTCACGCCATACTGCTCCGCCGGCACCGTGCCTTCGGCGGTCGGCTTCGGCAGCACGCGCGCATTCATGAGCGTGGGGATCGTCGGCCCGTAGATGTCTGCGTCCATGAGCCCTACGCGGGCCCCCGTCGCGGCGAGCGCAATCGCAAGATTTGCCGAGAGGGTGGACTTCCCCACCCCACCCTTGCCGCTCGCCACCGGAATGACATCCATCAGTGCTTCGCGAGATCCACGGGCGGGTTGTAGATGATCCGGTAGGGACTATCATCGGCCCTCAAGACCTTCACGGCATCGGATGCGGCGAGCTGCTGCCATCCCCCGGCCGGGGGTTTCTTTCCACCACAGCCCGCCACGCATGTGAGCGCGGCAACGAGCAGCAACCTGCGCATACGGTCTCCCTTCATTCCCTATTCATCGCGGCGCGCGTCGTCGGACGGCGCGCCCTGGGCCAGCCAGGAGCCGAACGAGTCAGCGGCGTGCGCCAGCCGCCACTCCTCGAAAATCGACAACGCCATCGCCCGCACGCCACCCTCGGCGGGCCCTGCGGCGGCGCATTGGTCCAGCAGCCAACCCTCGAACGCATCGGCGTCGGGATCGGCGGCGACCGCGCGCTCGAGCAGGTCGCGCTTCACGGCCAGGCCGATCGCGTCGGGCGTCGTGTCGCGCTTGCGGCGCTTGCGTCGTCCTTCCGACGCGTCGAGCGCAGCGAGCAGCTCCTGGCAGATCGCGCCGGGCCGGCTCACGGGGCCCAAAAAGTCTTCTTTCGCGCGGTGACACGGACATCGAGCGCGTACCCGGGCCGCTCCGGCCGATGGTAGCCGCGATCGAGCGCGGCCACGTCCAGCGGGACAGTCTCGGCATCGTCGAGCAGCACACGCCACCACGCCAACGGCTGCACCGTCGGTTCGGCCTTCACATACCCCTTGCAGCTGTCACAAACCTCAACCTTGCGCGTCGTCTCACCACCCTCGGGGGCCAGGTATCCGAGGTGTTCGTGGTCCGTCTCATCGCAGAACGGACAGCGCAGCCACGCGGTCTCCCACGCCGTGGCGCAACGGCCGCACCGCAGCCACCGCTTGCGCTCGAGCCCGCGAAACTCGGCGAGCGTGGGCCAGGCTCCGCAGACGGGACAGTAACCCTCCCACCACGCGGCGGACAGCTCGCCCTGAAGTTTGCGACCGCACGCCTGTAAGAGTGGGAGAGCCGCGAGTTGCGCGACCACGCGGAGCGATGGAGTGCCGCCGGGAGCGAGCCGGTCGATTTGCTCGTCGTCTTGGCGCACTGCGGCCTCGATCAGCGCGACAGCGTCCACCCCGCGCAGATCGGTGCCATTGGTCGGCGCCAGCTCCGCGAGCCGGGTCACGAGAGCCCGCGCCCGACGTCCGTCCACGGTGATCTGTGCGCCGTGCAAGAGCGGGGCGTCTGGCGGTCGGGGAGCGGGCTCTGGCGCTGCATCGTCCCACGCGGAGCCCCCCCCCGCCTCGTCCCACGCAGTCTCGAGGAGCGCGAGCCAGTTTTCAGACTCTGGATGGGCCCGCCGCACCTCCGTCAGGCGTTGCGATTGCTCCGCGTCTACGTGCCGGCGTCTTGTACGGGGCCAGAGCATTTCACCTTCGGCGTCCTGCAGGGCGTCTTGTAGTAGATCTTGTTGCCGGCGTGGATCTGCACGACCGCGGCGTGATTGCCCGGATCCGCGCCCGGGCCGCCGCTACGCGTGCGCGACGCTTCGGGACTCGCCGCGCAGGCGGCAAGTCCGGCCAGGGCAACCGGCATCCACCAGCGCGCCGTCACGGCATACCGCCGGACGCGACGTGGTGCGCCGCGATGGAGTTGGAGGCCAGCAGGACAACAGTGCGCAACAGGAAGCCGCCGAGCAGGACCATGAGCGCGGGGTTGTGGAAGCCGGCGCTGGCGGCGGCCGGCTTGAAGTGGAGTCGGAGCGGCCAGAGAATGCCTGCCCCTACGACGCCGACGAGCAGCACGAGGCCCCAGAAGCCCAGCCAAACCTTGGCGACCGCGCCCAGCGACGCGACGAACACGATCAGCAGGATGAGCTCCACCACGAGGGCTTGGCTATCGAACGACGTGAGCCAGCGTATCGAGCGCTCGGACGCTCCGCTGCCAGAGGCGAAGAGCGCCAGCGCCGCGGCGCCCGTGGACGCCCCTGAGGCGAGGAACAGCGCGCCCAGCCACGGGCTGTCTGCCCAGATGGGCCGGTTCGTGACGGACAGGAGCACGCCCGTGTAGCCGGCGACGAAGAAGCCGAGCAGGCCACCGAGGCCCGCCACCAGCTTGGCCAACAGAGCACCGCCTTTGCCGTACCACGAGACCGCCGCGCACGCGCCGAACAGCAGGATCGCCCAGGCCCCGAACGAAATCGGCGACCAGCTCTTGAACATCAGGTTCGGGAAGTTCTCCGACTGGAACAACATGTGCCAGAACCGGAACGGTTTGCCGAGGTCGAGCGTCAACAAGGCGCCGGAGATGATCGCGCCCCAGAACGCGAGCGAGTACCCGGTGCGAATCACCGGGCGGTCCTCGGGCCGCCCGAACCACTGGAGCAAGGCGGCGAGGAAGTAGGCCCCGCCGGCGATGCCCCCGACGAAGAAGTAAGGGATGATGAACCACGTCCAGTGCGGCGATGCCGTGAAGAAAGTGTCGGGCATTAGTTCTGGCTCCCCTTTCCCCCTCCTCCTTCACCGATCTCGTCCATGCGTCGCTTGCGCAGGCCGACGATCGCCAGCAGGCCGACGACTGCGCCGGTGGCGGCCGCGAACGTGCCGCTGGGCTTCAGGTTCCGACTCGGGAGCTTCGGCGTTTTCGGCAGGCCGTAGACCTCGGGCTTGTCCACCAGGAGATAGAAGGAGTTGAGGCCGCCGAGCGGGCCCTTGGGGTCGTCGCCGTACAGGCGGGCGCGCTTCTCGCCTTGGGCTTGCAGCTGAGCGACGCGCTTCGTTGCCCGCTCGCGCAGCTCGGTGATCGGGCCGAACTGGATCGAGTCGGTCGGGCAGGCCTTGGAGCAGGCCGGTTCGAGTCCCACCTCCATGCGATCGTAGCACAGCGTGCATTTCTGCGCCGTGCCCGCAGCGGCGTTCATGTCGATCACCCCAAAGGGGCAGGCGGCGATGCAGGCGCGACAACCGTTGCACACGTCCGACTGGATCACGACGGTGTCGTACTCGGTGCGGATGATGGCGCCCGTGGGGCAGACCTCGAGGCAGCCCGCCTGCACGCAGTGCTTGCACACGTCGCTCATCATCAGCCAGCGGCCGTTGTACGGGCCGTCGAACTGCTCGATGAACTTGACGTGCCGCCAGTGGGTGCCGTCGAGTTTCCGGGTGTTGTCGTAGCTGTCGCCGGACATCTCGCCGACGCCGCCGTGAGTCGCAGGGAGCTGGTTCCAGTTCTTGCAGGCGACCTCGCACGCCTTACAGCCGATGCAGATCGTCGTGTCGGTGAAGAATCCCATGGCCGCCGGCATATCAGGCTTTCTCCACGTTGCACACGAAGGCCTTGCCCTCGTGGATCGACACGTTGGGATCACCCACCCAGGCCGTGAGGTCGTTGACGACATCGCCGGTGGACAGACCCATCCAGCCCCAGTGCCACGGCATGCCCACGTGATGGATCGTCTTGCCGGCGACCTGCATCACCCCGATGCGGTCTGTCACTAGCGCCTTAGCCTTGATCCGGCCGCGGGGGCTGCTGATGTGCACCCAGTCGAGATTCTCGATCCCCTTCTCCCGGGCGAGTCCCTTCCCGATCTCAATGAACAGCTCAGGCTGCAACTCGGCGAGCCAGGGGAGCCAGCGGCTCATCGCGCCGGCCAGGTAATGCTCAGTGAGGCGGTACGTCGTGATGACATACGGAAACTTGGGATCACCGACCGTCGCGAGCGGGTTCCACGGCTTCCCCTGCGACCACACCTTGTGCACCGGGCTCGACTGCTGCCTGGGGTACAGGAGATTCTGGACGGGTGACTCGTGCGGCTCGTAATGGGTCGGGAACGGCCCGTCCACGAGCCCGGACGGCACGAAAATCCAACCCTTGCCGTCCGCCTTCATGATGAAGGCATCGGTGCCGGACAACGCATCGAGGCCGATCCCGTCGAGCTTCGCCGGGGCGTTGGGCGCTTTGGTCGGCGCGAAATCGGGCACGTCATAGCCGACCCACTTGCCGCGCGGTGGTGCGATGCCGGTCTTCGGGTCGGGCGGATTCACGAACGTCGCGTCCCACCAGACCCAGCGCTTCCGCTCGCTCCAGGGGTTGCCCTTCGCGTCGGCCGACGCGCGATTGTACAGCACGCGGCGGTTGGCCGGCCACGCCCAGCCCCACTTGAGGTGAGCTCCGGGCACGCCGGGGGGATCGGGCTCGCGCCGCGCCGTGAGGTTCTGGTCCCAGGCGGGGAAGCAGCCCGAGTAGATCCAGGAGGCGCAGGTCGTCGAGCCGTCGTCCTTCAGGGCCGCAAAGCCCGGGAGGTGCTGGTCGGGATGGCCCGTGACGTAGCCGTTGATTTCGCGCAGCACCTTCCGCGCACTGATTTCCCCGGGATAGAGCGGCGCTTCGCCGGCGTCGGGGTCGAAGTCCCACGTGAGGTTGTTCCACCCCTGGTCGCGCGCCAGCGTCGAGTCGGCGTACGCCTTCTTCAGGCGTTTGGCGAGGTTGTGGTAGAACCAGCTGTCGGTGCGGCAGTCACCCGGCGCCTTCACGGCGTACGAATGCCACTGCAGCATGCGCTGGGTGTTGGTGAAGCTGCCGTCGTATTCGGCGATCTGCGTCGTGGGGAAGAAGAAGACTTCCGTCTGGATGTCCGCGCTCTTGACCTCGCCGCTCTTCACCTCGGGGGCGAGATACCAGTACGTGGCGGTTTCCGTGAGCCAGTTGTCCTTCACCACGAGCCAGTCGAGCTGGCGCAGCGCCTTTCGCGTGGCCGTGGCGTTCAAGGAGGTCGCGGGGTTTTGACCGACGCAGCACATCCCCTTCACCCTATCCTCGGCCATGGCCGCGAACACGGCGATGTGGGAGTGATCGCCGAGCAGCTTGGGGTGCCAGTCGTATCCGAAGTCATTCTCGGGCGTCGCCGCCTCGCCGTACATGGACTTCAGGTACGAAATCATGAACTTCGGCGTGTTGGACCAGTAGCCCGTCGGCGTCGTCTCGGCCGCGAGCCAATCGCGCAGCGTCTCGTGCGGCCGCAGGGCCGACGGGGCATTCATGTAGCCGTGGATCGAGTGGTACAGAGTCGGCACGTCGGTCGAGCCCTGGATCGCGGCGTGGCCGCGCAGCGCCATGATGCCACCGCCCGGCCGGCCCATGTTGCCCGTGAGCTGCGAGAGCAGGGCGCAGCAACTGATGATCTGCACGCCGTAGGTGTGCTGGGTCCAAGCCACCGCGTACGCGAACGCGCTGGTCCGGTCGGGACCGGAGTTCTCGAGCAGCATCTCGGCCACCTTGAGGAACTTCTCCTTTGGCGAGCCGCAGACCTGCTCCACCATTTCTGGCGTATAGCGCGCGAAATGCTTCTTAAGCAGCTGGAACACGCAGCGGGGGTGCTGCAGGGTCGGGTCGCTCTTGGGCGCCCCTTTGCGCAGCGAGAGGACCAGGTCGTTGAACGAGCCCCGGCTCCGGATCACCTCCGCCGTCGACGGGCCTGCGGGCGCGGCCGCGCGCTCGTACTGCCACGTCTTGTTGTCGTAGCGGCCCAGGAACCCGTTGAAGGGCCAGGAGTCGGGCTCCTTGAACGGCAACAGGCCGGAGAACACGCCGTCCAGGTCTTCGGTGTCCTTGTAGTCCCCATTGACGATCGTGGCGAGGTTGGTGTAGTGGACCGCGTACTGCTTGAAGAATGGGTCCTTGTTCCAGCGATCGCTATGCACGACGTAGTTGATGAGACCGCCCAGGAACGCGATGTCCGAGCCGGCCCGGATCTGCACGTGCAGGTCCGCCATCGCGCTGGTGCGCGTGAAGCGGGGATCGACGTGAATCAACTTCGCGCCGTTCATCTTCGCCTTCATGGGCCAGCGGAACGCCACCGGATGGCACTCCGCCATGTTGGAGCCCATGACGATGAAGCAGTCGGTGTGCTCGAGATTGCGCGGGTACAGCGTCGCTGCGCCACGACCGTTGCGAGTCCCCAGACCGGGGACGCTAGAGCTGTGTCATATCCTGGCCTGATTCTCGATGGCGACGACCCCGAGCCCACGCCAGAACTTCTGGCACACGTGGTTGAACTCGTTGTCGAGCGTCGCACCGCCGAGCGCAAAGATCGCCGGCGTCATGTTCACCGTCTTCCCATTCGGCAGCTTCTCGATGAACGTGTCGTCGCGCGTCTTCTTGGTCAGCTCCGCCACGCGATCCATCGCCCACTCGAGCTCCACGACTTCCCAGCTCGAGGCGCCGGGCTTGCGGTGCAGGACCTTGGTCTGGCGGTTGGGATTGGTGTGCAGCTGGTAGATCGCGGCGCCCTTGGGACAGAGCGTGCCTTCGTTGTGCGGGCTCCGTGGGTCGCCTTCGATATTGACGATGCGGTCGTTCTTGACCTGCACCAGCGTCGCGCATCCCACCGAGCAGAACGGACAGATGCTCGGTATTGATTTGGCGTTGGTGATCCGCAGCTCTTGCGCCGCTGCGCGGGCAGGAGCGAGGGTCGCGCCGAGCCCGACGAGCCCACCGACGGCCGTCGCGGCACCGGCACCGGCAGAAACCCGCAGAAAGTCGCGTCGACTGACCTGCGTGGCGGCGACAGACGTGAGGCGCACACGTCCTCCGGAGGGTGGTAGCCTCAACACTTTCTCGCCGTACCGCGCGCGTCAAGGGGGGGGATCCGCGGTAACATTAGTGCCATGGCCACGCCGCCCGACATCACGCCCGACTACTTCCAGATTCTGGCGGTGCGGGAGCTGCGGAAGGTCGGGTTCGACGTCGGGGCGGCGCGAATCCATCGACGCAGCGAGCTTGCCGAACCGCAACATGGATTCGTGTTGGAACTCGTGGCCCCCCTCGCAGCAAGCGGCTGGCACCGGCTCACCCTTGTGGCCTGCAGGCGTGAAGACGGCGCGGTAACGCGCGAGGTCATAGAGTCGCTGGCGGGGCGCCTGGGAGACGCGGGCGCGGACGCCGCTATCGTGTTCTCCACGGCGGACTTCGGCGCCGAGGCGGTCGCGGCGGCCCAGGACCGGAACGTGGCGCTGTTGCGCGTGGTCGACAGTCATACCGCGTACGACGCGAGCGGGTGGGGGGGCACACCAGGTCACTATCCGGCCTGGCTCCCCGCACACACAGCCGAATTGATCGTGCGAGACGCCGCGGGACAGGTACGAACCGCCGCACTCGAGCCGGGGCGGGTGGAAACGATTGTCGATCAGCTCGACCGCGACTCGAACCGGGGAGCGTGAAGCTCGCTAGCTTATCCACGGTGGCGGGAATCGAAATCCGGAACCTGAGAAAACAGTTCGGTGATCTCCACGCGGTCGACGGCGTCGACCTGTCGATCCGCGATGGGGAGCTGCTCGTGTTGCTCGGTCCGTCCGGTTGCGGCAAGACGACCCTGCTGCGCATGATCGCCGGGTTGGAGCGGCCTACGTCGGGCGAGATCCTCATCGGCGACCGCCGCGTGGACGGCGACGTGCCGCCGCGCGCGCGAGGTATCGCGATGGTCTTCCAGAGCTACGCGCTCTATCCGCATCGCACGGTTTCCGGCAACATCGCCTTCCCGCTCGAAGCGGCGGGCTTGCCGCGTGCCGTCATCGCCGAGAAGGTCCGCTGGGCGGCCGACATGTTCGGCATCGCGCGCTACCTGGACCGGTTCCCGCGGCAGCTCTCGGGCGGCGAACGCCAGCGTGTCGCGCTGTGCCGCGCCCTGGTGCGGGACCCGCAGGTCTTCCTGCTCGACGAGCCGCTCGCCAATCTCGACGCCAAGCTCCGCAACACCGCCCGCGACGAGCTGAAACGGTTTCAGCGCCAGATCAAGCGCACGACGGTATACGTCACGCACGACCAAGTCGAAGCGATGGGTCTCGGCGACCGCATCGTCGTCATGGACGGCGGCAAGGTGCGGCAGATCGGTACGCCGCAGGAGGTCTATGAAGACCCGGTGGACACATTCGTGGCGACGTTCCTGGGACAGCCGCCCATGAATCTGGTGGAGCTCCAGGGGGCGCTGCTCGGTTTCCGGCCCGAGCACTTTCTCCCGGTCGCCTATTTCGGCACAAGCGAGGCGCTGCGCACGTTGCCTCTGTCGGTGCGCCGGGTCGAATACCTGGGTTCGGACCGCTATGTGTACGGCAACATCGCCGGCGCCGGGGCCACCGTGATCGCGAAGCTGCCGGCTACGGTAGCGACGGAGATCGGCGAGGGGAGCGACGTGGAGTTCGCCGTGCCGGAGCGGGCGCTGTGTGCGTTCGACCCCGCCACGGGGGCGAGAACGAGACGGTGAAGCGCACGTTGGCCGACCGGGAGGACGTGCTCGGCGTGGCGATGCTCGCGCCCGCGCTCGCGTACGTGATCCTTCTCGTGGGTGTGCCGTTCGTGCTCGCGATCCTGCTGAGCTTCAGCAACGCCACGGCGGGGAGTCTGAGCTTCAGCTGGGTCGGCTTCCACAACTACGGCGTCATTCTCGCCGACCCGATCTTCCTGCGCTCGCTCGCCAACACGGCGATCGTGACGATCGGATCCAAGGTGCTCGTCGTCGTCCTGGCAACGGCCGCGGCCCAGGTGTTCCGTGCCGCCTTTCACGGCAAGCGCACCGCCCGCTTCGTCCTGCTGCTGCCGTGGGCTGTGCCCGTCTCGCTCGCCGCGATCGCCTGGACCTGGATCTTCGATTCGACGTTCAGCGTGATCAATTGGACGTTGAAGGTCAGCGGCCTGCTGCACGGCTGGCTCTACTGGCTGGGCCAGCCCGGCCTCGCGCTCGTGGCAATCATCATCGTGCAGGCGTGGCGCATTTTCCCCTTCGCGACGGTCATCGTTCTCGCCGGCCTCTCGTCGATCCCGCAGGACGTCGTGGAAGCGTCGATCGTGGACGGCGCGGGCTTCTGGCGGCGGCTGTTCCAGGTCGAGCTGCCGCTCCTGCTCCCCGTCGTCGCCGTCGCCGTGCTGTTCGGGGTGGTCTATACCGCGACCGATCTGGGCGTCGTGTATATCCTGACGGGCGGCGGCCCGGCGAATACCACGCAGGTCCTCCCCACACTCGCGTTCCAGCGGGGCGTGCTCGGCGCCGACTTGGGCCAGGGCGCGGCGATCGAGGTGTTCCTCGTGCCGTTCCTGATCGTCGTGGCGGTGCTGATGCTGCGGATCGCTCGCCGGACCGAGGTCGGTGCCGGGGAGGCCCGGTGAAGCGCGTGGCGCTCTACGCCGCGGCGCTCGGCTTCATGGCGTTCGCCGGCTTTCCGTTTTACTGGATGCTCATCACCGCGTTCAAGCAGAACCGCGACCTCTACGTCGGGGCATTC
>DASZCG010000274.1:0-10166 GCA_035943355.1 Gemmatimonadales bacterium
ATTCGGGAGCGGTGGCAGGCCACCTCGAGCGGCTCACGTCCGATCGGTACGAAGACATCGATCCCACCGTGAGTCCCGATGGACGAACCGTGGTGTTCTCGTCCGATCGAACGGCCTTCGGCCGCGGCGGCGCGCACAATCTCTTCGCGCTCGATCTCGCCTCGGGCGAGATCCGCTATCTCACGTACGGCGACTGGCGGGACGAAACGCCGCGCTGGGGGCCAGTCGATGAGCGGGGGTCCGCGCGCATCTACTTCGCCAGCGATCGCGACGGGATGTTTCAGATCTATTCGGTCGACTTGACGGGCGCAGGGCGCCGCGAGATTCAAACGATGAACGGCGCGTTCGATCCGCAGTGGGTACCGGGCGAGCACGGCGGCCTGCTGTTCGGGGGCTTCGCCGATCTGAGCTTCAACATCTACGTCGCGCCGCCGAACGTGGATCCGGCGAGCGACTTCGCGCTGACGGCGAGCGACAGTCTGGCGCCGGCCTCGTGGACCTGGGGCGAGCTGTCGCATCCGCAATATGCCCGCGCGGACGCCACGCCCTACGACCGCAAATTCAGCCTCGATTTCGCGGCTGGCGACGCGGTGGTCGCCCCCGGACTCGGCGGCGCGCAGGGCGCGGTCTTCATGTTCAGCGATCTGCTCTCGGATCACCTGCTCTTTTTCACGGTATCGTCGTTTCAGGGGGCCGGCTTCGGCAGCCTGCTCGACAACGTCAACGGCACCGCGTTTTACATCAATCAATCACGCCGCATCAATTGGGGGCTCGGCGCATTCCGCCAGCGCGGTCTCTTCTACGAGGGCGACTTCAGCACGCCATTCCAGGAAACGTCTTACGGCGCGTTCGGACAAATCCGGTATCCGTTCAATCGCTTCCGCCGCATCGTGGGCGAATACCGCATCGAGCACTCCGACCGCTACGATCTCTTCACCGACCAGATCGTCGATCGGCATCGCGTCGGTTGGCTCGCGTCGAATTATCTGTCGTATGTCAAAGACAACACGCTGTGGCTGGCGACGGGCCCGATCGACGGCGAGCGCTACAACTTCACCGGCGGTCTCGTGAACGACCTGAGCAACGGACGCTTCGACTCGTGGCAGGTGTCGGCGGACGTGCGCAAGTATCTGCGGACGTCGATGCATACCGCCCTGGCGGTGCGCGTGGAAGGCTATATGTCGGGCGGTGAGCGGCCGCGCAGCGTCAACATCGGCGGATCGTGGGGGCTGCGCGGCTATCCCAACTACGGCTACATCGCCGGGACCCGCGCATGGCTGTTCAACGCCGAGTACCGGTTTCCCATTCTCGACTTTCTCACCATCGGGTTCCCGTTCGGCGCCGCGCGGTTCCCCGGCGTCCAGGGCGCGCTGTTTCTCGATTATGGCCGCGCCTGGACCGAGGCCACCACGCATCGGCCGGTGCTCGGCTCGACGGGCCTGGGCTTGCGTATGCCGATCGGCCCACCGCTCGTCCTGCGTCTCGATTTGGGATATCGCTTTATCCGGTCGCAAAACGTGGCATTCTACGGACTGCCCGCCAGCTCCAGCGCGCGTCGCTACGTGGATTTCTTCTTTGGCTTCAACTATTGACCGGGAAACGCTCCCTTTCCTACATTGGCGCGTGTGTGCTGCTCGCCGCGTGTCCCGGGCCGCACGCGCTCGCGCCGCTCGTCCCCCTGGCGCTCCCGCCGGCGAGTCGAGACAGCGCGCTGCAGTGGGCTCGCGCCACGCTGCCGCGCACACCGACGCTGATTCGCTTTCGGTGGCGCTATCAGGACGACCGGGTGAAGTACGCGGGGCGGGGCACGGCGCGCGTCGTCGCGCCGGATTCCATGCGGTTCGACTACGTGGGACCGCTGGGTATGGGCAGTGGCGCGGCGGTGATGATTGGGGACTCGGTGGCGTGGGCGGATCCGGAGAAGAATTTTCGCTCCCTCGTTCCCGCGATCCCCATGCTGTGGGCGGCGCTCGGGATGACCCGGCCTCCGGCGGACGACGCGGCGGTGCTCGGAATGCGGCTCGGAGACTCGACCGGGCGGGCGCGGCGCACCGCGTGGCGGTTTGCGCAAGTCGAAGATACGCTCGACTATGTTGTGACGGACAGCGCGGGCCGCGAGTCGATGTTGGAGGCCGAATGGCGGCGGCGTGGCAAGGTGGTGGCGCGCAGCCGCTCGCAGCTCGACTCGTTGGAGCGCGCCGCGAGCGCACGCGTCGACTTCCCGGAGGCCCCGGCCAGATTTGAGCTCACCGTGGTGGCGGTCGATACTGCGGCGGTCATTCCGCCGGCTCTGTGGCGCAGCCGTCGCTAGCGCCGCGGGCCTGTGGCTCGGTGCCTGCGTGTATGGATTCCACGGCGGCACGCTGCCCAACGTCAAAACCGTCGCGATCCTTCCGTTTGACAACGACACCTCCGAACCCTCGCTGACGCAGGAAGTCAGTGAGGCAGTGCGCCAGGCCCTCGAGGGCCGGCTCGGTCTGCGCGTCGCGTCGGAGCAGAACGCCGACGCGCTCGTCCACGGCCGCGTGGTGCGATACGATCCCGACGTGCCCATCGCGATTCAGCCGGGCCAGGGCACGGTCAACGTGACCAGGCGCAAAGTGCAGCTCACCGTGGACGTCGAGATCGTCAACCAGCACGACGGCACGACGGTGTGGAAGGGGCAGGGACTGTCGGTCGACGGTGAGTATACACCACCGGCAGACAAAGACGGTCGCAAGATCGCGCTCGACAAGCTCGTGAGCCAGATCGTCGATGGGGCGCAGTCGCAGTGGTGACTCTCTCGCGGCGCGGCGCCAGCTCGAGCGGTTGCTTGCTCTCGCTGCTGCTCCTCGTGGCGGCGTTGTACTATGGCGTCAACATCGGGGAAGTCTATTTCCGCTATTACCGGCTGCTGGACGAGATACAGACCGAGGCGCGACTGTCGCCGGGACTGGACGACGGCACGATCCGGCGCCGCATCCAGGCGGCGATCGACGAGATCGGCCTGCCGGATTCCGCGGGCGGCCGCCAGCTGGTGATTCAGCGCACGGTTTCGCCGCGCCAGATCGTGATCGAAACGCGCTATAGCGAATGGGTCTCGCTCCCATTCTTCAATCACGGTTTTGCGTTCCACCCCAGGACCTCGCAGCCGCTCTGAACACCGCCGCGAAGATCCGCACGCCCGACGCTGCAGCGGTCTGGCGACGGACACAGGGCACGGTCGTCTTCACGAACGGCGTCTTCGACCTCCTGCACACCGGACACGTCGCGCTGCTCGAGGCGGCGCGTGGGGAGGGAGACGCCCTGATCGTGGGCGTGAACCGTGACGCATCGGCGCGCCGGCTGGGGAAAGGACCGGATCGCCCGGTCGTCCCGGAAGCGGAGCGCGCCCGGCTGATTGCGGCCCTCGCTGCCGTGGACTGCGTCGTCCTCTTCGACGAAGACACGCCGCTCGAGCTGATTCGCCGGCTGCAGCCCGATGTGCTCGTGAAGGGTGCCGACTACGCCCCGGACGCCATCGTCGGCGCGAAGGACGTCGCAGGGTGGGGCGGTCGCGTGGTGCGCGTGCCGCTGGTCAAGGACCAATCCACCACCAGCCTCCTCCACAAGCTCCGCCGCGGGTGATGAAGCTGCTCGTCGGGACGCGCAGCACCGGCAAGATGCGGGAGATTCGTGAGCTGCTCTCCGGTCTCCCATTCGAGATATCGTTTCCCGCCGACCGGCTGATGGAGCAGCTCCCGGACGAAGCGGATCTCGAGCGGAGCACGAGCTACGTGGAGAACGCCGTTGCCAAGGCGCGCTACTTCGCGACGCGGGGCGGCATGCCCACCGTCGCCGACGATTCGGGGATCGAAGTCGAGGCGCTCGGCGGTGCACCGGGCCCGCGCTCGGCGCGCTGGTCGTTGGAGGGGTCGGACGCCGCGAACAACGCGCTGCTCCTCGAGCAGCTGGCCGGCGTCCCGGAGCAGCGCCGCGCGGCCCACTATCGCTGCGTCGTGGCGTTTCTCGCCACGCCGAGCAACGTGCCCGAGATCGTGGAAGCCACCTGTGACGGGTTCATTCTGCCGGAGCCGAGAGGAACCGGCGGGTTCGGCTACGACCCGCTGTTCTTCTCGACCGAGCTGCAGATGACCTTCGGTGAGGCTCCGCCAGCCGCGAAACACCGCGTCTCCCACCGCGGCCGTGCCTTCCGGGCGCTCATCGAGGTACTCCTGCGGCGCTCGCAGTAGTGCTTGTCTGCCCCTTAGGACACTTTCACGGTCCCGCTGCAAGCCGCAGCTTGGATCGCTCTCCACAATGCGAGATCGCGAGGTGAGCGTGAACGCGTGGGTGAATTTGAGCGTGGCGTCATGGGTAGTGGTTGCGGCACAGCTTCAGGCACAGACCCAGGGGGCGCCCAACCATCTGTACGACCGATACCAATTCACCGTATCGGGGACGCAAGTGTGGCTTGGCTCCAATGTGCGGGTCGACCGCAGCGACGGCACGCCGGGAACAGAGTTCACACCGGAGGACGTCGGGGCAGCGACCCACAGCTGGGAGCCGCGGCTGGCGGTGCGCTGGCGCCCGGGAGGGGGGCGGCGCCACGAGTTGGAACTGGGTTATCTGTTCGTGCGGAGCAGCGGCTCGCGCGCGCTGGCCGACACGATCCGGTTCGCCGATACGAGCTTCGCGAAGGGGCTGCGGGTCAACTCGGCGCTCAAGTCCGACCAGGCGTCCCTGACCTATCGGTACGCGTTTCACGCGGCCGAGCGCAGCCAGATCGGCCTGGCGGTGGGCCTCGGCGCGCTGTTTGTCAATCTTGACCTGGACGCCGTGGCCGGCGCGACGAGCGGCGGTGCGGATACCGCGATCGTCCCGTTTTCCGTTTCGAGGGGGACGACCGGCCCGCTCGGTTCGCTGGGGTTCTACGGGCGCTGGCTGGTGGGGGACCGGTGGTCCGTCGAGAGCGATGCGCGCGGATTGTACGCCAAGGTCGACCGCATCGGCGCCACGGTGTTCGAAGCCGGTGCGGCCGGACGGTACTTTGTGTCTCGACGCGCGGGATTCGAATTGGGGTATGGTTTGACCTGGATCAAGCTCACGCTCGATCGTCGTTCCAGCGGGAAGGGCCTGGCGGGCTTGCTAAAGTACTCGCTGCAAAACGCGCGGCTGGCGGTGGTCCTGACGCCGTAGTCGCGGTCACGCCCTGAGCGGTCGTCCACGCTTTCCGACTCGACGTCGTTATCTTGACGTATCTGTTCGACGCCTGTTCTGCGACGTCGTCGGTGGTGGACGGGGTGTGGCGCAGTCCGGTAGCGCGCCTGGTTTGGGACCAGGAGGTCGCGGGTTCGAATCCCGCCGCCCCGATTCTATTGTGTTGAGGGAAATACGGGGCGGGGGCGGGTTTAACTCCCTTCCACCTGAGGTCGGAGGTATTTCTCGTAACAGTCCTCGCACACCCCGTGGCTGAACCGCGCCGCTGAGCGCGCCTCCACGTATCGCTCGAGCGCGGTCCACGCGCCGTCGGTATCGCGGATGCGCTTACAATAGCTGCACATCGCGAGCAGCCCTTCCAGCGTCATCAGCTCTTCACGCAGGCCCAGGATCCGTTCCGCCACTTCCAGGCGCGCGATCAACTCCTCGGGGACGATCGGCTTCGTAATGAAGTCGTCGACGCCCGCGTTCATCGCCTCCAGGAAATTGCCGAGTCCGGTGCGGATCGTCTGCATCATGAAGTAGGTGTACGGGCCCGGCGGCTCCCCGCGGATTCTCCGGCACAGTTCGATTCCGTCCATTTTGGGCATCAGCCAATCGGACACGATCACCCGCTGCCGCGCGACCCGCCACAATTCCCACGCATCGACGCCGTTAGCCACCGCCGTGACGTCATGACCCTGCGCGGTCAGAATCGCGGTGAGGGTCTGGCCGGCCACACGCTCGTCCTCGGCGAGCAGAATCCGCATCAGCGGCCCTCCGCCATCGCCGCGCGCTGCTGGCGCAAGTACTCGATCACCGCGTGCGCAACGGGGCCGACACGCTCGAACGCGTCCCGGGCAGCATCGAGCTCGCCCGCGCGCGCCGCCGTCTCAACGCGCTCGAGCAGCTCCGCCAGCTCACGCGCGCCGATGGTCGCCGCGGCCCCACGAAACGCGTGTGCCGCCTTCGCCATCTCCATCTCGCTCCCACTGGCCGTCGCCGTGGCCAGGGCCGCGAGTCGATCCGGTGCAAGGCGCAGGAAGGTGTCGAGAATCGAATAGAGCGCTTCCTCGGCGCCGGCTTCGCGCAGCATGGTGCGGAAACCGTCGAAGTCCACCGGTGGGGAGGCAGTGACAATCCCGGAGACCGTCGGGCCTGCCGACGTCTGCTCGACGAGAGCAAACAGCTCATGAGCCTTGAATGGCTTGGCGAGGTAGTCCGTCATGCCGTGCGCCAGGCAACGCTCGCGCTCTCCCGACAGCGCATGCGCGGTCATTGCGATGATGGGCAGGTGCCGGCCTCTGGAGCTCGCGCGCAGCGCCTGAGTCGCCTCAAACCCGTCCATCTCGGGCATCTGCACGTCCATCAGGATGACGTCGTAATCGCGCGCCGCTACCGCGTCCACCGCCTCGCGGCCATTCCCGACGACATGCACCTCGTGCCCGCGTTTCACGAGCATCGCGATCGCGACCTGTTGATTGACGGGATTGTCTTCCGCGAGCAGCACACGCAGAGAACGGCGTGATTCGGCGATCGTGTGTCGCGTCACCACCTCCGCGGCGTCCGGGTCCGCGGCGACATCCGCGAGGACGGTGCCGAGCGCCTCGAGCAGATCCGCCCGCGACAGCGGCTTCGTGAGATAGCCGCGAATCCCCAGTTCGCGGCACCGTTCGCCATCGCCGCGCTGACCAGCCGAGGTCAGCATCAAGAGATTGGTTCCCTTGAGCGCCCTTTCCTGACGCACGAGGGTCGCCAATTGGAAGCCGTCCATGTCGGGCATCTGGACGTCGAGGATCGCGAGATCGTACGGCGTCTTGTGCTGAACCGCGTGGCGTATCGCGTCGAGGCCTTCGCCCGCGGTCGTTGCTTCATCAATCTTGATGCCTTCTGCGGCGAGCATTTCCCGGAAGATCCGGCGATTGGTCTGATTGTCGTCGACCATCAGCATGCGGCGCCCGCTCAGCGCGGCAAGACCGGCGCTCCGCTCGTGTGCCGCGGCAACCACGGGGAAGGCGAGGGCAAACGAGAATGTGCTGCCTCTTCCCGCCTCGCTCTGAACGGCCAGCTCGCCGCCCATGAACCGCACGAGCCGTTGCGAGATGGCCAAGCCGAGACCGGTACCGCCGTAGCGTCGCGTCATCGTGGAGTCGGCCTGGGTGAATTCCGTGAAGATCGTCTTGAGGTGCTCGGGCGCGATGCCGATTCCAGTATCGCGCACGGCGAAACGCAGCGCGGCGCTGCCGTCGCTCCGCTGGGCGAGCGTCACCGACACGACGACTTCGCCTGCCTCAGTGAACTTGATCGCGTTGCCGATCAGGTTCATCAAGACCTGGCGCAACCGCGTGGGGTCGCCGCGTACGCTGCGGGGCACCTCGGGCGCGACTTCGGCAAGCAGTTCGAGATGCTTCTCGCGCGCGCGAACGGCGAGCAGGCTGGCGGTGGCATGGACCACCTTCGCCAGGTCGAACGGAATCGATTCGAGCTCGAGGTGCTCGGCCTCGATCTTCGAATAGTCGAGAATGTCGTTGAGGATCATCAACAGCGCCTCCGACGACGAGCGGACGAGCTCGAGCGCGCGCCGCTGCTCGACGCTGAGATCGGTATCGAGGATCAGCTCCACGAAGCCGAGCACCGCATTCATCGGAGTCCGGATTTCGTGACTCATGTTCGCGAGGAACGCCGAGCGCGCCCGCGCCGTCCGCTCGGCGAGGTCGCGGGCATCGCGCATGACCGCTTCCGCGCGTTTGGCCGCCTCTTCGCTGACCGCGAGCCGCGCGGTCGTACCGAGGTGCTCGACCAGCGTCATGTGCGCGCGACGGGCCACGATCGCCATGCCGAGCGTGAACACGGCAACCACGATCGCGGCCGCGAGATCGGGGCGCCGGTCACTCATGGCCAGCGATGCAAACACGGGGAGGGCCATACCGGCGAGGAAGCCGCGGAGGCTCAGCGGATCGGCTGCCAGTGTCGTCAGTGCGCTGGCGATGATCCCGGCGAGCACGACCAGAATGAGCGCGGCGGTCTCGAAGGGCACGAGCGGCAACACCAGCGCACCGCCCACGCCCCAGGCGATCGCCAGCAGCGTCACGGTAATCCGTACGCCCGTGCGAACGGCCCGGTTCGTCTGATGGTTACGTGCGGCAACGACCAACCAGATTCCGCGCGCTGCGGCGGCGAGGACCACGGCCCCAGCCCAACCGAGCAGCAGGGAGTGCGGGGCGCCCGTCCAGGCGAGCGCGACAATGACTGCAATGAGGAAAGGATGGACCCAGACGCCGAGTTTGCTTTCGTTGACCAGCCGGTCCTGCAGCAGTCGCGCGAGATCGGACCGCAGGCGCGCGTCCGTCGCAACGGCGTCTTCCGGACGGTCGTCGCTCAGTTGCAGGGCGGGGGCGGGGGCGAGGGGGGGTCCGGAGGCGACGGTCATGAGTGCCTACATGGTACGAAACGACAGTAAAACGGGCCAGAGGATGTTGGACGCGTTAATTTGTAGTCTACGCGACGCTTGCGCGCCCGTAGCTCAGGTGGATAGAGCAGCAGCCTTCTAAGCTGTTGGTCGGAGGTTCGAATCCTCCCGGGCGCATGCATTTGGGTGTACTCTATTGAATAGCGGCAGCTCATTCAGAGGAGGCACGGTGGGTGAATTCAGCATTACGCATTGGCTCATTCTCGGAGCGGTCTTCCTGCTCTTCTTCGGCGCGAAGCGCATTCCGGAAGTGGGCGCGTCGCTGGGGAAGGGATTCCGCGAGTTCAAGCGCGGGTTGAGCGACATCGGCAACGCGGCGAGCGAAGACCAGCCGCCGCCGCCGGCGCTGCCACCGGAGAACAAGCCCCCCAAGCGGTTGGTCGAGTAGGTTGATGCGGGTTGGGGCCGCGGCGGTGCTTTGCGCATGCACGGCACCGCTCGCGGCACAAACGCCGGGCATTTCAGACAACAGCTTTCTGGTTGAAGAAGCGTACAACCAGAATCCTCGAGTAGTGCAGCACATCAGCACCTGGCAGCGGTCGCTCCGCACGGGCTCCTGGAATTTCGCGTTTACGCAAGAGTGGCCGGTCGGTTCGCAGCTGCACCAGTTGAGCTACAACCTGCTCGTGGGATACGCCGCGCGAACGAACCTCGAGTTTAGCGGCGTCGGGTTCAACTATCGCTATCAGCTGACGCCCGCCGACAACCGCGTAGCCGTGGCCCCGCGGGTGAGCGCACTCGTGCCACGCCGCGGCCATGTCGGTGTTCAGGTCGCGCTCCCGGTGAGCGTGGAGATGGGATCGCAGTTCGTGAGTCATTGGAATGCTGACGTGACGGTGACGCCACGGACGACGACGATCTACAATCTCGGCGGCAGTGTCGTGTGGCTCGCGCAGCCAACGTTCAACCTGTTGTATGAAGTGACGTGGGTGAGCGGGCCCGAGGGCGCGGTGTTGCTGATGAACCCAGGCGTGCGCTGGGCGTACAATTTCGCGAGCGGGCTGCAGATCGTCCCCGGCCTCGCGTATACGTATGGCGTCGGGCCCTCTCGTGGGGCCCAGGGTGCCTTTGTCTATCTTAGTTTTGAACACCCGTTTGGGGGCAAATCGGACCCGAATTAGTCCGAGCAGAGAGCCCCTATCTTCAAATAATTGGCCCCCTTGACTCACCTCCACACCCCGGCTAGTATCCGCGTCTCGCTGCGAGATTTTTTCGCAGCCGCTCTTTGAGAATTGATGATCGAGTGTGTGGAGTGCGGCCCCAATTGAGCGGACGCGTTGTCAGAAGCGCGCCGCGAGGGGTTTCATTCTGATTGTGATTCGGACGACAGATGTACCAGTCGTTCGGTGAGCTGTTCGAATTTTCCAATCATTGGAGAGTTTGATCCTGGCTCAGGACGAACGCTGGCGGCGTGCCTAACACATGTAAGTCGAACGGGACTCGGGGGGGCAACTCTCTGAGTTCAGTGGCAGACGTGTGCGTAACTCGTGAGAAACTTGTCCATCGGTGGGGGATAGCCGGCCCAACGGCCGGTTAATAC
>DASZCG010000275.1:0-5863 GCA_035943355.1 Gemmatimonadales bacterium
CCCTTCATCCCACCCTGCGCCCAGCGCTGCCAGTCAGCGAGTGTCTTACCGGGCGCCAGGCGCTCGACGGCCAGCTCGTGCACTTGGGGCCCGCTGTTCTCGACACGGATCGTGTGCGTGCCTGCGGTCACTGGCGCCGAAATGTTGAACGCGTAGTCGGAGAGCGTCACCGTAAGATCCGATTTCGGGTCGGCCGCGGCGGGGGCCGTCGCGCCAGCCGCGGGGGCGACGACCAGACGGCGATGCATCCCTTTCTGCACATGCCATTTCCCGTCCGGGCTCGGAATGAAGCAGGCAATCACATAATTGCCCGGCGTCAAATTCACCGTGATGACCGACGTATCTCCTGGGACTACCTCGCCGGCGCCGCCGGGAAAGGTGGGTTGGATTGCCAGGAACGCATGCCACCACTCGGGCACCGGACCCTGCGGCGCGGCGACGGCCTCCAGCTCGGCAAACGTCTTTCCTGGGGCGCTGTACAGCACCGCTTGATGCACCTCGTGACCCTGATTCACCATCCGCACCGTCGTGAGTCCGGCGGGGATCGTGTCGGCCGCCGCGAATGCGTAGTCGGTTGCCGTGATGGTCACGACGTGCGGCGGTGGTGCGGCGGCCTGCTGCTTCGGCGAGCACGCGGCGACAAACGCCACCAGCGTTACTGCTGAGTGGTGCGAACGCTTCACGAAAGGTCTCCTAGGATTGATCGTGGAGGAGGACGACGCCGGAAAATCGCTTGAACTGCTCGCGTCGCTTTTTGGAAGCCAGTCGCCCCACCGCTTTCCACAGCCACGCTATTCTGGGCGCGCGCTTGAGCCGTATGGCTTCGTCGAGCATCGGACGGTACTCCGCCTCGGTCCAACCCGCGGGCGCGAAGAACGCGGTGCCGGACTCGGGGGCGAAACGCATCGGCGCGTTGCCGGCGCGCAGTTGCTTGCCCCAGCTCCGCTTCAGCCATTCGAGCAGAGCGGGTGAGCCGAGGTCCATCAGCCACCAGCGCAAGGCGGGTTGCGCCGCGAGGTCCTGTGCGAGCGCCATCACATCGTCAGGCGTCAGATAGACGAGGAGGCCTTCAGTAATGACGAGCGCCTGCCGCGCGGTCGAGCCGGCGCGCTGGAAGACCGCCCGCCGCTCAGCAGGGTTGGTCAAGTCCGCGCGGACGAACTCGACAGGGCAGCGCGGAGTCTCACCAGCAAGTGCTTCTTCTTTATAGGACAGGATTCCTTCGAGGTCGACATCGAACCAGCGCAGCGCGGGCGGCAGGTCCAACCGATAGGGACGTACATCGAGGCCGGCGGCGAGGTTCAGCACGGTGTCGACGCCCTCGTCTGTAACGAGACGCATGATGATTTCGTCCATCACGGCGGTGCGGACGATCATCGGCCATGCCCACTTACGGCCTTGCGGCATACTGGCCAGGATCTTCTCGCCCGACTGGCCGGCGAGCCGCCGGGCGTACGGATCACGGAACAGTGCGTCGGCGCGCTCGGACTCCATGGCCCTGTACATCGCGACCCAGCGGGCCGTGTCGGAGACGCTGGCGATGGGATGGGAGTTGGCGGGGCTCATGCGGGGCAAAACCTAACGCGTGACACTAGATTTCGGCCACCAGAGCCGGTAGCTCAGTTGGTAGAGCAACGGACTTTTAATCCGTAGGTCCCGGGTTCGATCCCCGGCCGGCTCATCCAGGTCACATCAGTCCTTCATCACGCTTTCATACAAGTCCAGTCATCATTAATTCTTCACTGTGCCGGTATCCGACACCTCGCTGCTGATCGTTCGGCTGACGGACTCGTTCAGCGACTTCTGGCCACTGCTGGCCGAGGAGTTGGACGTCCCGTTCAGCGAATGGCGCCCGGCGGAGGGCGAGCCACCTCCCCCGGGCGCTGCGCTCATTCTCATTGCCGCGGGCGGCAGCGAGCCTGATCTCCCTTCGTTCCTGACGCAGCTCACGGTCCCCTCCGATATCCCCATCGCGGCCGTCGGTGCCGCGGCGAGTCACCGCGTCGCGGCGCACGCGGTCGCCGCCGGCGCCGCCGATTATTTCGCGCTTCCGGAGGATCGGGAGGCGTTGCGCGATTTCGCTGCCGCCGCCCTCACACGCCGGCGCGCGGCACTCGCCCGCGCCAGCCGGGCGCAGTTCGAAGCCCAGGCGCACGCGTTCCGCGAGATCGTCGGCGCGAGTCCGGCCCTGCGGAGCACGCTCGAGCGCACGGCCCGTGTCCTCCCGCACGCCGATGCCGCCGTGTTGATCACCGGCGAAACAGGAACGGGCAAGGAGCTGCTGGCGCGAGCGCTGCACTACGGCGGTCCCCGCGCCGCCGCCCCGTTCGTCGAGCTGAACTGCGCCGCAATCCCCGCGCAGCTGCTCGAAAGCGAGCTGTTCGGCCACGAGCGAGGAGCCTTCACGGACGCGAAGACCGCCAAGCCGGGACTCTTCGAGGCGGCGGACGGGGGGACGCTGCTGCTGGACGAGATCAATCGGCTCGCGCCGGAGCTGCAATCCAAACTGTTACGCGCGCTCGAGGAGAAGACGACGCGCCGTCTCGGCGCGACCACGAGCCGGCGTGTCGACGTGCGGATCATCGCCGCCACCAACGCCGACCTCGCGGCCGAAGCGCGCGCGGGCCGCTTCCGTGAAGACCTGTTCTATCGCCTCAATGTGATCAGCCTGCATCTCCCGCCCCTGCGGGAACGAGACGAGGATGTTCTCCTTCTCGCCGCAGCGTTTCTCAAGAAGTTCAGCGCGCAGTACGGCCTACCCGAGCCGTCGCTGAATCCCGAGGTCCGGCGGGCCCTGCTTGCGCATACCTGGCCAGGGAACGTGCGAGAGCTGCGCAATGCGATCGAGCGCGCGCTGCTGCTTTCCACCCCGGGAGATTTGGACCTGGGTGAACTGGCGCCCGCGGGATCCGCGGTCGCCGCCCCAGGCGCACTGCCGTTTCCCGCTCGCCTCGCCGACATCATCCAGGCAGCCGCCCGGGCGATGCTGGAGGCGACGGGAGGCAACCGTTCGGAGGCCGCACGGCGACTGGGCATCTCTCGCTCGCGCCTGCAACGCCTGCTCGACGGTGGCACTGACTCAGAGTGAGTCAGGTGACCCATGGCGGGCCAGTACACGACACGTAAATGCGTCCGTAGTAACGCAATCGCGTGGTCTGCACCGTGCACAGCATCGGGCCGAACCTCTTCCAGAGGACTTTCGTGATGCGTCGACTTTTCGTGGCAATCCTTGCCGCAGCGCTGGTCGGTTGCAGCGATAGCAGCAGCCCCGCCGGCGTGCCGGGCGCGCAGCTGCACATCATCCAGCAAGACACGACGGCTCCGCCGCTGGTCGCCACACGGGACAGCTTCTGGGCGAAGGTCGGCGACGGGCGCGAGTTGCGCTTCAATTATCAGGGGGCCAACCCCGCTGACACGGGGGAGGAATTCCTGCGCTTCGAAGTGCCAGGCGACGCCCTGTTGCGCAAGCCGGATGGGTCGGCGTTCCAGACCGGCGACTCCATCCTGATCACCATCACCATCGAGGACCCGTCGAAGTTTCTGTTCCGCTTCGAGCCCGCGGGTTTGCAATTCAGTCTCGATCAGCCCGCCCGGCTGAAGGTGGAATACTTCCACGCCGACCATGACTTCAACGACGATGGCGTGGTGAACGCGGCCGATAGCAGCATCGAGCATATCCTCGATGTGTGGCGCCGCGAGGGACCGACCGCGGACTGGTTCCGCACGGGCTCCGTCAAATTCGAGGAGCTCGACGAAATCGACGCGAATATCCTGTCCTTCACCGAGTACGCCATCGCGTGGTGAGGATGACGTGACGATTGACGCAGGCGGCTCGTGGGCCGGTGAATGGGCGTTCTTCCGGCAAACCGAAGGATGGTCTGCCGCGGGACGGCATCGGGATGTGCTCGAGGCCCTGGAGCGCCTGCCGGCCGAGGTACGCGAACGGCGCACGCGCAGCGCGCTGCTCGCGGCGGAAGCGAACGGCCGGCTGGGCAATTACGCCGAGGCCGCGCGCTGGGCGGACCTCGCGGCCACGCTCGCTCGCACGCAGGGCGAGGCGCATGCCGAGCTGCGCGCGCGCAACTACTGCGGTGCGATTGCGCTGCGGCATGGCGATGTGGCTGAAGCGGAGCAGCACTTTGAAGCCGCCATCGAGATGGCGCGCGCGCTCCGCGATCATACGACCGAAGCCCGAGCCCTCAACAACCTGGGCATTCTGGCCAACATTCGCGGGGATCCCGAGGCGGCGCTCGCCAACTACCGGCTCGCGTTGGTCGCCTACCAGCACGTCGGCCATGTGCGCGGCATGGCGGAGACCTATCACAACATCGGCATCAGCCTCCGACACCAGGGGAACGCACAGGCAGCCCTCGGAGCGGCTGAGGAGGCCGTTCGCCTGGCCACGCAGGTGGCTGACGAGCAATTGATCGCGTTGACATCGACCGGGAGAGCAGAGCTCCACGTCTTGACCGGCGATCCGGCGTTCGCTCGCGCCGAGCTGCAGCGCGCCGAGGAGCGATACACGCGAATCGGGTTCCGTGCGGGATTGCCCGAAGTGTGGCGCGTCCACGCCGCCGTCGCGCGCGCCATGCACGACCTCGCTCTGGCCGTTTTCCTGCTCCGTCGAGCCGCGGACCTCGCGACGGAATTCGGTAGCACAGACACCCTTGCCGACATCGAGCGCGATCTCAGTGCCTCTCTCGCGGCCAGCGGGGACATCACCGGCGCGCGCGCGGCGCGTGAGCGCGCGGCGGCACTGTATCAGCGTATCGGCGCCGCCCACGCGGCTGCCCAGTTGCCCCAGCTCTGAGCTGACTCGTTTCGAGCCAGCCCGCCCGTCCCGAGTCACTCGCCTTTACTTCATGAACGTCCAACAAGATCAGAATCCATCACTTACAAGTGGTACGCCGATTGCCTTCTGGGTGGGCGCAGGCGCTGTTCGTTCGGGACCCATCACGGGAGGAATCATGAACGGCAGAATTGGTTTTCTCAGCGCGCCACTCATTGCGGCATTGTTCGCCGCGTGCTCTGACAGCAATGGCGGTCATGTCAGTCTTGCATTGTCATCGGTTCGTCCGGCTGCTCCCATTGCGAGTGGCAGCCTGCTCGGCGGCGTGGCTTCGCCGGCCGTCGTCACCGCGGGCGACAGCACCGTCCTCACGCTCGGCAACGACACGATCATCCTTCGCAGTGTTCAGCTCGTCTTGCGTGCGGTGCAGCTGAAGCGTGTTGAAGCGGCCGAGTGCGATTCTGTCGAAGGCAACGACGACTGCGAAGAGTTCGAAACGGGGACGACGCTCGTGTCGCTACCGCTTGGTTCGAGCGCGACGGACGCGGTCGTGAGCGTGAACGCGCCGGCCGGCATGTACGACAAGCTGGAGTTCAAGATCCACAAGCCGGAGTCTTCGGATGATGCGGCGTTCATCGCCGCCAATCCGAACTTCGACGGCGTCTCGATCCGCGTAACCGGCACCTACAGCCAGGCCGGCATGCGCAGCGATTTTACCTTTACGTCCGATCTGGACGCGAGCCAGGAGACGCTGTTGTCGCCGCCCCTGACCGTTACCGACGGTCAACCGGCCAACGTCACCCTGCGCGTGGACGTCTCTACCTGGTTCGTGAACGGCGGTGGTACCGCGCTCGTGGATCCGGCCTCAGCCAACAAGGGTCAACCGAACGAAAACGTGGTTCGGGACCGGATCGAGGCTTCCTTTGAGGCCTTCAGGGACGACAACCACGACGGACACGACGATGACGGCGTGGATCACTAGCCGATAACCCGCAACCCCCCGTTGTCAGGTGAGGGCATCGGAGGCAGATTCCGTCCGATGCCCTCCCTCGTTTGGATAGATGGGAACTGGTA
>DASZCG010000276.1:0-12546 GCA_035943355.1 Gemmatimonadales bacterium
TTCGTCGCGTCGCCGCGCCATGCCGACGGGATCGTGGTCACCGGTGCGGTGAACCGGAACATGCGGCGCGCGCTCGAATTGACCTATGAAGCGGTCCCCCCTCCGAAGCTGGTGATTGCAGTCGGGGCCTGCGCGATCAGCGGAGGTCCGTTTGCAGGCAGCCCGGAGGTCAGCGATGGCGTCGGCGGTCTTCTGCCAGTGGATCTGTGGGTCCCGGGGTGCCCACCGCATCCGCTCACAATGCTCGACGGTCTGTTGCGGCTGCTGGGGAGAATTGACGAGGGGAACGGGAGTCGCCCGCGAGTCTAAAGACTCCCTCACAAAGCCTTTCATGAAGACGGAAGACCCGCCGCGATAAGCTCTCTGCACTCTCACACGGAGCGCATGGTGGGTCGTTCGTTCGCGTGATGGTCCTGGTCCTCGCCGCCGCCTGCGGTAAGGGAGCCCCACCGGCTCAGGCGGCGTTCCGGCCATAGGTGGGATGCCGGCACAGCCCGGCATCACGACCTCGGATCCGCGCGGGGAGATCCATCGTGGAAGCGAAGGTCTACAGCATCCGCTCCTACTTTGCCCCGAACGAAATCGAAGTGCAGCAAGGCGACTCGGTCATCCTGCATGTCACGAACGCCGAGCAGGAGCGCGACATGCTACACGGCTCATGCGGCGGATGGCCGAGGTCACGAACATCAGCGTGCTGACGCACGAGTTCACCGATCCGGTCGACGATTTTGAGCATGATCCCAACGCGGTGCGGAGCCGCGCGATTCCCGAGGGGGTGCAGGTCTACGAAATCACCGGTCCCTTCTTCTTCGGCGCAGCGGAGACGTTCAAGGATCGCGTGGGGCGCATCGTCGGCAAACCGAAAGTGCTGATCATCCGCCTGCGGCATGTGCTGGCGATCGACTCGACCGGGTTGCATGCACTGCGCGCGTTGGTTCATCGCCGCCGACGGGAAGGCATGCTGGTCATTTTGTCCGATGTCCACGCGCAACCTGTTGTCGCCTTGGAGCGCTCCGGTTTGTACGATGAGCTCACGGAAGACAACATCCACGGCAACATCGACGACGCATTGAACCGCGCGCGCGCGCATCTCGGACTCCCGCTCGTCCCACGTCCGGACTTCGCGACGCCGACCGTCGCTCGCGAAAGCTCCTGAGTCGGCAGGGATTAATGCTTGGACTTCATGTACTCGACCCCCGGCGCAACGGTTGCCCGCCATGCGGCTTCCACCGCCGGCGTGCAATCGGCGTCGAAGCGTTTTACGGTCTTGATGAGGGTGTCGATGAAGGGACGATAGAGGCTGGGATCGATGTTCAGATCCCGCCGGCTGTGTCGCTCGGCCACCCGGCGAGGAGCGCCGGCTCCTGGCTGGGCTGGGTTGGGAAGATGAGCAGCAGACCAATGGCGTGCCGTAACAGCTTGGACTGCTGGTCGAAGTCCGTATGCGCAAACAGCGGGCCGGCCGCCGGGCACGCCGCGAGAAAGTTGCGGTAGAACGTGTGCAGGAATTCGGGGGACTGGCAACAGCGGTCATAGCTCGCCTTGGCGGTCCCCGTCGTCGCCTTGTCAAT
Organism: Gemmatimonadales bacterium; assembly: GCA_035943355.1. Classification (GTDB taxonomy): domain Bacteria; phylum Gemmatimonadota; class Gemmatimonadetes; order Gemmatimonadales; family GWC2-71-9; genus 20CM-2-65-7. The sequence goes on from DASZCG010000276.1 coordinate 1,572, forward strand.
CATGAGACCAAATGTGTCCCCCCCCTAGAGGCCACGGCAACCAAATCTCTAGCGTGCCTCGAACATTCCCACGGCCCCTTTGGTCGCGTCGGCAAACGCGTGGCTGACGAATGGATAGGTGCCGGCCTCGACCAATCGCGTCTCGAAGATGGCTCCGCCGCCAACGGGTACCGTCACGGTCTGGACTCCCTCCAGCGGATGCGTGAGCGAGGCATCGAGGAATACGCGATCGAAAATCGCTCCCACCACGTGAAACGCGGAGAAGCGGTTCGGGCCGGCATTCACCACGTAGAGCCGCAACCGCTCACCAACACCCACCCGTATCGGGTGTTTCGCGTACTCCGCCTCCCGGCCGTTGAACACCACGTAATCCGGCGCTAACCCGAGCAGCTTCTCCCAGTCGATGGTTCGTGTCGAATCGGCGAGCGTCTTCGTGTAGAACTCGCTCTGGACGAACACGAATTCTTTCGCGGCCGGGCGTCCCTGTCGCGGATCGACGATGATCGCGCCGTACATACCGTTCGCGATATGCAGCGCCACTGGTGCCGTGCCGCAATGGTACATGAAAGCGCCCGGCACTCGCGCCACGAAGCGATAGTGGAGCGAGTCGTGGGGCATGAGGTTCACGTAGGCACGGGTCGGCGCGATTTCCGCAGCGTGGAAGTCCAGGCTGTGCGGCATCGGGGCCTGATTGACCAACGTGAAGTCGACCGTGTCGCCTTCGGTCACACGAAGGACGGGTCCGGGCACGCGACCGTCGAACGTCCAGGCGTCGTAGATGACACCCGAGGCGATCGGGATTTTCGCGTGCTTGATCGTGATGCGGACCCGGTGGACGCGGCTGGCCGACCGTGCGGGGGCCGCCGGATCGATGGGCGCCGGCTCGCCGCCGGTACCGACCGGCGCTTCGCCATGGGAGACGTCTGCCGGGGCGGCCGTGGGCGGTGTCGGCGCCTGTCGCTGCGAAGGTGTCTGCTGCGGCTGCTCTCGACATCCCAAAACGGCAAAGGCGTACACGAGCCACAGGCGGCAACGTTGACGGCGCATTTGAGCACTCCTTCGCAATTGCTTCAGCGGACCTTCACGGGTGAACGGCGACCGTTAACATACCCTGAGTCGAGGAGGATGTATGAAGGTCGCCGAGCTGATGCAAACGAATCTCCGGACAATCAGCACAGACGCCACGATCGCGGACGCGGTGGACGTGTTGAGCGAAGCTCAAGTCTCGGCACTGCCCGTCATCGATCGGTACGGGCGGGCCGTCGGCATTCTGTCGACGCGCGACGTCCTCACGGCCGAGAGCGCCTGCGAGTCTCCAGCGACGCGTGAGCACCTCTTCGAGCGCACGCGCGTCCTCGAGGTCATGAGCTCGTGGCCGACGACGATCGACCCCGACCGCGACGTCCGTGAAGCCGCTCAGGAGATGCTCTACCTAAACATGCAGCGTCTCTTCGTCGAGTACGAGGGTGCGCTCGTGGGCGTCATCTCTCAGACGGACATCGTCGGCGCGGTCGCCACGGCAAAAGTTTAGTGTGCTGAGCGCTCCACCGACCACTGGCCGGTCTGTGTTTCGCCCGATGGCAGCCGTGTGGTGTAGCTGCCGGCTATGCTGCTGCCTTTCAGCTCACCCGTAAACGTGGTGAGGAGCCGCGCTCCCGTCTGCGGGTCGGCGTAGGGATCCAGTGTGCCGCTGACATGTGCCTGCTCCACCCGCACGAACCGGATCTTCAACACGGTTGACTGTGGCGCTTGACTGGCGCCGGTCGGTTGCGCGCTCGGCGCGTCCGCTGATCGCCACGGCACCAGCGCAACGCCAGTGGCGCTCGGCACCATTACCACGGCCCCGAACGCCGAGTCTCCCGCCGCGCGGAGCGTGAAGCTGATGCTGCCGGCGCGGCCGGATTCGGCGCTGCTGTAGCCGCCGGACCATTCTCCGATCAGCGACGAGATTTCGGCGGCTGAGCCAACGAGCGGGACGGGAGGATGAGAAGCGCCACAAGCGGCAAGGGAGAAGGGCAGCAGGAGGGTAAGCAACGTCTCGGAGCGGGACATGGTCGCCTCGCGGTAAAGGTTGTGCGGCGTAACGCGCGACGGCGACGCACGACTCGGCGATAAGAATGAACCCCCAAGCGTGAATTGTCACTGGGCTACGGATGAAGCATATCTAGCGCATGACATCCCGCGTGGCCCAGGGTGAGGCAGCCCGGATTCGCGAGCGGTTCGAGCGCCTCCTGGCGGCCGGCATCGCGATCTTTTCGCGGCACGATGTCGAGCACGTGCTCCAGCACGTGGTGGACGCCGCGCGGGACGTGGTGGGCGCGCGGTACGCCGCCCTCGGCGTGCTCGGCGCGGACGGCCACACGCTGGTCCAATTCGTCACTTCCGGCATCGATGAAGCCGCTCGGCACGCCATCGGGGATCTCCCCCGAGGGCATGGTCTGCTCGGCGCCGTGATTCGCGAGGCGAGGCCGATTCGCACCAAGGACATCAACCGGCACCCTCAGCGCTACGGCTTTCCTCCGCACCACCCACCGATGACGTCGTTCCTCGGCGTCCCAGTGAAGGGGCGGGGCGGCGTCTTCGGCAACCTGTACCTCACGGAAAAAATCGACGCCGCCGAGTTCAGCGATGAAGACGAAACGATCGCCGTGTTGCTCGCGTCACAGGCTGCCGTGGCAGTCGAGAATGCGCGGCTCTATGGCGAGAGCGAACAGCTCGTTGGTCAGATCCGCACCATGCAGCGCCAGCGCGACTTGTTCTTCGCGATGATGAACCACGAGCTACGCAACGCGCTCACGGGGGTGTACGGCTGGGCCGAGCGGCTGGTGCGGCGCAAGTCGCCGGAGACTTCGGAGCAGGCGGCGCGGGAAGTGTACGAAGCGGCCGACCGCACCATCGTGCTGCTCAACAACTTTCTGGACCTGATGCGTCTTGATGCCGGGAAAGTCCGGCCGGTGATTCGCCAGGTCGATATTCGCGCCGCGGCGCAGCGAGCGATCGTCACGAGTGAGCCCGCCGCCGCGGCCAAAAGCATCCGGCTCGAGGTGACTGCCGACGGCGTTGCGCACGCGCTGCACACCGATCCCGTGCGGCTCGAGCAGATTCTCGTGAACCTGTTGTCCAATGCCATCCGTCACAGTCCCGAACGAGCGTCCGTGCAGCTGCAGGTCGAGGCCACTCCGGGCGACGTGGTGTTCTCCGTGATCGATCACGGGCCAGGGGTGCCTGTAGAGCTGCGGCAGCGGATCTTCGAGCCGTTCGAGCGGTTCGACCCACACTCTGGCCTCGGCACCGGATTGGGGCTGCCGGTGTCGCGCCGGCTGGCGGAGGCGCTCGGTGGCGCGGTCACGGTGGAGGAGACGGCTGGAGGAGGTGCTACCTTCATTCTGAAGCTTCCTTCAGGAAACCTTTAGAAACGGTTCAACGGACCAACGCTAGAGTCCCTTTTATGAAGATTCTCGTGGTGGAGGACGACCGAAAGGTCGCGGGCTTTATCGAGCAGGGGCTGCGGGAGGAAGGCTACGTCGTCGACGTGGCACCTGACGGCGAACAGGGGACGATGCTCGCCCATGTGTACGAGTACGACATGCTCGTGCTCGACGTCATGCTGCCCAAGAAGACGGGTCTCCAGCTCGCGGCCGAGCTGCGGCGTGAAGGGCGGGCGACGCCCATTCTGATGCTGACCGCGCGGGACACGACCGAAGACGTCGTCCGCGGACTGGATGCCGGCGCCGACGACTATCTCACCAAACCGTTCAAGTTCGACGAGCTGCTCGCGCGCGTGCGCGCGCTGGTGCGCCGCGGCGGCGCGGGCCGGACCGAGCTGCTGCGCTACGGCAGCGTCGAGCTCGACCGCTTGAAACACAAGGCGCGAGTGGACGGGAAGAGTCTCGACCTCACCCCCAAGGAATTCCATTTGCTGCAGCACTTCCTGCTGCATCCCGAGGAAGTCGTCCGGCGCACCGAGTTGCTCGAGAAGGTGTGGGACATGCACTTCGACCCGGAGAGCAACGTCGTCGACGTGCACGTCGGCAACCTGCGTCGCAAGCTGCGCCTGGCGGCCGGTACCGACCTGATCGAAACCGTCCGCGGAGTAGGCTTCCGTCTCCAGGCGCCGGACCGCGCGGAGGCGTGACGGTGAAGGCGTCGCTGCGCCGCGCACTGGCTTTGCGGTTCGCGGCGACGATGGCAGTGGGGCTGCTGTTTGCCACCGCGTCATTCTACTGGGCGGCCACGCGAGCGCTCAGAGATGCCGTTTCGACCGCCGCGCTCGAGCGCGATTTGGTGCTCGCGCTGCTCGCCATTGTCCTCGCCGGGACAGCAGCGACGCTGATGGGCGCCTGGCATTTTACGTCTTCCGCCGTCCGTCCGGTCGGCGAAATCACGATGCAGGCGACCCGCATCGAGGCGGGGACCCTGAACCAAAGGATCATGGCTCACGCCGAGACCGAAGAGTATGAAGGTCTCGTGGCGGTGCTCAACCGTATGCTGGAGCGCCTCGAGCGCGGGTTTGCGGCGCAACGGCGCCTGACAGCGGACGTGAGCCACGAGCTGCGCACGCCGCTGACCGCGCTGCGCGGCGAGATCGAAGTCGCGCTCCGCGCCCCACGGTCCCCGCGGGAATACCAGCTCGTGTTACGGAGTGCGCTCGAGGAAATCGAGCACCTGAGCACGATGAGCGAAGATCTACTGCTGATTACGCGCGCGGATGCGCGGCTGCTGCCACTGCATCGGACACCGACGAATCTCCCTGGTTTGGTCGATGCGTCTCTCGACCAGTTGCATCGTCGTATCGAAGAGAAGGACATCACCGTCGCACGCGCGATGCGGGGTGGGGAAGGCGTGTCCATCGACCCCGAGCTCGCGTCCCGCATCGTCGATCATCTGCTCGACAATGCCGTGGTGCACACGCCACCCGGGGGGCGCATCGATATCAGCGTGGAAGATTCCGCGAATCACGGTGTTCGCCTGACCGTCGCGAACTCCGGTCCAGCAATCGCGGCGGAGGACTTGCCGCACCTGTTCGAGCCGTTCTATCGGGCCGATAAATCGCGCACCCGCACCGATGACAGTGGCGCGGGTCTGGGTTTGGCGATGGTCGCCGCCATCGCGCAGCTTCATGACGGCACGGCGCGCGCGTCGGCCGATCCCGCAGGGGGTGCGCGATTCGAAGTCGAACTGGGAGGGCTCGCCCATGGCTGAGACACCGGTCGATCAACACCCAAAAGGCACACTGCTGCTCGTGGGACTGTACGGACTGCTGTTTGCGGCGTCGTGGTTCGCCGTGTACGTGTTCGTCTACTTGCATCGCGGAGGGGTGACGCCATGAACGTTCACTTCTACGAGAAGCTCTGGATGTGGGCCTCCGGCGTGCTCATCGTCGCCTTCGTCGCGACGATCGTAGTTGGCCTCGCCGGGAACGCGCTACAGCCCCCCAGTCATGTCGAGACGATCGATCCGACAAAGGTGTGGAACGACCCACGCTTTCAGCACCGCGGTGTAACCGTGACGTCGGATCGTGCGACGGTCGTGATGATCGCGATGATGTTCGCGTTTCAGCCTGCCGAGGTTCATGTCACGGCGGGGAAGCCGGTCACGTTCCGGCTGACGAGCGCCGACGTCGTGCACGGATTCGAAATTGTCGGCACGAACGGCAACACGATGGTCGTGCCGGGCTACGTCAGTCAGTTCACGACGGTGTTTCATACGCCTGGTGAGTACCTGATCGTCTGCAACGAGTACTGCGGGCTGAGCCATCATGTGATGTTCGCGAAGCTGATCGTCGAAGGAGCACAGCCATGACCACGCCCTCGCGCACCGGTCCTCGCCAACTCGAGCGGCTGGCCCTGTCGCACTTGTGGGTGGCCATTCTCGCGTTCGGGGTGGCCTCAGCGATGGCGTTGATGCAGGCTCTGTCCCGCGCCAGCCTCGACTTGCCCTGGCGCTCGGCGAAGATGTACTACCTCTCCGTCACAGCGCACGGCGTGCTCATGGCACTCGTGTTCACGACCTTCTTTATCATGGCGTTCGGGTATGTGGTCGCCTCGCGCACGCTAGGTCGTGAGGCGGGACCGCGCGTTCTCGCCTGGACCGGCTACTGGCTGGCACTGACGGGTACGCTGGCCGCGGCGCTAACGATTCTCGCCGGGAAAGCCAGCGTGCTGTACACGTTCTATCCGCCACTCAAGGCACATCCGCTGTTCTACATCGGACTGGCGCTCGTGGTGGTGGGGTCGTGGTGCTGGTCCGCGGTGATGTTGCTGTCCTACCGCGCCTGGCGACGCGCCAATCCGAACGCCGCGACACCGCTCGCCATGCACGGCATTATCGCGACGGTGCTGATCTGGCTCATCGCCACCATTGGCGTCGCCGCGGAGGACCTGATCCAGCTGATTCCGTGGTCGCTCGGCTGGGTCCCGACAATCGATCCAGTACTGGCGCGGATGCTGTTCTGGTACTTCGGTCATCCGCTGGTCTACTTCTGGCTGTTGCCGGCGTACGTGATCTGGTACACGCTGCTACCCCAGGTCGCGGGCGGGAAACTCTTCAGCGACCCGCTCGCCCGGCTCGTGTTCGTGCTGTTCATCCTGCTCTCGACCCCGGTTGGATTCCACCACCAGTTCATGGACCCCGGCGTTTCCGCTGGTTGGAAACTCCTCCATACCTTCCTCACATTCGCGATTCTGTTCCCGAGCTTCATCACGGCGTTCACCGTCACTGCCTCGATGGAAGTCGCGGGGCGGGCACGGGGCGCCACCGGGTGGCTCGACTGGTTGGGGAAGCTGCCGTGGCGTGATCCGCTCTTCTCGAGCATCGCGCTGTCGATGATTCTGTTCGCGGTGGGCGGCATCGGCGGCGCGATCAATGCGTCGTTCGGCATGAACGCAGTGGTGCACAACACGGCGTTCATTCAGGGCCATTTCCACCTGACCGTCGGAAGCGCCGTGGCCCTGACGTTCATGGGCGCTGCGTACTTTCTGCTGCCGCGGCTCTCAGGGCGCGAGCTCGAGCTTGGCCTGCTGGCGCGCGTGCAGCCGTACCTCTGGTTCATCGGGATGATGCTGTTCTCGTTCTCCAATCACATCACCGGGTTGATGGGTATGCCGCGCCGCATTTACGAGGCGAGCTACGGCGGCAGCGCGGTCGCCGCGACGTGGCGCGGGCTCACCGGCGTGTCCGCGGTGGGCGGGGTGTTCTTGTTCGCGAGCGCCGGTTTCTTCATGCTCGTGATGATTGGGACTGCGCTGGGGGGCCGCCGCCGCGATTTCGAGCCGATCGTGTGGGCTCAGCCGCTGCATCCGGCGCCCACGACACGCACGCTGTTCGATCGTTACGCGCTGTGGACCGCGATCGCGATCCTGCTGGTGCTCGTGGCCTATGCGTATCCCCTCTGGGCACACCTACGCATGACGCGGTTCGGCTCGCCCGGGTTCAGTCCGTTCTGAGGATGGCTAGTGCTTCGACTTCATGTACTCGACGCCGGGTGCGACAGTCGCCCGCCACGCCGCTTCCACGGCCGGCGTGCACTCGCGGTCGAATTGCTTGACCGTGTCGATGAGGGCGTCGATGAAGGGGCGATACAGGGCGGGGTCGATGTTCAGGTCGCGCCGGCTGTGCCGCTCGGCGACCCGGGCGAGCAACGTCGGCTCCCTGGCTGGTTGTTTCGGGAAGATGAGCAGCAGGCCAATGGCGTGGCGCAGCAGCTTGGTCTGCTGGTCGAACTTGGTGCCGGCAAATCGCGGCACGGCTTCCGGACACGCCGCCAGGAAGTTCCGATAAAACGCCTGCAGGAAGTCGGGGACCTGGCAACAACGATCGTAGCTCGCCTTCGCCGCTGCCGTCGTCGCTTGGTCGACCATGGCCAACAAAGGTGACGCCCGCGTGGCGGGGCGGCAACCCATTCCTCCTTTTCGAGGCCTAGCCCGCGCGCTGGCCCGCCGGCCGGTGACGATCGTTGCCGCCATCGGTCTTGGGGGTGGGCTGCTGGCGCGCTCGGACGTCGTCTTTCTCGCCGCGCTAATTGTCGGTGGTGTCCCGCTCGTGTTCCAAACCACGCGGGGCATGCTCCGCGGTCGGTTCGCGGCCGATGTCGTCGCCAGTGTGGCGATCGTCACGGCGCTGATCCTCGGGCAGTACTTCGCCGGCGTGGTCATCGTCCTGATGCAATCGGGTGGTGAGGCGTTGGAAGCGTACGCGATGCAGCGGGCGTCGAGCTCCCTCGAGGAGCTGATGGCGCGCGCGCCGAAGATCGCGCATCGCCTGCGCGGCAACGATCTCGAGGATGTGGCAGTGGACGCCGTCGGCGTCGGCGACATCCTGATGGTGCGGCCCGGTGATCTCGTCCCCGTGGATGCCGACGTGGTGGAGGGGTCATCGACGGTGGATCAGTCGGCGCTCACGGGCGAGCCGCTGCCGCTGCGGGCCGTCGCCGGCACGCATTTGCTCTCGGGCAGCGTGAATCTCGAGGGCGCGCTGCGTGTGCGCGCGCTCCGAGCGAGCGCGCAGAGCCAATACCAGCAGATCGTCCAGCTGGTGGAGCGCGCCCGGCAGGAGAAGCCGCCGATGCAACGCCTGGCCGACCGGTTCGCGGTGTGGTTCACGCCGCTCACGCTCGCCATGTGCGGCGTGGCGTACCTCCTGACGGGCAGTGCCACGAGCGTGCTCGCGGTACTCGTGGTCGCGACGCCCTGCCCCCTGATCCTCGCGGTGCCGGTGGCAGTGATTGCCGGCATCAGCCGGGCGGCGGACATCGGCGTCATCGTGAAGCACGGCCGGGCAATCGAGCAGCTGGGGCTGGCGCGCGCCGTGGTGTTCGACAAGACCGGGACGCTGACGCTCGGGCAGCCAAGTGTGTCGCATGTCGAGGCACTCGACGGCGTCACAATGCCGGAGGTGCTGCGGCTCGCCGCAGCGGTCGAGCAGCTGTCGTCGCATCACCTGGCTCGCGCAGTGGTCGACGCGGGTCGGGCCCGCTTCCCGTCCCTGCCTCCCGTGACCGACTTCCACGAAATGCCGGGCCGTGGCGTGTCGGGCCGGGTGAACGGGCGCGTGGTGAGCATCGGCTCGCCGCGCTTTTTGCGCGACGGGGGCGTGTCGCTCGCTGACGGGTCCGATGACGGAACGACCGCGTATGTGGCGATCGACGGGCGAGTGGCTGGGACGATCGAGTTCGCCGACCGGATACGTCATCAGGTCCCAGCGCTGCTGCAGCGCCTCGCGGTGCTGGGAGTGACGGAGACGGTCATGCTGACCGGTGATCGCGAGGCGCCCGCGGAGGCGATCGCGGCGCAGGCGGGGATCCGCACCGTGCGGGCCAACCTGCTCCCCGCCGACAAAGTCGCGGCGGTGCAGGAGCTGAGGCAGCGGCACGGCACCGTCGTCATGGTCGGCGACGGCATCAACGACGCGCCGGCGCTCGCCGCCGCCACGGTGGGCGTGGCGTTGGGAGCGCACGGCACGGCGATTTCCGCGGAGGCGGCCGACGTCGTGCTGCTCGTGGACGACATCGCCCGTGTGGGCGACGCGATGGCGATCAGCCGCCGGATGCGGCGCGTGGCGCTGCAGAGCGTCAGTATTGGTCTCGGCGTGAGCTTCGCGCTGATGGTGGTGGCGAGCCTGGGGCACATCGCTCCCGCCGCCGGCGCGGTAATGCAGGAGGCGCTGGATGCGGCCGTCATCCTCAACGCGCTGCGGGTCCGATGAGCGCCGGTCCCGTGACGGCCGTGACGCGGTGCGCCGTGCCGCCCGGCGAGTTCCGGTTGCGTGACGGCCTGCGTGTCCGGGTGCGCCCGATTCGGCCCGAAGACCGGGACCGCCTTCAGGTGGGGCTGCACCGGTTGTCCGCCGCTTCACGCTATCAGCGATTCCACGCGGCCGTAGCCGAACTCTCGCCTGAGCAGCTTCGAGGCCTGACCGAAGTGGATCAGGTGAATCACATCGCGTGGATCGCGCTGGACCCCGCGGTCCCCGGAGAGCCGGCGCTGGGGGTGGCGCGGTGTATCCGGCTCCCGCTGGAGCCGCGCACGGCCGAGGTCGCAGTGACGGTGCTGGACGCATGCCAAGGCCGTGGCCTCGGCACGTTGCTCCTCGGGCTGCTGAGCGAGTCCGCCGCCAGGCAGGGCATCCGGACGTTCCGCGCCTACGTGCGTGCGGACAACGACGCGATGCTCCGCATCTTCAAGGATCTCGGCGCCGACGTCGGCGAGCTGGAGGAGGGAGTGTATCGGTTGGACATTCCGGTCCCCGAGGATCCCGCGGCTGTCCCCGACACACCGACGGGACGCGTGTTCAAGGCCGTCGCGGTGGCCCACGGTCTCGCGTCCGCGAAGCCCTTCACCCCGCCTTCATGAAGCCCTCCTGGCGGGACGAACAACGTTCGAGCGCCCTCGACGCGATTCTCAAACCGCGCGCGATCGCGGTGATCGGTGCTTCCCGGATGTCCAATACGATCGGCCACCAGATCTTCGCGAATCTCCTGCGCTACGGGTTCACGGGAGCCGTCTACCCGGTCAACCCGCACGCCACCTCGATTCAATCGGTGCGCGCCTACCCCAACGTGGGCGCGCTGCCCGAGCCCATCGATCTCGCCGTCATCGTCGTGCCGAAAGAGCTGGTGCTCGACGTGGCGCGCACCTGTGGGCAGGCAGGAGTGCGGGGACTCGTCGTCATTTCGGCGGGGTTCCGCGAAATCGGGGGCGTGGGGATCGATCGCGAGCGCCAACTGATGGACATCGTGCGGCAGTATAAGATGCGCATGGTGGGTCCGAACTGCATGGGTGTGCTCAATACCGATCCCGCGGTGTCTATGAACGCGACGTTCGCCCCCGCGATGCCGCCGCACGGCCGAGCCGCCTTCGTTTCGCAATCGGGTGCGCTGGGCGTCAGCGTGCTCGACCACGCGGCGGAGTACGGCATCGGCATCTCGCAATTCGTCTCGGTGGGCAACAAGCCCGACGTGAGCGGCAATGACCTGCTC
>DASZCG010000277.1:0-48199 GCA_035943355.1 Gemmatimonadales bacterium
GTCATGCCGGCGACCGTGTGCGTGTGGTCGGGCGTCGAGACGGTGACGGCGTCGATGCTCTTGCCTTCCTTGTCGAGCATCTGGCGAAAATCCTTGAAGCGCTTCGCCAGGGGAAACGCCGTGACCGACTGCGCCGCCTGCCGTTCGTCCACGTCGCACAGTGCGTAGATGTTCTCGGTCTTCCCCACCCCGCGCACGTCGTTGGCGCCCATCCCGCCGACGCCGATGCACGCGATGTTGAGCTTGTCGCTCGGCGCGAGGCGATTGCGCCCTCGGGCGCCGAGCACGTGGGGCGGTACGATCGTGAACGCGAGTCCGGTCGCGACGTCGCCGACAAAGCGTCGCCGCGAGATGTCTTTCTTGTTCATGGCAGTACTCGAATTTTGATGTTGCGGAAGGCGACGATATTGCCGTGATCCTGCAATCCGATGTGTCCCTGGGGGTTCCTGCCGAATTTCTTGTGCGGCGCGAATTTGCTGCCGGCGACCTTCGAATCCCAATCGCGGCTGCCGATCTCGTATTCGACCAGCTTCACGCCGTTCATCCAATGCTCGATGTGGTTGCCATTGGCAATAATGCGAACGGCATTCCACTCGTTCGCCGGCTTCACGATGCCGGCCGGTGCCGCGTAGAGATCGTACGCCGCTCCGGCAGAGGTCAGCCGATTCTGCCCGTCGGGATGCTTGGCATCGTCGAGCACCTGCACTTCGGGCGCGTTCCAGTAGATCTCGTCCGAGTCCTCGCTCGCGCGATAGAAAATGCCGCTGTTGCCGCCGGGCTCGATCTTCCACTCGAGCGACAGCTCGAAATTGCCGAACTCGTCGTTCGTGATGATGTCGCCGCCGGCGCCCGTGCGCGTGAGCGCGCCGTCCTGGACTTTCCAGCCATCGGAGATCGTCTTCTTGCCGTAGTTCCGCCAGCCCGCGGTGGTCTGTCCATCGAACAGGAGTCGCCAACCGGCGGTCTGCTCGGCATCGGTCAGCGTGTTCTGAGCGGTGGAGGTTGCTGAAGGTGGAGGAGGCTGCGACTGCGCTTTGCAGGAGCTGGCGACAACCGCGAGAGCAAGTAACAGCAGATGAGTTCTCATGCAGGCAGTCCCGCGAGCTCCTGCAGCCGCACCTGGACGGCGCGGCGGCCTCGCTCGCTGCGAGTGATTACGAGGATGGCATCATCGCCCGCGATGGTGCCGATGATCTCGCTCCAACCGGCGCCGTCCAGCGCCAGGGCAAGGGGTTGCGCCGCGCCCGTCGTCGTCTTGAGGACGAGCAATGGCCCGACGCCCTCGGCGGACACGAGCATGGTGGGAAGCAGCTGCTCCAGATGGGGACGGACGCCGGGGGCACCTTCCGGCGCGGCCGCATAGTGCGACCCGCCATCCGGTGCCGCGACCTTTGCGAGTCCCAGCTCCCGGATGTCGCGCGACAAGGTCGCCTGCGTCACGTTGAACCCCTCGGCCTTGAGTCGCTCGCGGAGCTGCTCCTGACTGCCCACCGTGTCGCCCCGGATGATGCGCAGGATGGCCGCGTGGCGCTGCGTCTTCATGGGGCGGAAATCTGATGCACGATTCGGCCGCTGACTACTGTAAGTAATGAAGCGGGGGACGGCGGGAAACTGCGGGGAGGGGCGGGGGCGAAGACCGCCATGTCGGCGGATTTGCCCATGTCCAGTGAGCCAATCTCGCGTTCCCAGCCGAGGGCGCGCGCGCCGTCGAACGTCAGGGCGCGAACCGCCGCTGCGCCGCGGCATCCCGCGGCTTCGGCCTCGGCCCACAGATTCAGCTCGCCAACGCTCACGACTGAGTCGGTTCCGAGTCCCACCGGGACGCCGGCGTTCCTGAATGCTTGAAAGGGCGCCTCCCCGTGCCCGTGCGCGCGATTGGAGCGCGGGCAGTGGGCGACCGATGCACGGGTCACGCGGATCAGCTCGACATCGCCCTCGTCGGCCTGCACGCAGTGGATGCACAGTGCTCCCGATCGTATGACGCCGCGGTGTACCAGGTACGCGACCGGAGAGATGTGCTGCGGCGAGACCAGGATGCCACGCGCCCGCAGCGCCTCCGCGAACGGTCCGACCCCGTCGGACACGAACAGCGTCTCTTCCTTCGACTCGGCCACGTGGACGGCGATGGGTAACTCTTCGCGCCGCGCCAATTCCGCAACCGCCTCATACAGCGGCGCGCTCACGGTATACGGCGCGTGCGGCGAAACGCCGAGCCGCAGCTGGGGCGTGACCGACCCTCGCAGCGCTCGCAGCGCGGTCTCGACCTCTTCCAAACTCGCCGCGCAACGCGTCGGGTCGGGCCCGAACACTTCCTGGTAGACGATGCCCCGGCCGCCAAAATCGTGGAGCGCACGCATGACGGCGCCCGTGCTCCCCGTTTCGGCGATACAGGTGATGCCGCGCGCCCAGCAGTCGCGTATTCCCGCGATCGCGGCCTCGTAGAATGCCTCGGCGCTCGTCGCGTCTTTGAGCTCGCGGATACGGCGAATCCATTTCAGGAAATCGGGCTCTTCGTGCTTCACGCCGCCGCCCAGGTGGGTCAGCTCGAGATGCGTGTGGCAATTGACGAGCCCGGGCATGAGCTCGGCGTCGGGAAAGTGGAGCGCCGTGACACGCGGCGGTGACGGCACTTGTGCATTCGGTCCGACCGCGGCAATCCGTCCGTTCACGTCAACAAGAACGGCGCCGTCGTCTATGGGAGCCGAGGTTACGGGGGTGACACGACCGGCTCGGATGCGAAGCACAGTGCGAAGCTATATGACGCAAGAAAAGTTGTGCAGTTGCCCAGACGGCGAAGTGGCTCAAAGCTGCCAGACATAAGAGGCCAGGAAGACTTTCCTGGCCTCTTTGAGCTTACACCTGGGAGCCACTTTGCCGTCTGCGCAACTGCGCACTGTAGTTATGGAGTCACGCCGACCCCAAATGGGGAGTGCACCTGGCAAACCTGAGTCGGTTCCGTCCCCGGATAGAACCACTCCCAGCGCCGCACCTCGAGCGGGCAGAACGGCGTCGCGAGGAATCCGTTCGACCAGTCCACTTCACGCGTGACGAGATCGTCGGGGCGGACCCAGTCGGCCGGAGCGGGACGCCGCTCGTAGACGTCGCGCATGAACTTCGTCCACGCCGGCGCGACGATGCGGCCGCCGCCCGCATTGTTCATGATGCGGCGCTGCAGGTCGTATCCGATCCAGATGCCGGTCACGATCTCCGGTGTGAAACCCACGAACCACGCGTCGGTGTAGTCGTCGGTGGTGCCGGTCTTCCCCGCCATCGGCACGTGCAGCCCGGAGACCGCGCCTGCCGCTGTGCCGCAGCGGTGCGGGCCGGACCCCGGCTGGCAGCGCATGACGTCCCGCATCATGTCGAGCATGAGCCAGTTGTGCTCGGGATCCAGCACCTCTTCGCGCTTGACCGTGGACTGGAACAGGATGTTGCCCTGCCGGTCTTCGATTCGCTGGATCCCGATCGGCTCGACGCGAGTACCGCCATTCGCGAAGGCCGTGTACGCGGCGATCAACTCGATGGGCTTCGTCTCGCGCGCGCCGATGTGAATCGACGGATACGGCGGCAACGGCGTCGTGATGCCGTAGCGGCGCGCCTCGCCGATCACCGTCTGCTCACCCAGTGCCATGCCCAACTTGATGGTCGAGAGGTTGCGCGAGAGGTAGAGCGACTGCCGCATCGGGACCGGGCCGAGCGTCGTGTCGTCATAGTCCTTGGGCTGCCAGAGCGAGCTGTCGAGCTGGATCACCGGCGGATTGAGCGGTGAGTCGTCCAGCATCTCCGTCACCGGATGGCCCGCGCGCACGGCGGCCGAGTACACGAACGGCTTGAACGTGGAGCCCGGCGGGCGCGCTGACTGGGTCACGCGATTCCACTTCGAGTCGACGAAGTCGCGGCCGCCCACCATCGCGAGGATGTTGCCGGTTCTGGCATCGAGGGCGAGCAGCGCGCCCTGGAGATACGGGGCGAACGGTCCCTGGTCATTCTCCGTGGCGCGGCCCTGCTCGATGTATTCGCGGTACGGCGTGCCCTCGAACTTGCCGTTGGAGTAGACGCCCCCCTCGATCTCACCGAGCTGCGATTCCAGCGCCTGCTCCGCCGCCTCCTGCATGTCCAGGTCGAGCGTCGTGTAGATCCGCAGGCCCTTCTCGTACAGATCGCGCCCGAAGCGGGGCTCGAGGAACGCCGAGCGCAGCCACTCGACGAAGTACGGGGCGACGTCGCCGTAGCTGGTGCGGCGGGTGGTCAGGACCAGCGGATAGGCCTTCCAGAACTCGGCATCCTCCGGGCTCAGGAATCCCTGGTCGCGCATCAGGTTGAGGATGACATTGCGACGCCGCACCGCGCGGTCGGGGTGGGTGCGGGGATTGTACGTGCCGGGGGCCTTGGGAAGGGCCGCCAGGGTCGCGGCTTCGGCGACGTTCAGATCACGGGCCGACTTTCCGAAGAACACCTGCGAGGCCGCCTCGACGCCCGCGACGTTGGGGCCGAGGCTGATCTGATTCAGGTACAGCTCGAGAATCGTGTCCTTGGGAAAGTTGCGCTCCAGCTCGACCGCGACGCGCGCCTCGCGCAGTTTGCGCGCGATCTTCTTCTCTTTGCCGAGGTGCTCGGGGAACACGTTGCGCGCGAGCTGCATCGTGATCGTGGAGAAGCCCTGGGCGTAATGCAGCGTCGTGACGTTGGCCTTGAGCGCGCCGAGGATGCGCCAGTAGTCGATGCCGTTATGGTTGTAGAAGCGCTTATCCTCGGTCGCGATGAACGCCTGACGCACGTACGCGGGGATCTGCTCGAGCGGCAACACCGTGCGGCGCTCGATGCCGAGCTCGGTGATCAGCCGCCCGTCCGCCGCGTAGACCTTGGACGTCTGCAGCTGGACATTGCGCCCGTTGCGTGGGTCGATCCGCGTGATGCTGGGGCAGCGCTCGGCGGCGCACACGCGGGTCCACGAGCCATACGCCAGGCCGCTGCCGTAGAGCAAGGCGAGCACGGTGACAATGATCACGCGGCGCCGCTGGGTCGGATCATACCACCAACGAATGATCCAGGGGCGGCGAGCTGCGGCGGCGGGGAGCGACGAAAATGGAGTCGATGAGGCCATCTGTGTAACAACCTAGCAAAGCGATAGATTCGCCGCCATGACGACGCCTAACATGTTACAGGAATTGGAGTGGCGGGGTTTCGTACAGCAGGCCACGCCGGGCCTCGCCGCCCATTTCGCCACGGGACCGGTCACCGCCTACTGCGGCTTCGACCCCACGGCCCCCTCGCTGCAGCTCGGCAACCTGATGCCGTTGATGTTGCTGGCCAACCTGCAACACGCCGGACACCGGCCTATCGTGCTGATGGGCGGCGGCACGGGACTGATCGGCGATCCGTCGGGCAAACCGGGCGAGCGGCCCCTGCTCACGAAGGAGCAGGCGCGCGAGAATCTGCAGCGCCAGCGCGACCAGATGGCGCGCTTTCTCGAGTTCGGCGCGGGCGCGACGGCGGCGCTGCTGCTCGACAACGCGAAATGGCTCGGCGCGCAGGGCCTGATCGACTTCCTGCGCGACGTCGGCAAGCACTTCACCGTGAACGTCATGCTGCAGAAGGAATCGGTGAAGGCGCGGCTCGAGGCCGGGCTGTCGTTCACCGAATTCAGCTACATGCTGCTGCAGGCGTACGACTTCCTGCATCTGTTCCGCGAGCGGCAATGCACGCTGCAGGTGGGCGGGAGCGATCAGTGGGGCAACATCACGGCGGGCGTCGATCTGATTCGCCGGATCGAGAACGCGGACGCGCACGGCCTCGTCGCGCCGCTCGTGACCATGGCGTCGGGGAAAAAGTTCGGGAAAACGGAAGAGGGGGCGATCTACCTGGATCCCAAGCTCACGACGCCGTACAAGTTCTATCAGTTCTGGATGAACACCGACGATCGCGACGTCGAGAAATACTTGAAGCTGTTCACCCATCTCTCGGCGGACGCGATCAAGCAGCTCGCGGCGCAGCAGAGCACGCAGGCGGCGCAGCGGCCGGCCCAGCGGGCGCTCGCGACTGCGGTGACGTCGCTCGTGCACGGCGCCGAGGTACTGTCGGGCGTCCAGGCGGCATCGGCGATCCTATTTGGCGAAGAGCAAGCGGAAGTCCACGCGCAAGTCTTCGACATACTGGCGGGCGAGATCCCGACCGTCGGGGTCGAGGGAGACGCTGACGGAATCGCCCTGGTCGATCTGGTCACGCGCGCGGGTCTTGCCAAGTCCAAGAGCGAGGCGCGGCGCAGCATCGAACAGGGCGGGATTTACGTCAACCAGCAGCGCATCGACGACGTCGGTCGGACGATCGCGGCAGGAGACTGGATCGGCGGCCGCAATCTGCTGTTGCGCAAAGGGAAGAAGGAATACGCGCTGCTGCGGCGCGGAGGCTGAGCGTGGACCAGGCAGTCCGGCTGCTGCTGGAAGTGTTCGACCAGGCGTACACGGCCCCGGCGTGGCACGGCACGCCGCTCAAGGGCACGCTCCGCGGCGTCAGCGCGCGGGACGCACTGTGGAGCCCCGGTCGCGGGCGGCACTGCATTTGGGATCTCGTGCTGCATACGGCGTACTGGAAATGCATGGTACGCCGCCGCCTGCTGCGCGATCCCGAGATCACCTTCCCGCGCGCAGGCCACAACTGGTTCGATCCGCCCCGCCCTGCAAATGACGCTGCCTGGAAGCGCGACCGCGCGCTGCTCGATGAGCAGCACCGCGCGTTACGCCGCGCGATCGCCGGCCTGCGTGCCAGGGACCTCGGCCGTCGCGGCTGGCACTCGCGCTGGCCGATCAAGGCGGAGGTGTACGGCATCGCCTCGCACGATCTCTACCATGCCGGCCAGATCCAGATCCTCAAACGTCTCATGAGGAGCTAGGGAATGTTCATCGGCCATTACGCGTTGGGCCTTGCGGCCAACCGCGCGGCGCCCCGCACGAGTCTCGGCACGCTGTTCGTCGCCCCCACGCTGGCCGATCTGCTCTGGCCGATCTTCTTATTGCTCGGGTGGGAGCACGTACACGCGGTACCGAACACGAACCCGTTTCTCATCGGCTGGTTCGACGATTACCCGTACTCCCACAGTCTCTTCATGCTACTCGTGTGGGGTGCTCTGTTCGGCTATCTCTATCGCGCCCGTACCGGTGACAAGCGGGGCGCTCTGGTCATTGGTCTCCTGGTCGTGAGTCACTGGGTGCTCGACGTCATCACGCATCGTCCCGACATGCCGGTCTATCCCGGCGGCCCGCGCGTCGGTCTCGGGCTATGGAATTCGGCGACCGCAACGATCGTCGTCGAAGCGGCGATGCTGCTCGGCAGCGTCGTGATCTACGTACGCACGACCCGGGCGCGCGACGGCATCGGACACTGGGGATTTTGGAGCATGATTGCGCTGCTGGTGATCGCATACGTCCTATCCATCAAGACTCCGCCGCCCCCGAGCATCACCGCGCTCGCGGTGGGCGCCATCATCTTCGGATGGGTGTTTGTGCTGTTTGGCTGGTGGGTGGATCGGCATAGAGAGGCGATGCCGGCAAGGATCCCGATGCTGTAGATCACGTAACGTCTTCGAGCACCTCCACCACCTTCTCCATTTCTTCGACAGTATTAAAGCAATGCGGCGAGAGCCGGATGGCCCCCTCGCGCAGGCTGCACACCACGCGCGCGCGTTTCAGGCCGTGATAGGCCTCCACCGGTTTGGCGGGAGCAATACACAGGATCGCCGAGCGGTGCCCATTCTCAGTCGGTGACGTGATGCGGACATCATTCTCGCGCGCCCACTTCACGACCGGCTCGTGTGCCGCGCGCGTGATCTCCGCGATGTCGCGCACGCCGATCTCCAGGAGCAGCTGCAGCGACGCGGTCATGCCGACAAAGTCCTGATACGGCAGCGTGATCATCTCGAAGCGCCGCGCGTCGGAGCGGAACGTCGGGTTGTATTCCGTGAGGCGCGAGAAATCGTCCGTCCCCTCGAACGCCATCCAGCCCGTAATTGTCGGCTCGAGCTCAGCCACGAGCTGCTTGCGCACATAGACAAAGCCCGATCCCCACGGCGACAGCAGCCACTTCTGGCCGCCGCACGCGAGGATGTCGATCGGCGTGTCGGTCACATCGAGCACGGAGTTTCCGATACCCTGTATGCCGTCTACCACGAGGTACGTGCCGTTGGCGCGGCACGCGTCGCCGAGCTTCTTCAGGTCCGCGCGATAGCCGTTGGAGAATTGGACGAACGAGACCGCGAGCACGCGGACGCGGGGGTCGCGCACGCGCTCCAGCAGATGCTCCTCGTCCGGCCAACCCTGCGGCGTGCAGCGCGCCACCTCCACGATGATTCCCTGATCGCGCAGCATCAGCCACGGGTACACGTTGGCGGGAAACTCCTTGTCCGACAGCAACACCGTGTCCCCGGCCTTGAGCGGCAGCGCGCGCGCCGCGAGATGCAGTCCAAACCCGGTGTTTGTGGCGAGAGCGATTTCCGACGGGTCGGCATTGATGAGCTGCGCGATACCAAGCCGGGCAGCGGCCAGACCGGCGAACAGCTCGCGATCGGGAAGCAGGTGTGGCGCGGTGCGCTTCGACGTGAATTCATCGATCGCCCGTCTGGTACGCTCGGGAATGGGTCCGATCGAGGCGTTGTTCAGATAGGTCGTATCGGCCGTCCACGGGAACTCCGCCGTGCGCAGCGCCTTGAACGTCTCGCGCAGCGCGCGGACATGCGTGGGGTGATAGGCGATGTCGGTCACGCGGGGACACTCTGACTGCGGCCGCGGCCCAATCCGTGCACATCCAGGGCATCACGCAGGCCGTCGCCGAGGAGGTTGAGTCCTAACACGGCGAGTCCAATCGCCACACCGGGTGCAATCGACACCCAAGGCGCCACACGCAGCAGATCGCGACCCTCGGCGACCATCGCGCCCCAGGACGGCGTAGGCGGCTGGGCGCCGAGGCCGATGAACGAGAGCGCGGCTTCGGCCATGATGGCGCCGCCGATGCCGAGCGTCGCCGCAACAATGACCGGGGCGATCACGTTGGGCAGCAGATGCCGGGCGATGATCCGCAGATCGGACGCGCCCAGCGCGCGGGCGGCCTGGACGTACTCGAGCCCGCGGGCGAGCAGCACCTGGCCGCGCACCAGGCGCGCCATGCCTGCCCAGCCGACGATGCCGATGACGACGAAGACGACGGGCAGCGACGGCTTCACGGCGGCGGCAATTGCGATCAACAGCAATAATGATGGGAACGCGAGGGTGACGTCGGCAACGCGCATGATCATCCCGTCGACCCAGCGCCCGTAGAAACCGGCGAGCAGTCCCAGTGTGACGCCGAGGGCCAGCGCGATGCTCTGGCTGATGAGTCCGACGGCGAGTGAGAGACGCGCGCCATAGAGCACCCGGGACAGGACGTCCCGACCCTGCGCGTCACTGCCCAGCAGAAAGGAGTGGGATGGAGGCCGCAAACTCGCGGCGAGATCGCCGCGCAACGGATCGCCCGGCGCAAGCCAGGGCGCGAGCAGCGCGATCACGGCGAGCAGCCCGACTAAACCCAGGCCGAAGCGGGCCCAAGGGTCACGCGCAAATCGTGTCCAAAATAGTGGCGCCGGCATGGGGGTCTCGACTACGTTACTCGGGACTGAACCCCCCGGGCAAGCGGATAGAGCTGTGAAACGCGATACACCATTCACCCTCGTGCTGGGCGGCGGCGGGATGAAGGGGCTCGCCCACATCGGCGTGCTGCAGGCGCTGCTGGAGCGCGGTCATCGGCCGACCCGGATCATCGGGTCCAGCGTCGGCGCGCTCGTGGCTGCCGCCTGGGCCGGGGGGATGGGGATTGCCAAGCTGCGCGAGGTCGCGCTCTCCCTGAAGCGCAAGGACGTCTTCGCCGTTGCCCACGCCGACATGGCGTTCAAACGCATGCGATCGCCGGCCCTATTCCGGCGCGAACCGCTCGAGCACCTCATCGCGCGGACCGTGGGTGACCTTTCCTTCCCGCAGCTCGATCCGCCCGTGATCATCAATACCGTAGACCTGAACTCGGGCATGCAGGTGTTCTGGGGTCTCCCGGGGCTCGACGATGTGCGGGTTGCCGATGCCGTGTTCGCCTCCTGCGCCCTGCCTGGCTACTTCCCGCCGCACGAGATCGGCGGCCGCTTTTACGTTGACGGCGCTGTGGTCTCCAACGTGCCGTTCGATGCCGCGCGCGCGCTCGGTCCCGAGCTGATCGTTGCGGCGGACGTCTCCGCGAACAGCGTGCTCACGGCGGATGCGCAGGATGACGGCTTTGCGGGGGTGTTCGCGCGCGCGACCGAGATCCTGATGCAGACGCTGCTCGAGCAGCGCGTCCGCACCTGGACGACGCCGCCGGTCCATTATATCCAGCCACGCGTCGAGCACGTCACGATGTTTTCGTTCGATCACCTGCGTGAGGAGGTCGAGGAAGGCTATCGCGCGACCAGCACGGCGCTCGATCGCCAGGAGGAATGGCCCGAGCCGGACGACGTCGGGATCTATCCCAAGCGGCGCGTGATCGTCCGCGTGGAGCGGGAGCGCTGCATCGGTTGCGGGACGTGCCTGGTGCATGGCCCGCAGGGAATGTTCGTGCTCGATTCGGACCGGAAAGCCGTGGTGACGCAGCCGGATCAGGAGTGGTCGCCGATGGACGGCGGCTACATCCGGCACTGCCCAACCTACGCGATCACTGCCCGGCCGGCCGCTCAGGAGAAGGAGTTGAGGCGATCAGGCTAAACCCGCCGCCGTGCGGCGGGAAGTTGAAGGCTAGGAGGAGACTTGTGATTCGATGTCCAAGAGGTCGCGGATCACACGGTCCCAGTTGTAGTAGGTCTCGATGGACTTGCGGCCCGCCTGACCGAGCCGGCGCGCCAGCAACTGATCGCCGATCAACCGCTTGAGTGCGCCCGCGACGGCGGCGGGTTCATCGGGGTCGACGACCAGGCCCGTCTCACCATCCTGCACGGCTTCCGCGAGACCGCCGGACTGGCCGGCGATCACCGGAAGGCCACAGGCACTCGCCTCGGCGAGCGCGACACCGAATCCTTCCACCCGCGAGCCGTCGGCCCGGCGCGACACGCCGACGTACGCGGTCGCGATGTTGAACACAGCGGGCAACTCGGCCTCGGGAACATTGCCGACAAAGCGGACGTGGTCCGCGATGCTCAGCTCCGCAGCGAGTTTCTCATACGCCTTGCGTCGCTTGCCGCTTCCCACGACCAGATAGCTGACGTCGAGTCCGTCGTGACGGCACTGCGCGACCGCCTTCAGCGCCATGTCCACACCCTTGTACGGCTCGAGTCGAGCGACCGTGAGGACCCAGGTGCCTCCCCCGTTCAGGCCGTAGCGCGTGCGCACCGCGCGGGTGTCGATGCCCGGACGGAACTGCTCCGGATCGGTGCCGAGCGGCACCACTCGCACGGTCTCGGCGAGCGGATCGAGTCCCAGCTCGCGCAGGACCGTCTGCGCCTGCTCGCGGGTCCACTGGCTGTTCGCGACGACCGCAACCGCGGAGCCGAACAGGGCTTTCGCGGTCTTGCGCGCGAAGCGCGAGTGATGGATCGCGTGGAGCTCCTTCAGGAGATCGCCGCCGTGCACGAACACCCCGTACTTCGTGCCGACGCGCTCGTGCATCCATTTGGCGGGATATGTGCAGGGCCGGATGGAATCGCACCACGCAAAGCGCGGCTTGTGCTGGCGCGCCAGCGTGGCGACGCGGCGCGACCAGAACAGCAGCCCCGCGAGATTGCGCAGCGCCTTGCTCGGCACCGGCATTCGGTCGACCACCGCGCCCTGGAAGCTCGCGTCGGAATCCTGGGAGTCGCGATGCTGGCCGGTCGACACGAGCAGCTCGCCGCGGGGATAGCGGCGGGTGAGTTCGCCCATCATCCGGGCGATGCCCGTTTGCATCGGCGGAAACTCGCCGGTCAGCAGGAAGGTCTTAGCCACTGCGTTGTCGCTCCCAGAGGAAAGCATACTTGAGAAACACGGACGCCGCACTGAACCCCGCGTGAATGACGCCCAGGCGACCGTCGAGGATGCTGCCGTGCAGGATGTAGTCGCGCCAGAACCGGAAGGCTGGGCGCAGCGTCACATCGCTCCACGAGGCGCGCCGGCCCTGCGCGGCGAGGTCGGCGGCGCCCATCCGGCTGTAGGCGATGATTTTGTCGAGGTGATGACGCAGATCGCGGTAGGGCATGTGGTCCAATTCGTTCTGCAACTCCCCCTGCTGATTCTCGGGAATCTCGAGACCCGGATGTGCCGTTTTGCCTCCGAATCGTTTGTCCCGCCTGAAGAGCCGCACCACCCAGTCTCGTCCCCAGTGCCCGCGGCGCAGCACGTGGCCATGAAAGAGATTGCGGCGTTTGACGCGATAGGCCTCGTGCTGTGGAGCGGCGATGACGCCCGCGAGCTCCCCCGCGAGTGCCGGCCCGATGCGCTCGTCGGCATCGAGCGCGAACACCCATTCGTTCCTGGCGGCGGCTATGCCGGCGTTGCGCTGGGCCGCGATGCCGGGCGATGCGCCGTTCAACACACGCGCCCCTGCCGCCGCTGCCGCCCGCGCCGTTCCGTCGTTCGATCCCGCGTCTACAACGATCACTTCGTTCGCCCAAGCAAGTCCGCGCACACAATCCTCGATCTGGCCCGCTTCGGTCAGAGTGGGGATGACCACAGTGAGCGGTGCTGGTGCCATGTTCCGTATGTTAACCGGTGCGTTCCCCCGCGAGCAATCGGCGGCGGGCGATTGCCTCGCGATACACGACCTCGGTTCGCTCCGCGGTGCGCGGCATCGTGAATTCGGCACGCACCAGCGCGCGACCCGCCGCGGCGACTCGTGCCCGCAGCCCGTCATCCCCCAGGATGCGGTCCAGCGCCCGCGTCCAGGCAGCGGCATCGAGCGGCGGCACGAGCAATCCCGTCTCACCGGGATAGACCAGCTCGGCGTTGCCGCCGGCGGCCGAAGCGATCACCGGAACGCCGAGCGACATCGCCTCGAGCAGCGCCTGCGACAGGCCTTCGATGCGTGAGGGCAAGGCCGCAACCGTCGCGAACCGGTAGAACGCGAGGGCCCGGGGGGGCTCGGTAAAGGGGACAAACACGATGCGGTGGCGGTCCGGCACGGTAGCCTGCGCTGCCGCAAGCTCCGTGTCGGGGCGGATCCCGACGAACGCGACCGTCACCGGTCGCACGAGCGCCGGCAGCGCGCGCAGCAGGATGTGCTGGTCCTTGCGCCGCGCGATGACCACGACGACCGGCCTGCCGGAATCGCCCTCCCCCCCCCCCAATGCCTCCCGTGCCATGGCCAGGTCCTGGGGGGCGGGCTCGGCAGTTATGCGCTCGACGTCGATGCCGTTCGGAACGACGCGGAGCCGTCCGGCCGGATGCAGGCGCCGGCGCAGCGCGCTCGCGACCGTGGCGCTCACGGCGATGGTGCGATCGGCGGTGAGTCCGACGGCGATCAACTCGGGCGGCAACGTCAGTGGCATGGTGCGGCGTGTAACGACGAAGGGTTGTGGCAGCTGTCCCCGCCACCGCAGCCACGTCACTGCCCGCCGGTCGCCCGTGGCGTGACTATTCAGCACATCTACGCGACGTTCCGCAATGACGCGAGCGATCTGGGGCGCGACATGGCGCGTGCCACGAAAATCGAGCGGCACATGCTCGAGGGATGCCGTGTCGCGGATCATGCGCGCGAGCAACGTGCCCGGCGGGCAGCCGACCAGCACGCGATGCCCGCACCGGGCCAGCTCGCGGCTCAGGCTGTAAATGGATTGCGTCGACCCCGCACCGTCGCCCTGGTGGGTAAGCTGTAACGTGGTGAGCGGCGGAGGCTCCGTCATGCGCCGAAGCTAGTTATACTGGGACTCCCATGCACGTCGTGGTCGCGTCACACCACCGCCTTCCCGTTGAAGGCTATGGCGGACCGCAGCGCGTCGTCGTGGCGCTGGTCCGTGGGCTCGCAGCGCTCGGTCACAAAGTGACCGTGTTGGCGCAGCCCGGGACGCGGGTTGTCGAGGCGGCGAAGATCGTGGAGGTGGCGCCGCGCATCCTGAAGAACAGCGGCGGCGATCCGGCTCCCTTCATTCCCGCCGACGCCGACATTGTCCACGCGCACTTTCCCGTAAAGCAGCTGCCGAAAGGACCGCCCCTCGTACAAACACTCCACGGCAACTGGAAACCAGGAACTCCGCTCCCTCCCAACACCATCTTCCTCTCCCGCGATCACGCCAAGCGCCACGGCAGCGACACATTCGTCTACAACGGCCTCGACCCCGCTGAATACATCTTTCGCGCGCGCAAGGAGCAGTGGGATCTCTTCCTGGGCAAACTGCACAGCGATCGCGGCTACCACTGGGCGATCGACGCCGCGAAGCGAACCGGCCGGCGGCTGATCGTCGCGGGTGGCTGGCGGCCGAGCTTCACCGGCGTCATCAAGTACGTGGGCGAGGTGGACGGCAAGCGCAAGGCGGTGTTGCTCGCCCGCGCCCGGTGCCTGTGGATGCCCGCGCAGTGGGACGAGCCGTTCGGCCTGCCGATCATCGAGGCGCTGTTCTCCGGTACGCCCGTGCTCGGCACGCGGCGCGGCGCGCTACCGGAGATTATCACGCCTGCCGTGGGCGTGCTGCGCGACACCATGGACGAGCTGATCGCGGCCAGTCAAAAACTCGCGATCGACCCGCGCGCCTGCCGCGAGCGTGCCGAGCGGCACTTCACGCACGTGGTGATGGCGGCGGCGTACGTCCGCATGTACGAGCACTTGTTGAAAAGCGGCAAACTCCCGGCCGGGACCCCGTCATAGACCGCGACCTGCGGCGCGTCCTGTTGCTCGGTGGAACGCTGCGCCTGCTCGCCGCCATTTTCAGTCAGGGATTCCTCGCCAGCGACGACCATCATGTGGTTGTCGGAGCCGCGGACCAGATCGCGAGCGGCGCCGGACTGCCGATCACGTACGCCCGTTCGGCGCTTTTCCCCGGCGCGATCGCCGCGGTCATGACCATCACGCGCACGCTGGGCATTCACGATCCCGGGATCGAGCTGATGTTCGTCCGGCTGGTGCAAGCCGCGTATTCCCTCCTCGTCGTCTACTTCGTCTACAGGATTCTCGAGAGATCGCTGGGCCGAGATGGCGCGATTGCCGGCGGCGTCCTCGCCGCCGTGTTCTTTGCGATGCCTGTGACCGCCGTCCACCAGCTCGAGGAATCGGTGTGCCAGGTACCACTGCTGGCGGCGTGCTGGTGGTGGCAGCGGTGCGAGGTGCCCGTCACCCATCGGTCGTCGATCATCTGGGGCGCGTCCGCAGGCATCGGGCTCGGCCTCGCGCTGATCCTGCGCTTTCCATTGATAGGATTTGTCGCGGTGTTCGTGGCGATCGCTGTGCTCCGGCCTCGTCCGGTCACGATCTCGAGCAAGGTCGCCCTCCTCGCCGGCCTGCTGGTGATCGTCCTGCTCCAGGGGTACAGCAACGCGCTGATCAATCACGAGTGGTGGTATTCGTTCAAGGAGCGCCTGGGCCCGATGCTGCATCCGCAGCGCATGGCGGTCGATGCCGAAGGCTATCCGCACAGTCCGCCGTGGCACTATATCCTCACGCTGCTCGCCGCGTTCATTCCGCCCGTCTCGGTCCTGCTACTGGCGGCGGCCGTCAAAGGAGGAAGCACGCGGCAGTTTCTGCTGCTTGGCGCCGCGACGCTGGCCTTCCTGGTGAGCCACAGCCTGATCGCGAACAAGCAGGAGCGATTCCTGCTCCCGATTCTGCCCGTGCTCTTCATTATGATCGTCGCCGGCCTGCCCTGGCTGGCGGCGCGTATGCGGCACTGGGATCGCGCGATGTGGAGCTACTTCTGGGCCGTCAATGCGGCGCTGCTGCTCGTGCTGACGTTCAGCTTCGCGAAGAAGGATCGAGTGGCGCCGCTGCTGTACGTGTATCGCCGCCACGACGCGACCGGTGTCCTCGTCGCCCAGTACAACGAGACCTTTACCGTGCCGGCCTACTATCTCGGTCGACCGGGGCCGCTCCTCGCCGTGGTCCAAAGGCGGGATGCGGCGGCGTTCACTGCGCGGTGGGTGGCGGACACGGGATCGAAGATCAATTACGTCGTGCTGTATAGCGACACGCCTGCAGCCGATCGCGCCTTGCTGGCGGGCGCGCTCCGCAAAAACCTCACGTTGCTCACCAGCATCGCGCCCAGCCTCGCCGACCGCATCGCGCACGCGATCAATCCGCGCCACAACAAGGCGCGCACTGCTGCGGTCTATACGATTACGTAGTTGCGGAACTCGAACACGCGCGCGCCGGTGAGCCGCTCGATCCAGTCCGAGACGTAGAAGCGCAGGTGCTCCGGCTTGAGACGCCGGGGGCCGATCACGCGCTCGGGATCGTGCGTCCGCTCCGCGATCCAGTCGCGGGCGGCGGCGGGGTGCGTGCCGGCGAAGTCGCGCAGCAACGGCATCCACTCGAGAAAGCCGCGGGCCTGCTCCTTATCGAAGCGGTTGCCGCCCCACGGATAAATCGTCTTGGAAATCTCGAGCTTCTCCTTGATCGCTTTCGCGGGACGCGCCCAGCCATAGTGGAACATCTCCGCGTCGGTGGGGCGGGCGCGGATCTTTCGATAGTCCGGACCGACGCGAAACCCCTGCGCGCCCTGATAGGGCCGAATCTCCCGCCCCAGGCGGATGCAACGGACTTCGCGCCGGTACCAGCGCCGGCTCGTGGCGATGCGGTCGAACCCGCCATAGAAGTGCAGGTACTGCACCAGCAGTCCTTCCACCCGGTTGTCGCGGTCCCACTCGGCGACCTTCTGCTTCAGGATGTGCGCGCCGCGCTCGTGCAGCACTTCATCCGCCTGGATGTAGATGCCCCACGTTCCGCGGCACGCTTCCATGGCGCGCTGCGTCTCGATGGAGAGCATGATGTTCTTCTTGGTGAAGTCCCACTCCGTGTCGAGGATGCGGACGCGCGGGTCGGCGATCGCCGCCACGAGATCGCGCGTCTCGTCTTCGGACCGGCCGACGTTGACGACGACCTCGTCGCACACCGCGAGCACCGACCGGATCGCGGGAACGATCGGGAAGTCGAGCTTGACGGCGTTGCGGACGATGGTGAAGCCGGACAGCACGTCAGGTCCGGAACTGCAGGTTATACAGGCGGCGATACAAGCCATCCGCCGACAGCAGATCGCCGTGCGTACCGCGCTCGACGATCCGCCCTTCCGCGAGGACTACGATGAAATCGGCGTGCCGCACCGTCGCGAGCCGGTGCGCGATGACGAACACCGTGCGGTGCTCCATGAGGCGGTCGATCGCCTCCTGCACGAGGCGTTCGGACTCGGTGTCGAGCGCGCTCGTCGCTTCGTCCAGAATCAGAATCGGCGGATCGCGCAGCAGCGCGCGCGCGATGGCGATGCGCTGGCGCTGCCCGCCGCTGAGCCGCGTGCCCCGCTCGCCCAGCAGCGTTTCGTAACCCTCGGGCAGCCGCATGACGAACTCGTCGGCGTTCGCCGCCCGCGCCGCGGCGCGCACCTGCTCGAGCGGCATGTCCTTCAAGCCATAGGCGATATTGGCGATGACCGTCTCGTTGAGGAGCACCGTCTCCTGCGACACGATGCCCATCAGGCGCCGCAGCGACGTGCGGGTGTAGTTCGTGAGCGGCACGCCGTCCATCAGGATCTCGCCGCGCGTGGGCTCGTAGAAGCGCGGCAAGAGATCGACGAGCGTCGTCTTACCCGCGCCGGACGGTCCCACGATCGCGACGACCTGACCGCGACGCACCTCGAGATCCACGTCGCGCAGCACCGCCTCGCTCGCCTCGTATTCGAATGAGATGCCGCGGTATTCGATGCGCTCGCTGAACTCGGCGGTCGTCTCGCCCGGCCGATCGCCCTCGGCCGACGGCAAATCGAGTACTTCGAACACGCGGTCCGCCGAGGCGACGGCGGCCGCCATAGTCGCCGGGTAATTCGACACCGATTTGATGGGCGACATCAGCCGCAGGCTCACCGCCAGGAACGTGATCAGCACCGCGGGATCGAGCGATGCGCCCGCGCCCAGCGCGAGTCGCGTGCCGACCACGAGAATCAACACGATCATCACCCCGCCAAAGACCTCGCTGACCGGGCTCGTGAGGCTGGAGTAGCGCTGCGCGCGCAGCACGCGCCGGCGATAGCGCTCGGCCAGCTCGCGGAAGCGTCCCAGCTCGAACGCCTCGGCCACATAGGCGCGCACCAGCTTGGCCGACGCGATCATCTCGCCGACGTGGCTGGTCACCTCGCCGCGCTCGGTCGCAAGCTCGCGCGAGCGGCGCCGCAGCCGGTTGATCATCGGGCGAATGATGAGCAGCAGCACGGGGGCCAGTAATAAGGAAAGCAGCGCGAGGCGCGGCGAGAGTCCGAAGAGGATGACCACGTAGACGATGATGACGACGATGTTCTGGAGCAGCGACGCGAGCGCGGCGCTGACCGCCGTCTTGACCTGATCGGTGTCGCTGATGATGCGCGCGATGATCTGGCCGCCGCGCGTCCGCTGGAAGTAGCCGAGCGGCAGCGTCTGCAGGTGGCCGAACAGGCTCACCCGCAGATCGCGCACGACGCCTTCCTGAATCGCCACGCTGCCGATCGCCGCCAGGTAGGACGTGACGTTCTTGAGCAGGAGCGCCACGAGCAGGACGATCACCACGTTGCGCAGCGCGATTTGTGGACTGCCGGCGGCCAGGAACGGGCCCGCGATCTTGTTGAGCACCGCTTCAACCTGCGATCCGCCTTCGGGCGGCAGGGCGGCGTTGCCGAACAGGGAACGGAGGAAGGGGATCAGCAGCACGAAGGTGAAGCCGTCGAGTATGGACGAAATCACTGTTGCCGCGATCGTGGCGGCGAACAGCAGGGAGTAGGGGCGGGGCAGCGACAGCAGCCGAGCGCTGCGGCCCATTTATCGGGTGGAGCGGGGGGTGAGCAATGCGACCGGGAGGATCATCTCTTCCGGTGTCGCACCACCATGCAGAAATGCGCCGCGATAGCGCGCCTGGTATTCGCGCAGCTTGGTCGGATACACGAAGAAGCGGTCGCCGGTGGCGAGCAGGAGCCGAACCCCCAGCCCTTTTGCCGGCAGGCCGAACGACTTCAAGTCCTCGACCATGATGGCGGCTTCCGGGTCCTCGGCGCGCAGGTCCTCGCCGAACTTGTAGCGCAGGTTGGCGGTCGCGTCCCGCTTCGCGAACACAGTCGCCGGCGTATCGCAGTGAATCGAGCCGTGATCCGTCGTCAGCAGCACCGGCACATTGCGCCGCTCGGCCTCTTCGAGCGCCGCGAGCACCGGAGAGCGCTCGAACCACGTCTTCGTCAGTCCCCGCAGCGCATCGGCATCGCGGGCGACCTCGTAGAGAATCGCGTTCTCGGAGCGGCCGTGCGTCAGCTGATCGATGAAGTTGAACACGAGCGCCGTCACGCCGGGCTGCGCCAGGTGCGCCGGCAGTCGCCGCAACAGGTCCGCGCCATCGGCGGCCGTGAACAATTTCTCGTAGCGCACCGGCACGGTCTCCCCCACCAGCTCACGCAGCTGCTCGGTCAGGAGCTCGGGCTCGTGCGCATTGAGGCTCTCGTCGTCCGAGGGCGAGCCCCACCATTCGGGATGCCGGGCGGCGATCTCCATCGGAAACAGGCCGCTGAAGATCGCGTTGCGGGAAAATGGCGTCGCGGTGGGGAGAATGCTGTAGTAGTGCGACTCCTCGACGTCGAACAGCGGTGTCACGAGATCGCGCAGCACTTCCCACTGATCGAGCCGCAGGCAATCGATCACGATGAAGACGACGCGGCCGGTGCGCTTGAGCGCGGGCACGAGGAACTCCGCGCCGACGTCGACCGACAACGGCGGGCGGTCGCGCTCCGGGTCCGCCAGCCAGCGCGGATAGTGCCGCGTGATGAACGCCTGGAAATCCTTCCGCAGGCTTTTCTGCAGCGCGCGCAGCGCTTCGGACAGCCCCGGCTCGTCGCCCGCGGCGAGCCGCACCTCCCAGCGCGCCAGCTCGGCCACGAGCTCGATCCATTCGCGCCACGCCAGCGTCGAGCCGCGGCGTCCCTCCAGCTCACGGAAGCGCGTGACGAAATCGCGCGCCAGGCGCTGCTGCCGGATGCGGTCGCCCTCGAGCAGCCGCGTGACGACCGAGAGCACCTGACGGGGATGCACCGGCTTCACGAGGTAATCGTCGATCTCGATGCCGATCGCGTCGCGCAGCACGCTGTCGTCTTCGCTCTGCGTGACCATCACGACGGCCATGGCGGGATCGATGGCGCGGATCTCGGGCAACAGGTCGAGGCCGCGGCGGCCGGGCATCTGCTCATCCAGCAGGACGATGCTGTAGGGCTGGCGCCGCAGCATCGCGAGCGCGTCGTCGCCGTGCGCGGCCTGCGCGACCGCGAACCCCTGCTGCTCGAGAAAGCGGCGGTGGGCGGCGAGGCCGTCGACTTCGTCGTCAACCCAGAGAATGCTCTTCGGACGTGGCATCGAAGAGAAGCTAGTCCCGCTGGCGAAGCCGGGCAACGCGCGACTACATTGGCCGCGTGTTGCGCATCCTCTGCGTCCGGTTCAGCTCCATCGGCGACGTCCTCCTCACCACTCCCCTGTTGCGCGCGCTGAAACGCCGTCATCCCGAGGCGGAAGTGTATTTCGTCACGAAGCGCGCCATGGCGCCGCTCGTGATGGAGAACCCGAATCTCATCGACGTCGTCGCGCTGGAGCCGGGCGAGCGGATCACCGACCTCGCGCGCCGCCTCCGCGCGCTGGGCGCCACGCACGGCCTCGACCTGCACGGCAGTCTCCGCAGCACCGTGCTGCGGTCGCTGGTTCCGTGCCGCTGGTCGGGGTATTCCAAGCGCAAGTTGGCGCGCGCGCTGCTGATCGCGACCAAGATCGACTTCTACGGCAAACATGTCCCCGTGCCCGAGCGGTACTTCGAGGCCGCGCGCGCGCTCGATGTCGCGCCGGACGGCAGACCCCCCGAATTTTTTCTCGCGCCCGCGGCCCGCGAGCGCATCGCGCGCTGGCTGGTGGATCACGATCTGAACGGCAGACCGTTCGCCGCGCTTGCGCCGGGCGCGGCGCACGCCACCAAACGCTGGCCGATTCACCACTGGCAGGAGCTCGCCGAGCAGTTGCAGCGCATGGGCTACGGATTGGTCGCGGTCGGTGGCCCCGATGACCGTGAGCTCGCGAGCAAGCTCGGTTCGTCCGTGATCAATGCGGCGGGGGAGTTCTCGCTCCAGGAGACCGGCGCGTGTCTCGGCCGCGCGGCGGTACTCGTCTCCGGCGACACCGGCGTCATGCACATGGCGACCGGCGTCGGGACGCGAGTCGTCGCCCTGTTCGGCCCGACGGTCGAGCCGTTCGGCTTCTTTCCTTATTCAGCGCGCGCGACCGTCGTCGAGCGCGATCTCAATTGCCGGCCCTGCTCGGCGATGGGCACGGCGCACTGCCCGCTCGGGCATCACCGCTGTCTGCGCGACGTCCTGCCGGATCACGTTGCCGCCGCGGTGCAGCGGCTCGTCGCATGACCATCCCGGCCACGACACCGGCCGAAGAGCGGCTCGTCGGGCTCATCGCCGAGGCCGCGCGCGGCCCGCGGCGGGAAGGACTATTCGCGCTCTGGCTCGTGGTGCGCGCCGCCGAGGCGCTGCTGCCGCCGGCGCCGGTGAGCGCGAAAAATCATCGCCGCCGCCTGCAAGCGCTCGAGTCGCGGCTCGGCAGCCTGGCCCTCCCCGCACCGTTGCGGCGCGCGCTTGCGGCCGCGCGCCAGCATCTCGAAACCGCGACCCCCAACGCCGCGGCGCTCGTGCTCAGCCAGCTCACCGCGCCGGCACGTGAAGTGCTCGGCGCCGAGGCGGCGGATGCCGTCACTGTTGCAGCCCGTACCGCCAGATTGCATCTATAGACCATGCCATCGCCTGCCCGGAGGTTCGAGAAGCGGCCGACGCTCGATAACCTGGTCGAGAAAGTCGACGCCCAGCGCCCCGGCGAAATCACGGGCGACACGATTCCCACGGGGTACGGATCGCTCGACAAACTGCTCGGCGGCGGCCTGCGGCGCCGCGACTTGATTCTCTTGGGCGGCGACGTCGGCAGCGGGAAGTCGGCGTTCGCCCTCGGCATCGCGTTGCGCGTCGCGCAGCAGTCGCTGGGCGTCGCGCTCCTGTCAGGTGAGATGAACGAGGAGCGGCTGATGGAGCGCGCGCTCGCCATCGAGGGTCGCGTCGCCGTCGACGAGCTGCGCGCCGCCACGCTCAATGACCAGACGCGAGCCGGCGTCGGCGGCGCCGCCGTCCGGTTGCGCGGCCTGCCGATCACTTTCCTGCCGCTCGCAGGCGAGGATTTCGAGACCGTGTTCGAGCGGCTCGATCCGCTGCGTCAGGTCGGGCTTGTGGTCGTGGATTACCTGCAGCTCGTGCCACCGCCTCGTGAGCGGACCACCCAGGACGAGGACACGGCGCTCGTGCTCCGCCATCTCAAGGCGCTGGCGCTCAACCGCCAGGTCGCCCTCCTCGTTGTTGCGCAGCTGCCCGGCTTCAACGCCCGGCGCGACCACCAGCGACCCACGCTGGACGATTACGGCGTGCTCGGGGCGCCCAAGCAACATGCGGATGTCGTACTGTCGATCTTCAGAGAGGAGATGTACAACCCGGGCGGCGGTGTCGATGGGGCGACCGAGCTGCTTGTTTCCAAGAATCGAAATGGTCCGACAGGGTTTGTGGATCTCTACTTTTACCGCCGCTGGATGCGCTTCGAGGACATGCTCGATCCGGATCGGTAACCCTAGCGTTTGGTGGAATCCGCCGGAATCTCGCCGATCATCGTATAGGTCGTTCCCGCCGCACCGACGTTGGGCCGCAACGTGATCCACAGGGGCCGATCGCCCTTCTGCGCGTACAGCGTGACGTCCCCGGCCCGCCCCGTCGCGTCACGCTGAATCACCCAGCCATTCAGCGGCAACGCGCGGCGGAACCACGCGACGATCACCGCGACGGAATCCTGCGACGTCATCGTGAGCTGGGCGGCCTCCTCGCCCGCGGCCACGGTCACGGGCGTCGACCGGGGATAGGCGAGCGTTCCGCTGAGCGCTCGGCCCGCCGCTACGCGGGCGCGCTCGGGATTGTCGGGCCGTTCACACGCCGCGAGGAGCGCGAGGACGATGCAGAGTTGGTAAGCGCGAGACATGGGCCGGAATCCTACCTGTGGCGCTCTCATACGGTCAAGTTGTAAGTTGCAAGTTGCCAGGCTTCAGAGGAGTTGCGAAGACGACAAGTTGCGAAGTGGTTGCCAGACGGGAGTTGCCAGTGGCTGGTCACAGCAAGTGGAAGCAAATCAAACGCAAAAAGGCCGTGACGGATCAGAAGCGGGGCGCCGTATTCACCCGCCTGATTCGCGAAATTACCATCGCTGCTAAGCAGGGTGGCGGAGATCCCGGCGGCAACCCGCGCCTGCGCACCGCCATCGACGCCGCAAAAGCCGAAAACATGCCGTGGGACAACATCGACCGCGCCATCAAGAAGGGCACGGGCGAGCTCGAGGGCGTGAACTACGAAGAGGTCACCTACGAGGCGTATGGCCCCGGAGGCGCGGCGCTGCTGATTCAGGCAACCACCGACAACGCGAACCGCACCGTCGCCGAGATCCGCAACGTGTTCCACAAGCATGGCGGCAACCTCGCCGCGAGCAACGCGGTCGCGTGGATGTTCGATCGCAAAGGCCAAATCGTGGTGGATGGCAAGGCCAGTGAAGACGCCACCATGGAAGTCGCGCTCGACGCCGGCGCCGACGACATGCAGCGAGAGGGCGACATCTTCGTGATCACGACGCCCCCCGCGCAGCTGCACGCGATCGATCAGGCGCTGCGCGCCAAGCAGCTGCCGGTCCAGAGCGCCGAGATCGCGATGGTGCCCAAGAACACCGTGAAAGTCGAGGGCAGCGACGCCAAGCGCTTGCTGCAGCTCGTCGAAGGCCTCGAGGAAATGGACGACGTGGCGAAGGTCTTTTCCAACTTCGACATCGACGCCGAGGCGATGGCGGCGGTGACAGGATGACGTGAGGGTCCTGGGCGTCGACCCCGGCACTCAGGTCACGGGTTACGGCGTGATCGAAACGGGGAATGGGACTCCCGGGATGGGCCGTCTCATCGAGTGTGGTGTCTTTCGGTTCGGTCGCAACAATTCCCTGCCCCATCGTCTTGCAGAATTGCATCACGAGATTGCGCAGCTGATCAAACGTCACCAACCCGCCGTACTCGCTCTCGAGGACGCCTTCTATCGTAAGAACGTCCGCACCACGCTCGTGTTGGGGCACGCGCGAGGGGTCATCCTGCTCGCCGCGCAGCAGGAAGGACTCGACATCGCCCAGTACGCACCCGCGATGATCAAGAAGACGGTCGTGGGCGCCGGGGGGGGGGGCGCAAGAAAGCATCAGGTGGGCGCCATGGTCGCGCACCTGCTGCGCTTGAAGACCGCACCGCAGCCCGCCGACGCAGCGGACGGCGTGGCCGCCGCACTGACCTACATTCTGCGGACATGATTGCACACGTTCATGGACGACTGGCCTCGAAATCCGCCGACCGCGTGGTCGTGGAGACCGCGGGCGGAGTCGGCTACGAAGTCGTGGTGCCGCTCGGCGTGATGGAACGCCTGCCGGCTGCCGGCGCCGAGGTCACGCTCGCAACGGAGCTGGTAGTGCGGGAGGACGGCTGGGCGTTATACGGTTTTCTCGACGAGTCCGAGCGACGGTTCTTTCAGCGTCTCACCAGTGTCTCCGGCGTGGGGCCCAAGATCGGGATCGCGGTGCTCTCGGCACTCGGCGTGGAGCGCGGGGCGCGGGCGCTGCGCGAGAAGAACATCGCCCTGCTTTCGTCCGTGAGCGGCATCGGCCGGAAAACGGCCGAGCGACTGGCACTCGAGCTGGGTGAAAAGATGGAGGACTTCACCGACGCGCCCGCGGTTGCCATCCCGGTGGGCGCCGAGGCCGCGCTCCAGGCGCTGGAGCGGCTCGGGTATGCGACCGCGGAGGCCGACCGTGCCGTCCGTCAGGCGCTTTCCGGAAACGGCACCGAGAGCAGCGGCGAAACCGAAGCGCTTGTACGCCGCGCACTCCAGATTCTCACGACACGATGACGCCACCCGCCACTGAAATCACCGCCGAGTGGATCTGCGCGCGCTGCGGCTCGACCAACCGCCGCCTGGTGCCCGCCGGCACGACGAGAGCCGAAGATTCCTGCCTGCGCTGCCACACGCCGCACATCATCGAGGCCGATGCGCGACCGGTGCGCTGGCAGGCGCTGCCGAAGACCAACGGATCCGATTCATGGCTCGCGCGGAAATAACGACGCCCGAAGCGCTCGAGCACGAGCGGCTGACGGACGCCGCGCTGCGGCCGTCGCGGCTGGACGAGTTCGTCGGGCAGGCGAAGGTGAAGGAATCGCTCCAGATCGCCATCGATGCGGCCAAGCAGCGCAAGGAGCCGCTCGATCACGCGCTGTTCTTCGGCCCCCCGGGGCTCGGCAAGACCACGCTCGCACTGCTGATGGCGAAGGAGCTGGACGTGAGCATCCGCACGACGTCCGGCCCGGTGCTCGAGCGTCCGGGCGATCTCGTGGGCATGCTCACGTCCCTCAAGCAAGGCGACATCCTGTTTATAGATGAAGTGCACCGCCTGCGGCCGGCGCTGGAGGAGTTTCTCTATCCGGCAATGGAGGAGTATCGCGTCGACGTGCGCATCGCGGATGGGCCGCACGCGCAGACGCTGCCGATGCAGCTCGCGCGCTTCACGCTGATCGGCGCGACGACGCGCTTTGGGCTGCTCACGCCGCCGCTCCGCGCACGCTTCGGCCTCGTGGAGCGGCTGCACTACTACCCGCCCGACGATCTCGTGCAGATCATCACGCGCTCGGCCGGCATCCTCGGTGTCTCCGCGGACGCGGCTGGTGTCGCCGAGATCGCGCGCCGCAGCCGCGGGACCCCCCGCGTCGCGAATCGCCTGCTGAAACGCGTCCGGGATTACGCCCAGGTGCGCGCCGCCGGCAGGATCACGGCCGCCGTCGCCGCCGAGGCGCTGAAGCGACTCGACGTCGACGAGTTCGGGCTCGACGACATGGACGCGCGGATACTCAAGGCGATCATCGAAATGTTCGACGGCGGACCGGTCGGTGTGCAGACCGTCGCCGCTGCGGTGGGCGAAGATCCGGGAACGCTCGAGGAGGTGTACGAGCCGTTTCTGATGCAGCAAGGCTTCCTCGCGCGGACGCCCCGCGGCCGGGTGGCGACGCCGGCCGCCTACCGCCACTTCGGATTCACTCCGCCCAAGTCCACGGAGCAGGCCAGTATTTTCGAAGGCTAGTGCAGCGCCTCTCCGATTTCGACTACACCCTCCCTCCGGAGCAGATCGCCCAGCATCCCTTGCCCGACCGATCGTCGAGCAGGTTGCTCGTGCTGCATCGCGCCAGCGGCGAGATGCGACACCTGCATTTTCACGACTTGCCCGGGCTGATTCCCCCCGGCGACTTGCTCGTCATCAACACCTCACGCGTGATAGCGGCGCGACTGCACGGGAGACGGGAAACGGGAAGCGTTGCCGAGCTCCTGTTGGTGCGCGAGCTCGAGCATGGTACCTGGCTCGCGATGG
Source organism: Gemmatimonadales bacterium (assembly GCA_035943355.1). Lineage (GTDB taxonomy): Bacteria > Gemmatimonadota > Gemmatimonadetes > Gemmatimonadales > GWC2-71-9 > 20CM-2-65-7. Next base: position 26,661 of record DASZCG010000277.1, read on the forward strand.
GGCATCCGGGCGGCAAACTGAAACCCGGCCGGCGCGTCACATTCGGCGACGATAGCGCCGTCGAAATTCTGGAGATGCTGGGCGGCGGGTTGCGACGCGTTCGGTTTGTGGGAGCACTCGACGCGCGCGCGACGCTGGAAAAGTACGGCGAGGTCCCGCTGCCACCCTACATTCGCCGGCCCCCCGACCAGGGCGATCGCGAGCGCTATCAGACGGTCTACGCCACCCACGATGGCAGCGTCGCCGCGCCCACCGCCGGCCTGCATTTCACTACCGAGCTGCTCGCCCGCATCCACGAAGGGCGCGCGTTCGTCACGGCGATCGACCTGCACGTCGGCCCGGGCACCTTCAAGCCCGTCGCAACCGAAGATCTCGCAACGCACGTGATGCATCCGGAGGCCTATGCGATTGCGGAAGGGGCGGCGAACCGGGTCAACACAGTCAGAGGGGCGGGAAGGCGCGTGTGGGCAGTGGGAACGACTGTCGTGCGCGCGCTGGAGTCAGCGGTCGAGCCCAGTGGAGCAGTTCGTGCGGGAGCCGGTGAAACGAATCTTTTCATTCGCCCGCCACACACGTTCCACGCCGTCGATCACCTGATCACGAACTTTCATCTCCCACGCTCCACGCTGTTGATGCTGGTCTGCGCGTTCGGTGGCTATGAGCGGGTGATGTCGGCGTATCGGGAGGCGGTGAAAGAGGGATATCGGTTCTATTCTTATGGCGATGCGATGCTCATCATCTGAAATCGGAATGGGAAATGCGGAATGCGGAATGGAACTGCAGGCTGCGATTCCGCATTCCTGGTTCCACATTCCACACTGAGACATGTTCGACTTCTGGATCGACGGCCAGTCGGGCGCGGCCCGTTCGGGTGCGCTCACCCTGCCACACGGCACGGTCGAGACGCCCGTGTTCATGCCTGTCGGCACGCAGGCGACGGTGCGTACGCTGTCCCCCGCCGACCTCAAGGCCGTGGGCGCGCAGATCGTCCTCGCGAACACGTACCACCTGCACGTGCGTCCGGGTGAAGACGTGATCGCGCAGCTCGGCGGGCTGCACAAGTTCATGGCGTGGGAGCGGCCGCTGCTCACCGACTCGGGCGGCTTTCAGGTCTTCTCCCTCGAAGGCTTTCGCAAGGTCGACGAGGACGGCGTGGAGTTTCAGAGCCACGTCGACGGCGGGCGGCGCACGCTGACGCCCGAAACCGCCATCGAGATTCAGGCGAAGCTCGGCGCGGATATCGCGATGGCATTCGATCACGTCATCCCCGGCGGCGCCGATGAAGCGACAGCACGGGACGCGTTGGAGAGAACGCTGAGATGGTTGGCGCGTTGTAAGAAGAGACACACGGAGCTCATGGCCGATCCACACGACGCCACGACTGCACGTCGGCACGAGGGCGACCTCGTGAGACGTGCTGACGTGCCGACGGGCACGCAGACGTTATGGCCGATCATTCAAGGCGGGACATTGCCCGCACTGCGGACCGAGTGTCTCGATCGCATTCTGGAATTAGGCCCGTGGACGGGGATAGCGATTGGCGGGCTGTCGGTAGGCGAGCCGAAGGACAAGATGTACCAGACGATCGACGTGCTGGAGGCGCGGCTGCCCGCTACACTGCCGCGTTATCTTATGGGCGTCGGGTTTCCGGCGGATCTGGTCGCGGCAGTGGAACGCGGCGTGGATTTGTTCGACTGCGTCGCGCCCACGCGGGGCGGCCGCAACGGCTCGGCCTTCACGCCGGACGGCACACTGAACATTCGCAACGCCAGCTTCCGCACCGCTGACGGGCCACTGGATCCGAGCTGCGATTGTGAGACGTGCACAACGTACTCGCGCGGGTATCTTCGTCACTTGTTCGCCGCGGGCGAGCTGCTCGGCCTCCGGCTGCTGTCGCTGCACAACGTCCGGTACCTGATCCGCCTCACCGCGGAGATGCGCGACGTCATTCAACGCGGCGGCGACGCGTTCGCGACCTGGGCCGACGACTGGCGCCGCCGTTACCAACCCACTGGGGAAGGAATCGCATGACCGCACCCGCGCCGTTGCTCCTGCTGTTGCTCGTCCCCTCCGGTCAGGGTGGCGGGCCGGGGCTGGTCGCGTTTGCCCTCCAGATCGGGGCGATGATCGCGATCTTCTACTTCCTGCTCATCCGGCCCCAACGCCGCCAGCAGCAGCAGCACCGAGAGCTGCTCTCCACCCTGCAGCGCGGGGACCGGATCGTGACGTCGAGCGGCATCGTCGGCGAGGTCGTCCACATCAAAGAAGACGAGGTCACCATCCGCAGCGGCGAGGCGAAGTTCGTGATCCTGCGCAGCGGGGTCGCGAGCATCACGAACCGCGGCACCGAGGTGAAGCCGGCGTGACGGTTCGGATGCTACACCTGCTGGGATCACCGGTGCTGCGCCAGCAGGCCGCACCGGTGCGCGCGGTGGACGACGACGTCCGCCGCCTCGTCGATGATCTGTCCGAGACGATGCGCGCCGCCAAAGGCGTCGGCCTCGCCGCGAACCAGGTCGGCGTCGCTCAGCGCATCGCCGTGGTGGATGTCGGTGAGGAAGATCCGCCGCCCCTCGTACTCATCAATCCCGTCATCGTCGAGCGCAGCGCTGACCATGAGACGAAGGAGGAGGGCTGTCTGTCGATCCCCGACATCTTCGGCGACGTGGAGCGGCCGGCGCGGGTCGTGGTCGACGCCCTCGATCGCGACGGCACGCCGTTTCGGGTCGAAGCCATCGGTTACAAGGCGCGCGCCATCCAGCACGAGATCGATCACCTGGACGGCATTCTGTTTCTCGATCACCTGAGCGCCGTGAAGCGAGCACTGCTGCTCTCCAAGTGGAAGAAGTCGCGCAAAGGCGAGAAGGGATACACCAAGGAGGTCACGCCGGAGCCGGCAGGTGAGCTATAGGTGCGCGTGGTCTTCTTCGGCACACCCGACTTCGCGGTACCGTCGCTGCATGCCCTCGTCGGTGAAGGGTTCGACGTCGTCGCCGTCGTCACGCAGCCCGACGCTGCGCAGGGCCGCTCGCGCTCGAAGCTGATCCCGCCGCCGGTGAAGGTCGCCGCCGAGGCCGAAGAGCTGCTCGTCCTCCAGCCCGAAAAACCCACCGCGCCCGCGTTTCTGCAACCGCTGCGCGATCTCCGGCCCGATGTCGGAGTCGTCGTGGCGTACGGCCACATTCTCAAGCCGGAGCTCCTGCAAATACCGCCACGTGGGATGCTCAACGTGCATCCGTCGCTGCTGCCTGGGCTGCGCGGCGCGGCGCCGATCGAGTGGGCGATCATCCGCGGCCTCGAGCGGACCGGCGTGAGCATCATGCAGCTGGATGCCGGCATGGACTCGGGTCCGGTACTGCATCAAATCCCGCATTACATCGATGCCAACGTAACGGGCGGCGAGCTTTCCGCGCATCTCGCGGAGATGGGGGCACAGGCGCTCATCGAGACGCTGGCGCTGCTGGAGCAGAGCGATCCGCCGCCCCAGCCCATTTCTCAAAACGAGAGCCGCGTGACCTTCGCCCCGAAGCTCACGCGTGAAACCGCGCACATCGATTGGTCAAAAGACGCGCCGTCGATCGGTCGTCTGATCCGGGCGCTCGATCCGCGTCCGGGCGCGTGGGCCGAGCTGGACGGCAAGGAGATCAAGCTCTTCGGCCCCAAGGGTCAGGAACCGCCGTTTCCGGGCGCCGGTGCACCGGGCGAAGTGCTGGTCGCAGAACGGTCACTCGTGATCGCCACCGGCCCAGTCACGGACACGGCCGGAGGGGCCATCGAGGTGTTCGAGGTGCAACCTGCCGGCAAGGACCGCATGTCCACGGCAGACTGGTTGCGCGGCGCTCGACTCAGACCGGGCAAGCGTTTCACGTGACGACTGCGCTGCCGCGGCTGCACGCCATCACCGACGAGCGGATCGCCCGGCGCGGCGATCTCGACGAGATCGCGCGGGCGCTCGCCGTGAGCGGCGGGGCGGAGCTTGCGGTGCACGCCCGCGGCCGCGCACTGACGGGACTCGAGCATTACGATCTGGCGGCCCGTCTGTCCGCCTGCCCGCCTGCCCTCCTGTTCGTGAACGACCGGCTCGACGTCGCGCTGGCCGTTCCAACCGCCGGGGTCCAGCTGGGCCACGGCAGCCTCTCCGTCAGCGCCGCCCGCGGGTTGAACCCGCGCTGGTGGATCGGTCGATCGGTGCACGACTTGGCCGAGGCCGAAGCCGCAAGGACTGAGGGAGCCGACTATCTTGTTGTAGGGCCCGTTTATGCGACGGCGTCGCACCCCGGCCGCACCGCGCTGGGACTCGCACGGCTCCGCGCCATCGTCGCCGCAGCGGGCGACCTGCCCGTCATCGCGATCGGCGGCATCACGGTCGAGCGCGCGCCGGAAGTACGGAAGAGCGGAGCCTATGGGGTCGCGGCGATTCGCGCGTTTTGGGATGATGTCGATTCCGCCGCTGGGGAGGCCGTACGGCGAATGCGTGAGGAGTGGAGCCAGTGAAGCAGTCGGTGGATGTCGTGATCAACGGTGAGTCAAAGCCAGTGACAGCCGGAGCGACCCTGCTCGAGGTCCTGGCCGAGCTCGAGCTCGATCCGCGCGCGGTTGTCGTGGAACACAATCGCCACATCGTGCGGCGAGGAGGACTTGGCGAAGTCACGGTGAAGGAAGGGGATGCGATTGAGCTCGTACATTTCGTTGGCGGAGGCTAAGAGCCCAAGGGACTAAAGGACCTATGACGACCGCAGTCGAAACAATCCGCGACGAACCGCTCGCCATTGGTGGCCGGACGTTCCAGTCCCGGCTCATGGTGGGGACGGGCAAGTATCCTGCCATGGAGACGATGGTACGCGCGATCGAGGCATCGGGCGCCGAAGTCGTCACGGTCGCCGTGCGGCGCGTCAATCTCGATCGCTCCAAGGAAACCAGCGTCCTGCACTATCTCGACCCAAAGCATGTCTTCCTGCTCGCGAACACGGCCGGCTGCTATACCGCCGAGGATGCGATTCGGTACGCGCGTCTCGCGCGCGAGGCGGGTTTCAATGACTTCGTGAAGCTCGAAGTGATCGGCGACGAGGAGACGCTGCTGCCCGACGTTCAGGGTCTGCTCGAGGCCGCCCGCGTCCTGGTGAAGGAAGGATTCAAGGTGCTGGCGTACACGAACGAGGATCTCGTGACGGCGCTGCGCCTCGAGGATGCCGGCTGCGCGGCGGTGATGCCGCTCGCCTCGCCCATCGGCAGCGGCCTCGGCCTGCTCAATCCCTTCAGCGTGCGCACGATCAAGCGCCGGCTCCACGTCCCCGTCATCGTGGACGCCGGCGTCGGCACGGCCTCCGATGCGTGCGTGACGATGGAACAGGGCGTGGATGGCATCCTGATGAACACCGCGATCGCCGCGGCGCAGGATCCCGTCGCGATGGCCCACGCGATGCGCCTCGCGACCAGTGCGGGCCGCGCGGCCTTTCTCGCCGGCCGGATGCCGCGGCGCGAAGTCGCGATGCCGTCGTCCCCCACCACGGGGATGCTGGATTAAGTCAGCAACAGCCGCGCGCCGGGCGGCTCTCGAGATTCTCCGCGCCGTGCGCGCCGGAGCACCGTTGGCCGATGCTCGCGATCGTCACCTCACCGGTCTCGCCGAACGAGATCGACGTCTCGCCTACGAGCTCTCGGCGGGCGTGCTGCGCCGCCAGCGCGAGCTGGACAGCGCGCTCGACCTGAGTCGAGCCGATCCCCGCCTGCACGATGTGTTGCGGCTCGGCGCCTACCAGCTCCGCTGGCTGTCGCGCGTGCCGTCGCATGCGGCGGTATCGACGTCCGTCGAACTCGCCAGGCAGACAGTGGGCGAAGGAATGACGGGGTACGTGAACCAGGCGTTGCGCAAGCTATCGGCAGCACGGAGCACGGAGCACGGAGCAGGAGAGACCCATCCAGATTGGCTCGTGGCGCGATGGAAGGCGGGCTTTGGCACGGATGAGACGCGAGCGCTGCTCGAGTGGAACGATAAGAAACCGACGCTCACGCTCCAACCTTCCCGTTGGGATCTCCAGCGCCTTCAGGCGGCACTGGAGGAGCGTGGGATCAACACAACCGCGGCGCCATTCGGCGCGGGATTGCAGGTCACTCCTGCTCCCGGTTCCCTGCTCCCTGCTCTCGCGACGTTTCCAGGCTACGCCGCGGGCGCATTCATAGTACAGGACCCTGCCCATTCTCTTCTCGCCCGCTTTGCAGCGATCCCGCCGGGCGAGCTGGTGTACGACGCCTGCGCCGCACCCGGCGGGAAGGCGGTGGCGCTGGAAGCCGCGGGCGCGCGCGTCATTGCGGGTGACACTCGTCACGACAGACTGGGGCGGCTCGCGGACACGACCAGGCGCGCGGGAGTAGCAATTCGCTGCGTCGGCGCCGATCTTGAGGCGGCGCCGATTCGCCCGGCAAGCGCCGCTGCCGTCCTCATCGATGCCCCGTGCACCGCGACCGGCACGATGCGCCGCCATCCGGACGCGCGCTGGCGACTCCAGCCGGCCGTGTTCGCGCGCGCAGCGGCGCGGCAATCGCGCCTGCTGGATGCTGCCGCGCCGCTGCTGCGCCCGGGCGGCCTGTTGGTGTACGCCACCTGCTCTCTGGAACCGGAGGAGAACGCGCAAGTCGTGGATGCCTTCCTGAGCCGCCATCCCGAATTCCGCCGCGCGCCGTCGCAGTCGGTGCCGGCGGAGCTGCTCACGCCGGCGGGCGACTTTCAGTCGCTGCCTCAATGCCATGGCATCGATGGCGCATACGCAGCGCGGCTCGCTCGCGAGGACGGTCGCTGATGCGCGTGCGGCGCCACATTCCGGCTCTCGAAGGGGTCACAATCGACCGGCGCTGGCTGCGCTGGCTCGCGATCGGATTTGGAGTCATGCTCGCCGGATATCTCACGGCCTATCTCGTCCTCTTCCCCGCTCCGATCCTCCCGGGACATCACGCTGTGCCGCGCGTGCTCGGCCTCACGCTCGCGGAAGCCCAAGCGGAGATTCAGAAAGCGCAGCTGCAAATCACCGAGGGCGGCGCCGAGCCGCATCCCACCGCGCCGCAGGGCGTGATCATCTGGCAGGATCCACCGCCGGGAGTCATCGCGCCCGAAGGCACGAAGGTCACCCTGGTGTCGAGTGCCGGCCCACCCAAAATTCCCGTGCCCGACGTTGCCGGGCTCGATGCGTCGGTGGCGCAAACGCTCGTGGGCGCCACGGGCCTCACGGTCGCCCAGGTGGAGTCGGTGCAGACCGCTACCCCCACCGGCCTGGCCGTGCTCACGCGCCCACCGGCGGGCACCGCGCTGGCACCGGCGGCGGGAGTGACGCTCGTAGTAAGCCGCGGCGCGCCCACAATCTCGGTTCCGGACCTCCTCGGCATGGCATCGGGAGACGCGCGCACGCGCCTGGAGATGGAAGGACTCCAGCTCGGCACCGTGACGCGCCGGCGCACCAACGACGGATCGCCGGGCACCGTCGTCGCCCAGCGGCCGGCGGCCGGGACGCTCGCCGCCCCCGGCACCGTGGTGGATATCGTGGTCGCGCGGAGCCCACAATGACGAATGGGATCCGCATCGCGCCGAGCGTCCTGTCGGCGGATCTCGCCCGGCTGAAGGATCAGGTGACGCAGGTGCTGGAGGCCGGAGCGGATTGGCTGCACGTGGACGTCATGGACGGCCGTTTCGTCCCGAACATCACCTTCGGCGCCAGCATGATCGAGACGTTGCGTAAACTGACGGACAAGCCGATCGACGCGCACCTCATGGTGGTGGAGCCCGAGAACTACATCGAGTCGTTCGCCACGGCGGGCGCGTCGGTATTCACGTTTCATCCCGAGGCCACGATCCACGTGCAACGCCAGCTGGATGCCGTGAAGCAGCAGGGCATGATGGCGGGCCTGGCGCTGAATCCGGCGACGCCGCTGGCGCATGCGGAAGAAGTCGTCCGCGACCTCGATCTGTTGCTGATCATGACGGTGAACCCGGGTTTCGGCGGGCAGAGTTACCTTCCGGGATCGAATGACAAGATTCAACGTGCCCACGCACTACGCACCGCGCACCACGCACACTTTTTCCTCGAGGTCGATGGCGGCATTTCCAGACACACCATCGCCGCGGCGCATCAAGCCGGCGCCGACACGTTCGTCGCCGGAAACGCCGTGTTCGCGAGCGCCGATCCCGGGCGCGAGGTGCAGGAGCTGCGGCGGCGCTGCATGGTGACCGTATGACGAATCGCCAGCAGTGGACGCTCATCAGCGGCGTCGTGATGACTGCGGTCTTCGGGATCGCGCTCGCCATCAAACTGCGCCCCCAGCTCAACCTCATTGAGGTCGGAACGAGCGCCCCCGATTTCAAGGCCGTCGCGCTGCCCGGTGGCCGGCCGGCGACGATCGCGGACTATCGCGGCAAGGTCGTGCTGCTCAACATCTGGGCGACCTGGTGCCCGCCGTGCAAAGTCGAGATGCCCTCGATGGAGCGGCTGCACAAGAAGCTCGCGGGGACCGGCTTCCAGCTCGTCGCCGTCAGCGTGGATGAAGAGGATTCCAGCGTCGTCAACACGTTCGTGAAGGACTACGGGCTCACGTTCCAGATCCTGCACGACCAGGACGGCACGATCCGGGAGATTTATCAGACGACCGGCGTGCCCGAAAGCTTCGTCATCGATCGCGACGGCGTGATCGTCAAAAAGGTCATCGGCGCGGCCGACTGGGACGCGCCCGTGAACGAAAACCTGATTCGCCGCCTGCTGGATGCGCGCTAACCTGCTGCAGCTCATCACGCGCAACTGGCCGATCAAGGGAGCGGCGCTGTTTCTCGCGCTGATGCTGTACGTCGCCGTGCAGCTGCAACAACCGGTGACGACGAGCTTCGACGTCGCCCTCAACGTGCAGTTGCCGCCGGGACGCGCGTTGACGCAGAAACTGCCCAAGGTGCGCGCCCAAGTCTCCGGCAAGGGCACCCAGATCCTCAAGCTGCGCTCGCTCGCGGGCGACATCACGCGCCGCGTGCCGGACACGTTGACGGCCACGACCTGGGTGGTCCATCTCGAACCCACAGACGTCGAGCTGGCGCTGCCCAAGGGCGCCGATGTGCGCGTCATGGAAATCCGTCCCAGCGAGATCACGCTGTCGCTCGACAGTGTCGCCCGCAAAGACGTGCGTATCGTGTCCCTCGTGACCGTGACACCGGATTCGGCGCAGGAGCTGCGCGGTGGCCTGTCCATGACCCCCACGACCGCGCGCCTCGTCGGTCCCGGAAAGAACTTGGCCGCGATCGACTCGGTGACGACCGTCCCGATGGAGATCAGCAACGTGTCCGGCACGTTCAGCCGCAGCGTGCCAATCGACACGTCGCCGCTCGGGTTCGTTCGCCTTGCGCCGAAGCAGGTAACCATTACCGGCGAGATGGGAGTGATCGCCGAGCGCTTGTTCGCTGGAATCCCGGTGGAAACGGGCGCCGGCGCGATCACGAACTACATCGTCACACCGGCGCGTGTGTCGGTGGCCGTGCGCGGCCCCGAGGAACGGGTGCAGGCGTTGACGCGTGACTCGCTGCGCGTCGTCGCACACATCACGAGCTCAACCGCGGCGGGGCCCGGAGGGGTCGGCGTCGCCAAAATCACGGTGATCGGTCCGCGCGGGATCACCACGCGCGCCGTGCCCGACTCCGTGACTCTGCGCCGCCGCAGCACGTCGCGCCGTGGCTGACGTCGTCCTCGGCATCGAGACGTCCTGCGACGAGACGTCGGCCGCGGTCCTGGTCGACGGCGAGCTCGCCAGCCTGATCATCCTGTCGCAAGACGTGCACAAGGTGTTCGGCGGCGTGGTGCCGGAGCTGGCGAGCCGCGCGCACCTCGCCGCGCTGCCAGTGGTGGTGGATCGCGCCATCGCGGAAGCGGGCGTCGCGCTATCGGCCGTGGACGCCGTCGCCGTCACCGCGGGCCCCGGCCTCGCCGGCGCGCTGCTCGTGGGCGTCGTGTATGCGAAATCGCTCGCCTACGCCGGAGACCGGGCGCTCATCGGCGTGCATCATATGGAAGGCCATCTGTTCGCGCCGACGCTGGAGGACCGCGACCTTGCGCCGCCGTTCGTCGCGCTCCTGGTGTCGGGTGGCCACACGCTGCTGCTCGATGTTCCGGCGTGGGGGCGCTATCGGCTGCTCGGCGAAACGCGCGATGACGCCGCGGGCGAGGCGTTCGACAAGGTCGCAACGTTGCTTGGCCTCGGGTATCCCGGTGGCCCGGCCATCGAGCGTCTGGCGCAGGAAGGGGACCCCGCCCGCTTTCAGTTTCCGCGGCCGATGCTGAACGAGGGTTTCGAGTTCTCGTTCTCCGGTCTCAAGACGGCGGTGCTCCACGCCGTGCGCGCGTCGACCGACCTGGACCGCGACCGGCCGCACATCGCGCGCGGCTTTCAAGACGCCGTGCTCGATGTGCTGGTCACCAAGGTCGCGCGCGCCATCGACACGACGGGCTACGCTACCGCCGTGCTGGGCGGCGGCGTGGCGTGCAGTCGGGCGCTTGCGGCTCGCGCCGCCGAGCGTCTGGCAGGGACCGGGCGCGTCGCGGTCGCCAGTCCCCGCCTCAATGCCGACAACGCCGCGATGATCGGGCGCGCCGGCTGGTACCGGCTACGCCTGGGCGAGCGCAGCGACTGGACGCTCGACGCCCGCGCCGATCTCCCGCTTCCCGGACTGGAAACCGCCGAGATTACGACATGACTGTCTATCCGTTCGTGCTGCACCTCGGGCCGCTCGAGCTCACCGGCTACGGCTTGATGATGATGGTCGCTTTTCTCACGGCTGGATGGGCGATTCAGCTCGATCTCCGGCAGCGCAGCCTCGACGAAGATTACGCGGCCGACATCATCATCGCGGGCGTGATCGGTGGGCTGGTGGGAGCGAAGCTGTGGTACGTCCTGCTCACCGCCGACGCCGACGCGCTGTTTCGTCGCGGCGGCTTCGTGTGGTATGGCGGCTTCCTCGGAGCGGTGGCCGCGATTCTCCTGAACGGCTGGCGGCGACGCGTGCCGCCGCGCTTCACCGCCGAGATCTGCGCGGCGCCGCTCGCGCTGGGGTACGCGCTCGGCCGTGTCGGGTGCTTTCTCGTGAACGACGACTATGGGATTCCGTCCAACCTGCCCTGGGCGATGAAATTCCCACACGGGCTGCCGCCCACGACCGTTGCGAATCTGCAAGGGATGCACGTCCATTTCCCGCCGGGAACCGATCCGCTGCAGATCGTGGCTGTTCACCCGACGCAGCTGTACGAGACCGCCCTCATGTTTCTCGCGTTCTGGTGGCTGTGGAAGCGCCGCGAACATGGGCACGCGGTGGGCTGGTTGTTCGCCTGTTACATGGTCTTCGCGGGAGCGGAGCGGTTTCTGGTGGAGTTCGTCCGCTCCAAGGACGACCGCATCCTGGGGGCATTCACGCTGGCGCAGGGCACGAGCATCCTGCTCATCATCGTGGGAGGTCTGCTGATGTACGTCTGGCGGACACCGACCGGTCCCCAGCCGCTGCCTGAATCGCTACGACCGAAGGAGATCGCTCTGCGCGCGTGACGGCTTGGGTCGCATGGCCCAGATCACCGCGACGACCGCAAGCGCCAACAACAGGCCCTGCACGGCCAGTGACTCGAGCGTCGGATAGATCCCGAAAACGGGCAGGCGGGGCGCCTTTTCGATGACGGTCAACGAAATGACTTGCGCACTCTGCAGCTCGGCGATGCCCTTCCCCGCGAAAACGAAGGCCATGTAGTACAGCATGATGCCCGTCACGGTGAAGAAGGGCTTCATCGCCACGCGGAGACCGAGCTGATTGATTGCAAAGTAGACGAGCACCAGCCCGACCGCCCCCGCAGCGATTCCGGCGACCACCGACACGCTCCCGCCGCTGGGACCCGCTGAGGTGAACAGCGCCGTGTAGAACAGAATCGTTTCGAAGCCTTCGCGATAGACGGCGAGGAAGGCGACCGCCGTCAGCGCCACGCCAGAGCCGGATGACAGTGCCATCTCCATCTTGCCGCGCACGAACGCGGTCCACTTGGCGGCCTCGACCTTGGACAGCAGCCAGTAGCTCACGTAAAACAGCACGACCGCGGCGAGCAGCATCGTGGCCCCTTCGATCGTCTCCCGCTGCCCGGGCGTGACCTGGAACAGCAACTCCACCAACACCCATGTGAGCAGGCTCGCTCCCACCGCGAGCCAGGCTCCACGGGCCACGTCGCGGCGCCGCCGCACCGGGGCGCCCGCCTTGACGAGGAACGTCATCAACGCCGCCACGATCAGGATCGCCTCGAAGCCTTCACGCAGCAGCAGGAAGAAGGAAGCGACGAACAGACTCATGGGCGACGGCCGGTCCGCGACGACGCGCTCGGCCCGCTCGAGTCCCTCGAGTAACCGCTCGCGGATCGTGTGACGCTCGGCCTGATCGGCTTTGACCGCGCGCGTGCGCAGCCACCCGAATGCGCCTTCCAGCTCACTCGCGAGCCCCGGATTCTTGGCCCGCACCGATGTTTCGACTTGCTCGAACGTCATGTAGGCATCGACCGCGATCTGCTCCGAGCGCATGTCCAGCGCGGAGTCGATCTGGTGGCGCACGGTGGCGAATGTCGCGGCAGTCGCCGATCCACCGTACTGCAGGACCGCTACGTACGACGCCACGGCCCAGCGATCCGCGGCGGAGAGATCGCCGGCAAATTCCGGCATTGCCGTCCCCGGTGTGCCCACGGCGATGCGCCGGTAGATATCGAGGAGCGACTTGCCGCCCATGACGGCGGGATCGGCCAGGTTCGCGGGCGGTGGGCCCTCCAGCGTCTTGGCCTTCGGACCGTCGCCCTTGCCGCTCTCTCCGTGACATTGGGTACAGCGCTCGTGGAATACGACCGCGCCGCGGGCCAGCGACGGCGGATTGGCCGGCAGCGGTTCGAGCACGTCGGGACCGCCGGCAGCGAGGGTGATCTGCGCGACCAGGCTGTCCGTCGCGCCCCGGATCGACTCGGGGGGCGCGAGCTGCTCGAGCAGCTGCGTGATGTGATCGAGTGAGCGCTGGGCGCCGGCGCGGGCGGCGCTGGGCAGTCCGGCCACATCGAATTGCGCCTGCTGCACGAAGAGCTTGGCCTCGTCCACTTCCTCGGGCTGCGTGATTTGGCCGCCGGCCGGAATGACCCCGAGGGCGTACTCCTTGGCAGCCAGCGACGCGGCCGCGACGACGCGCCGCGCCGGGGTCAAAGAGTCAGCCGCCTGCCCTGCGAGTGGCTGAGCAAGGCAGGCGCTGACCAACAGCGATGTCGTCAGGAGCCGCACCGGGACAACAGTAGAGTGATTCTGTCGGGAATTCAATCTGTTGATAATACGGCAACTGCGACGGCGGCCTGGTGCGTGTGCGACAGCGACAGCAGCACCTTCGTGACCCGCAGCTCCTTCGCCCGGCTCGCCGCCAACCCGCTCAATGCGACATCCGGCCGGCCGTCGGGCGCACGCGTTACCTCGATATCGCGCCAGCCGATCCCGCGCGCGGCTTCACTGCCCTGGAGCGCTTTGTAAACCGCTTCCTTCGCCGCCAGCCGAACGGCCACGTGCTCGGCCGGATCGGGTCGCGAGCGGCAGTAGTCCGCCTCCGCCGGAGTGAGGAGCCGGTCGAACACATGCGCGCCCTTATCGGCGAGCATCGCCCGCGCGCGCGCGACTTCGACCAGATCGACGCCGACTCCGACGGCGCTCATGGCGAGGGCCGGGCGACAAAGAGGCGCCGCCGGTACCGGTTCCCGTCCACGTCCACGACGATGATGTACGCGCCGTTGACCACGCGCCGCGCTCCTGCGTCCACGGTCAGATCCCAAACATATTCGTTGGTCGGCGCGGCGACCGTCGCTTCATAGAGGCGCTCGCCGGTGAACGTGAATACCGAGATGCGGGCGCTGCCGACCGTTGCCGGCCAGGAGATCACGACCTGATCGCCCCGCACCGGGTTCTCGGACACGTCGGCGCCCGCCGCGGTCGCCAGCTGCGCGAATGCCGTTGTCGCATCGGACGCGAAACCGACGGCATCGAGCCACCAGGTGAACTGATTCGCGATGAAGCGCACCTGCGCGCCCCGCCGCCCGGCGGCCTGCGGCAGATCGACGCGCATCGGATACCAGTTGGGCCCGTCGCCGACGATCAGCGCCACGGTGCTCCACGTGCGTCCCGAATCACCCGAGAACTGAATCTCGCCGTTCTGCTCGGGTGTGAACGTCGAGCCGTAATGCCGGGTCCAGAGCTGCAGCCAGACCGCCGTGCGGCCGCGCAGATCGATGGGCGGCGAAGTCAACGTGTCGACGCCACCGGCCGCATACCACGAGGACTTGCCCGCCGCACTCACGCTGTCGCGCCACCATCCCCCCTCGTGCCAGCCCTTGTCGAGCGGTTCGGCGCCAGCCAGAGAGACGAGCTCCGCCGAGACATTCGTGCCCTCGGCGTGCAGCGCCCGCACCGCGTCCAAGTGCAGATCGGTGCGCCAGTCCGTGCGCAGCACGCCGCGGCGCAGCGAGTCCGTCAGCGCGCTGCGATCGACGAGCGCGCCGGTTGCCGTCCGCAATGTCAGCGACATGGGGCGGGGAGCACTGGCCTCGAGACTCAACCAGGAGTCGGGCCAGAGGGACGTGAACCGCGGCACCCCCGGTACGAGTCCGGAGGCGCCCGGCGCGCGCGCCAGGTCGCCGGATGCGTCGATCAGCGAGCGCGCGAACGCAAGGTTATCGCGGAACACGCGCTCGACCAGCGCGCTGTCGTCGGGGAACTCGAATCCGTAGTACAGGCCCTGCGCGCAGCAGCCGCTCGTCAGCTCCGTCGTAAAGGCGATCGTGCCGTAAGTGCGGTAGGCCCAGTCGGTGTACTCACCATTCGTCGCGTACAGATTCCAGCCGGGACCGGGATGGTAGTGATCGTGAGGCGATCCGGGCACGCTGTCGCTCACGGCGGGGGCGACATCGGTGCCCGCCAGCGCCTGATAGCGTGACAAATCGGGCGGCAACTCACCGGCGCGAAATCCCCAGGGATACAACACCAAACCACCGTAGCTGTGATACGACACCGCCACGACGGGGGGATGAGCGGCATGAAATGCGATGACTGCCCGCGTTTCCGGCTCCGAGGCGGGCGCAGGGCCACGGTAGGTTTCCGCGTCCTCCCATGAGCTCGAGCCGAGCTCATCGGCGCCCCAAAACGTCGGATAATTGCGATTGGGATCGACGCCGTAACTGCCGCCGGAATTGAGCCGGCGGTTTTTCCTCCAGTAGCGCTCGTTCGTGAACGTGTACTGGTAGCCGTCCGGGTTCTCAACCGGCATCACCCAGACGTCGTGCGTGGCGATGGCCGCCCCGCCGGAGTCGGCAAGCCAGCGAATCAGCTTCATCGCGACGGCGGTCGAAATCCATTCCCGCGCGTGGTGCGTCGCGAGGAACAGCACGTTGGGGCGGGCCGGATCATCGGTGGCCGGTCCGATCTTCACGACCATCATCGGCCGTCCCTCGATGGACGCGCCGACGGAATCGACGTGAATCAGCGTGTCGGCGCTCGCCCACGCAGCGAGTGTCGCGCGAATGCCGCTCACCGGATTGTCGAAGGAGTGGAAGGTCCGGAACGTGTCTTCCGCCACCTGGGTAGGGTTGAGCGCGAGACCGGGAAGGGCGGTCCTGTAGCCCAGTCGCGCCAGCCGGGCTTCGGTCTCCGGTGAGACGACGATGACCGCATGCAGCGCGCCGGCCACGCGCCGCACGCCGGCGACCTCGAAGCCGAGGCGCGCGAGGGAGTCGAGGCTCGATCTGGTGGCGAGCGGAACCTCGACAACGCGCAGCTGCGCCGCGGCGCGTTCGGCCGCGGCGCAGCAGAGCAGCAGCGCTAGAAGCCCAGGCGCGCAGCGAGCCATGCAGGAGCCGGCACGTAGCCACCGAGGATGAGGCCGAGCCAGATCAGCCCGCCGGCCACGGGAATCCAGATCACGAGAACCGGCCAGAGGCGGGGCCGCCATGTGGCGAGGCTCTCGATCTCCGGCGTCCAGCGGTGCCGCTCCTCTTCGACTTCGGTCTCGAGCGCGAGCCAGGCCGTTTCGAGTCGTCGTGCGACGGTGCGCAGCGCATCCTGCCACGCGGCGTGCGCGTCCTTCTCGAGCACCGATGCATCGGAGACGCGGCGGGCCGCGACATCGAGCTCGTCGAGCGCTGCGACGAATGTGGCGCCACCCGCGCCCAGCCGCGCGGCGATCGCCCGCTGCTCGGCGCTGGTCAGGAGATGCCGGCGCACCTTGCGCCGCGGCAGCCGCACGCTGCGCGCGGTGCGCGTGATCTCCGCAGCGAGCGCCTCGGCGACGCGGTTCGCGGCGCGGCGAACGGCGTGGTCCCATGCCGCCGCCCACGCCCGGCGGCTGGTCGTTTCGAGCACGGTCGCTCGCGCCTCAGTCGCGCGTCCCTCCCCACCGAGCTCCAGCACGCGCGTCGCCAGCTCTTCACGAATGTCATCGAGTGGAACCCAGGGAGGCTGCTGGCGGCGGGGAACGATGATGCGCCCGAGCGATGAAGCGAGCTCGGGCACACGCAGCGGCATGAGGAGCTTCATCGGGCCAGGCGTGCGATCTTCCCCGTGCGTTTTTCGTACTCGTCGGTGAAATACGGCAGCGATTCCGGCAGAAACGCGACGCGCGGCAAGCCCGTTGCCGCGATCGCGCGTTCGATCTCGTCGGGTGAGCCCTCGACCTCGAGCAACACGTCCATCGCCGGATACCACTCCAGCCGCAGCGTCGCGTCACCCAAACGGTACTGTTCCACGGCGCGATCGATGCGCACCACGATCTTGTAACCGAGCCGGCGCAGCACCACAAGGGCGGCCCTGGGGTCGTCCACCCGCGTCTCCCACTCCTCGCGGTGCCGATACCCGTCCTTCTTCCCCACCGGGCCTTTCCAACCGAGCACGCCCCACTCCCCCGAGTGGTCCGCGGGATGGTAGACGCGCAGCCGCACGACTTCGTCGCGCGAGCGCAGGCGTTCCTTGCGATCGAATCGCCGATCGAGCATCGCGCCGCGGTAGGTCAACTCCGCGCCGGCGGCAATCAGCGCGCCGCGCACCGCCTCGGGATCGTCGATGCGCGCCTTGAGCTCGAGCTCGTCGCGGACGACGGTCACGAGAACAGGGCGAGGAGCACCGCGTCCGTGTCTGCGAGATCCGCGAACACGTGCGTCGCGCCGGCCGCCTGCAGCGCCGCGACGTCGTAGAAGCCCGTCGCGACGCCGACCGAACGCGCGCCCATGGGCTTGCAGCACGCTACGTCATCCGGCGTATCGCCCACGATCACCAGATCCTTACCGGTGAAGCGTCGCCCGGTGCGCTGCGCGGCTCGCTGCGCCGCTACGGCGGGCAGGTTGGGACGATAGTGGGAATCGGAGCCGAAGGCGCCGACCGCGAAGCGCTCAAAGACCAGGCCGGCCGAGCGCAGCTTGAGCGCGGCGCCGGACTCCACATTACCGGTAAGCAGTCCAACGAGCGCGCGACCCTCCGCTTCGTATGGCTCGAGAGCAGCGAGCAGCTCTCGGATCCCCGGATACAGCTTGGTCGCCTGGCTCGGTTTCTCGAGCTCGGCGGTCAGTAACTCCACATAGCGGCGGCACACCGCGGTGACGCGATCGTCCGAGCGTGCGTCGGGATGGCCTGCCAGCTCCAACAGCTCGCGTACGATCTGCGGATCGGTCTTGCCGTCGAAGCGATAGCCCTCGATCGGACCGGCGGTGCCTATCTCGTCGAGCATGGCGCGATGAATCGCGCGACGACCTGCGCCCGCGGTCCACAACAGCGTGCCGTCGATGTCGAAGAGGATTAGCCGCATCGCAGAAAAATAATGTGCGCGGTGGGCGGTGTGCGGTGCACGGGAGTGCGGTCGGGCAATTGCAGTCCCGCGCACCGCTTACCGCGTACCGCGCAACCCGTCGACTCTCCTCACCCCCACCAGGCTCTCCCGCATCCGCACCATGCGAGGCTCATCACCAAACAGATGGTCACTCCCCACCCCGCCGCGCGACAGCGCCGAGTGGACGATTCTCCCTGCCCCGGACCAGAGCGCGACGTGGGACACGCGGCCGCGTTCTGCAAAGAAGAGCAAGTCGCCGGCCTCGTAGCCCTTTCCATCCGGAGACGTGGGAATCTCGCGGCCGTGGCCGAACTGCTGGTCGCTGTCGCGCGGTAGCGCGACGCCGCGCGCCCCGTACACCGCCTGCACGAGTCCGGAGCAATCGATGCCCCACTCGGTGCGGCCGCCCCAGAGATAGGGCGCGCCGGCGTACCACTTTTGGGCCAGCTCGGGGAGCGCGAGATGCCGCGCCTCGACGCGCAGCTCCTGCTCGCGCCGGACGCTTCCCGCGGCGACCGCGCCGCGCTGGCCGTCCGCGAGCTCGACCACACCGCGGCGCAGTGCGACGCGCGCCCCTGTCGGCAGCCTGCGTCGTCCGTCCGCCGTAACGATGTCGGCACTGAGTGAGCGGGCCGTCGCGCGCTCCTGCCAATCCGCGGACCAATCGGTTGGGCCGGTCGCCAGATACCCTGGATTGATCCAGGCGATGTAGCCGTCGGACGCGCGCACGCGCAGCCACGCCCCCCCCTCGCGCTGCTCCAGCACGTCGAGCGGCTCTCCGTGCAGCGCGTCGCTCACGCGCGGCGCGGAGATGCGCGGTTCGCCCAGCAGCGGGGCGAGCGCCGCGGACACGATTGCCGCCGGCGCCGGGACATCGTTCGGGAGGAGCACGACCTTCTCGAGCATGCCGGATTCGCCCGCCAGGCGTCGCAACGCATCGCGCGCGTCGCGACTCGTCGTGGTCGCGTCGATCATTTGCGGCAACAGCATGACGTCGAACACGCCGAGGCGGCCGTCAGGCACCCATTTGCGGCGAATATCGTCGACGGCGCGTTGGACCTTATCCACGGCGCACGGCCCGCTCGACCGCTTCGGGAACCACGAGTGCCGCGAGTGCGTCGACCTGCATCGGGGACTTCGCCTTCACGGCGGCAGTACTGACCGCGAAAATCACGTCGCCGTCGAAGAGGGTCCCATACGGCGTAATGCGGCGGGCAATGGCGTCGCTACCCGTATACGCGAGCGCCTGCAGCTCCACGCGGCTCAAGTCCGCGTTGGTGGCGACGACGGCAAGTGTGGTGTTGCGGTTGAGCCGCTCCGGATCGCCGAGCGGCGCGCCACCGTCCGCGAGATAGCGCAGGCTGTCGACCGATCCGGCAATAATCTCCCCGCGTGCATTTCTGACGTCTCCGATGGCGTTCACCACCACGAGCGCGGAGACGATCACATCACCGGCGTTCATCGCCCATGAGCCTAAGCCGGCGGGGATCATCTTCTCCAGGCCCGCGGCCTTGCCGCACGTGGCGCCCCTGCCGGCGCCGACCAATCCGTCGTCATACTCGGCGCTCGCGTTGTCGCAGGCGCGATAGGCGTCGTCGGGACTCGGCCAGCCAAGCGGCTTGCCGGCATTGCCGAGGTCGAAGATCACCGCGGACGGAACGATCGGGATCGTCCCCATGTCGCCGACCGGCAGACCGCGCCCCCGCTCGCGCAGCCAGCGCATCACGCCGTCGGCCGCGCCCAGGCCGAGCGCCGAGCCGCCCGTGAACAGGATCGCGTCGATGCGCTCGACGAGATGACGCGGATCCATCACGTCCAGCTCGCGCGTGCCCGTCGCGCGGCCGCGCAAGCAAACGGCCGCGCGCATCCCCGCATGGGGCGCGAGAATGACGGTACACCCGGTGCCGTGCGCTTCCATCGTGGTGTGCCCGACGGTGATGCCGGGAACCGCGGCGAGATTCATGCGCGCGCTCATTGACGCGCCAAGATAACGTCGGCAACGTTGACGGCCATGACTGTGACTCCCCCTGCCTCGTCTCCAGCCGGCACCACTGTTCTCGTCGTCGATGATGAAGAAGGTATTCGCCAGGCGCTCAGCCGCTTTTTGACGCGCCTCGGCTATCAGGTCCGTGCGGCGGCGAACGCGGCTGAGGCGCTCGAGCAGCTCGCCGCCGGCCATCCCGAAGTGATGCTGTGCGATATCCGCATGCCGGGAACGAGCGGCATCGAGCTGCTACCCAAGGTACTGGCGCGGGACCCCGACCTCGCGATCGTGATGCTGACCGCCATCGACGAGCCCCGCACTGCCATCGAGTGCCTCAAGCTCGGGGCCTTCGATTACCTCATCAAGCCGGTGGATCTGGAAGAGCTGGAGCTGTCGTTGCAGCACGCGCTGCGGCAACGGCAGCTGGAGGTCGACCGCCGCGAGCTGGAGCAGTGGCTGGCGCGCGAGGTGGCCGTGCGGACGCGGGATCTCGAGGAGCGCGCTGCGGCGATCGAGGAGATCGCGCTGGATGCGCTGGCGGCGGCGCGTGACTGGGACGGCACGGACGCGGCGTTGAGCAAGTTGGCGGAGGAATTAGGCGCGCCGCGCGAGGAGCTGGCGGCGGAGCTGAAGCGGCGACGCGGTTAGGCCAGCCTGGACTTCGCCTTCTCCTCGCAGGCTTTGCAGCGCGTGACGCCGCGGAACGTGCAGATGAGACAGATAAACGTCCCGCAGTCGGAACAGGGATAGCCTTCGGAAGCGCGCTCCTCGTTGCCGCAGGAACGGCAAGTCATTCCGTCGTGCTCTTTGAGCTGCGGTTTTTCCATACCTCAAGATAGCACTTCTGTGAAGCAGCGAGCCTACAGATTCAGGCTGTACGCCTTGATCTTGTTGATCAGCGTCGCGCGCGAGATGCCGAGCTCCAGCGCGGCGTGCGTCCGGTTCCCGCCATGATGCCGTAAAGTGCGCTCGATGTGCTGCCGTTCGACTTCCGACAACGACTGCGCCTGATAGCGCCGGTCGGTCGAAGGCCGTTGCCGCAGCGCCGGCTCGTGCTCGAGGAGCGCGCGGAGTCGCGAGTTCTCTCGCGAGAGCCGCACTTTCTCCGCGACGCGTGAGACGGCAGCCGCCAGGTGGAGGAGGTCCACCGGCTTCGCAACAAAATTCTCGGCGCCAAGCTGCATCGCCTGAACCGCGAGCGCGCTGTCGTCCCGTTCAATCAAGAGAATGACAGCCGCACGCTGCCCATGCAGCCGGCCGAGTAACGCCAACCCGTTCTCGTCAGGCAAGCGCAGATCGAGGAGCACAACCTCCGGCCGCTCGCGACGGTACGTCTCCATCGCCTGCTCCCCGCTCGCCTCGAGCCAAACCTTGTAGCCGACGCGCTCAAAATGGCTGCCAAGCTGCTCGAGGACGCTCGCGTCGGCGGCGACGACCAGCAGCTTGTCAGTCATGATGCGCCGTGAATCCGGAACCGACGAGCACCGAGAGCGCGCCGGGCAGGAGCCGGGCCTCGAATGGGGTCGTGCCGGTCACATCGCCGTCCAGCTGCACGGGGCGCGGCTGCCCCGCCGTCAGCTCGACGCGCACCATGCGGCCGCGGCTCCACCAGACACGCCTCAGTTTGGACGTCCCATTGCTGCGAAACAGCATCTCGAGCACGGCCTGGACGCTCTGGACCGCGCC
>DASZCG010000278.1:0-7325 GCA_035943355.1 Gemmatimonadales bacterium
TGTGAGCCGCCGTCGTCTGGTGTTGCTTGTGGTGATTGGCGCGCTTGCGCTCACCGCCAGCTATCCGCCGTTCCCGCTTCCGCCACTGAGTTTTCTCGCGATCACGCCTGCCGTGCTGCTGGTGCGGCAGGCGATTCTCGACAACGACTACCGTAAGGCGTTTCGCTGGGGCTGGTGGTACGGCCTCGTCACCAACGCCCTGGTGCTGTACTGGATGGTCGTGGCGCTGTGGCACTTCACGCCCTTCTCCGCGCTCGGTTATTTGGCGACGATCGCCGTCCTCGGGTTGCTGACCGGATTGATGTTCTGGTTCGTCACCCGCTTTTGCCTCGCGGCGCCACGGGTGCCGCTGTGGGTGGCCTTGCCGGTCGCCTGGACCGCGCTCGAGTGGCTTGTCGGGCACCTGGGCGACGTGCGCTTTCCCTGGCTTGGTTTGGGCACCTCTCTGGCCGACGCGCCGGTCCTGATCCAGTGGGCGGATATCGCGGGGGCGCGGGGCGTTACCCTCTGGTTGGCGTGGTGCAACGTCATGATCGTCGAAGCGTTTCTCGGGAGACGGGAAACGGGACCCGGGACACGCGTCCCGCTGGTTCGGTTCGGCGTGCCCGTTCTTGCTTCGATTGTCGTGGCGTTGGGCTACGGTGTCTGGCGCATGAAGACCTTGCCGCTGCGCGACGTCGGCGTGATCGGCATGGTGCAGCCCAACGAGGGCTTCAGCGAAAAGTGGAATCCGGCGCACGCCGACAGCGCGTTGAGCGCGTTGTTTTCGTTGTCGCGTGGGCTGATGGCGGGCTCTCCCAGGCCACAGCTCCTGGTATGGCCGGAAGCCGCGATCCCCGGATACTTTCTGGACCATCCCCAGTGGGATGCCGCGATCAGCCGATTCGTGGCTGGGAATCGCGTTCCGCTGATGACCGGCGGCCTCAATGCGGAGCCGGAAGGTCCGCCGAGCGGCGGCTTCCGCATATTCAACGCCGCGTTCTACTACGACTCGACGGGAGACAGAACCCGGTACGCGATTTACGCCAAACACTATCTCGTTCCGGTGACGGAGCGCGTGCCGTTCGTCCCGGTCCGGCTGTTCCGCGCGATTCCGGGACTGGCGCGCTGGTCGGGAGGCTTTCGTCCGGGGAGGGAATCGCCGATTTACTCGTCGCCGGTGGGCAAGTTCGGCGTCGTGATTTGTTATGAATCGGCGTTCGAGGGCGCGACGCGCCAATATCGGGCGCACGGCGCGGACTTCTTCATCAACGTCACGAACGACGCGTGGTTTGGCAGTACGAGCGCGCCGGCGCAGCACGCGTCGCACCTCGTGCTGAGGGCCATCGAGACGCGCATGGGTGTCGCACGCGCGGCCAACTCGGGCATCTCCGAATTCGTCGATCCGTTGGGCAGGGCATACGCCGCGACCAAGCTCAATGAGGCAGCGTCGGTTGCAGGCGTGTTGCGCACGAGTGACGTGATCCCGCTCTACGTGCGCCTGGGCGACTGGGTCGGCACCGTTGTGGTGGTGCTTACGGTGGCCGGCATCGCTCTGCTCGTGCAGCGCCGTTTCGCGCCATGACACGCGTCGGAGTCGATGTCGGCGGGACATTCACCGATCTCGTCGCGGTCAGGCCCGACGGCACGCTCGACATCCGCAAAGTCGCCAGCACACCGCACGATCCGTCGGTCGGGCTGTTTCGCGCGCTGGAAGCGCTTGGCTCGGCCCCGATCGACGTGTTGGTGCACGGCACGACCGTCGCCACGAATGCGCTGCTCGAGCGGCGCGGCGCTCGTGTTGTGCTCGTCACAACCGCCGGGTTCGAAGATCTGCTGTGGCTGCGGCGGCAGGACCGGCCCGCGCTGTATAATCTGGCGCGCGACCATCCACCGCCGCTCGTCGCGCGCGATGCTGTGATCGGCGCGCACGAACGGATGGGACCGGGTGGCGCGGTGCTCGCACTATCCGACGCCGAGATCACACGCGTGACCGCGGCCGTGCGCGACGGCAAGCCTGAGGCGGTGGCGATCGCCCTGCTGTTCGCTTTCCGCCATCCCGAGCATGAACGCCGCCTGGCAGCGGGGCTGCGCGCGGCCCTTCCGCACATCCCCGTCGTTGCGAGTCACGAGGTGCTGCCGGTCTTCCGGGAATACGAGCGCACCAGCACGACGACCGCTGAGGCCTATCTGCGCGCCAAGGTCTCGTCCTACATCGCCAAGACTGCAGCAGCCGCCAAAGCCCGCGGCGTCCAGTCGCTCACGATCATGACATCGAGCGGAGGAACGCTCGGTCCCGAACAGGCGCCCCGCCGCGCGGCAAGCCTGGCACTATCGGGGCCAGCCGGCGGCGTTGTCGGCGCCGGACTGGTAGGTACGGCCGTCGGAGCTCGCGACCTCCTCACGCTCGACATGGGGGGAACGAGCGCCGATGCCAGCCTCGTGACGGGCGGAGTTGCACTGAGCGAAGGGGCGGAAGTGATCGCCGGCGTGCCGCTCGCGTTGCCGGCAATTCTGATCGAGACCGTGAGCGCCGGTGGTGGCAGCATCGCGGCGGTGGACGACGGCGGTGCGCTGCGGGTTGGGCCGCGCAGCGCGGGCGCGGAGCCTGGACCGGCCTGCTATGGTCGGGGCGGCACTGAGCCGACCGTCACCGACGCATGCCTGGTTCTGGGATGGCTCGATCCCGATTACCTGCTCGCCGATTCTGTGCGCCTCGATCGCGCCGCCGCCGAGCGCGCGCTGTCCGGGCTGGCGCGCGCGCTGGGAAACCGGGCCGCGCACGACATCTGCGACGTGGCAGCCGGCATTGTCCAGGTCGCTACGGCGGTGATGGGACGCGCGCTGAAGCGCGTGAGTGTGGCCCGGGGCATCGATCCGCGCGGCATAGCGCTGCTGCCGTTTGGCGGCGCGGGACCACTGTTCGGCTGCGCGCTGGCCGAGTCGCTCGGGATGTCGCGCGTGGTGATCCCGCCGCATCCCGGGGTACTGAGCGCCCTCGGCCTGGCGGTGGCTCCCGAGCGCGTGGATCTCGTTGCGTCGCTGCACCGGCCGCTCGCCGAGGTGACCGGCGACGCACTGACCGCTGCGTTCCAGCCGCTCGTCGGGGCGGCAGCAGCGGCCCTACCGAACGCAACGCTGACACGATTCGTGGACTGTCGCTTTGCGGGGCAGGGCTACGAAATCACCGTGCCGGCCCTGCGCGACGATCCGTCACTCCTCGGCGCGGCGTTCCAGGCGGCGCATCGCGCGCGTCACGGCCACGCCGGGCCGGAGACGGTCGAGCTGGTGAATCTCCGCGTGGTGGCCGAGCGCCCGGCGCCGCGAGCAGCCGGTGCGGCGCTGGGTCGACCGGCCGGCGTGGGGATCTCGAGCGGTGGTCGACGCATGATCGTGACGCGCGAGGGCAAACGGGTGCGCGCCGACGTGTGGCCCCTCGGTGAACAGCGTGCCGGCGGGCATCCCCTGAACGGCCCGGCAATCCTGGCGGGGCCGGACGCCACCGGGCTCATCGAGCCGGGCTGGCGCGGCGTCGTCCATCCATCGGGGGCCGTTATTGTGGAGCGGATATGAGGCTCGACGCCGTCGGTCTCGAAGTGATGGCCCATGCCTTCGCGTCGGTCGCGGAGGAAATGGGGCTCGTGCTCGTGCACAGCGCGCTCTCGCCCAACATCCGGGAGCGGCGCGACGCGTCCGCCGCGTTGTTCGACGCCGACGGCGAGATGATCGCGCAGGCGGCGCACATTCCAGTACACCTCGGCGCACTCGCCGATGCGGTTGCGGCCGTACGGCAGCTCGCGCCGGCGCCCGGCGAGCTCTTCCTGCTGAACGATCCGTACGCAGGAGGGAGCCATCTGCCGGACCTCACGCTGATCGGGGCGATCGAGATCGATGGCGCCGTGGGAGGGTACAGCGTGGTGCGGGCGCATCATTCGGACGTGGGTGGAATGACTGCCGGGAGCATGCCGGCCGGAGCGCGTGAGCTGTTCCAGGAAGGTCTCATCATTCCGCCGACGCGACTGACCCCGGAGCTCGAGCGCGTGTTGCTGGCGAATGTGCGCACGCCCGAAATGCGGCGCGGAGACCTCGCCGCGCAGCGCGCGGCCGTCGAGCGTGGTGCCGATGGTCTCCGCGCGCTCGCTCGCCGGCACGGATGGACCGCGCTGCGCGACGCGGCGCGCGAGCTGCTCGACTACGCCGAGC
This sequence comes from Gemmatimonadales bacterium, assembly GCA_035943355.1. Lineage (GTDB taxonomy): Bacteria > Gemmatimonadota > Gemmatimonadetes > Gemmatimonadales > GWC2-71-9 > 20CM-2-65-7. Next base: position 4,183 of record DASZCG010000278.1, read on the forward strand.
GCCGCACCAGGGCGCGGCTGCAAACGATGGCGGTGCTGTCAACAGCGACCGATTATCTGGAAGGCGACGGGGTCATCGATGAAGATCTGCAGATTTGCGTGACGATCACCATTCGCGACGGTACGTTCCACGCCGACTTCTCCGGGACTCGCGACGCCGCCCCCGGCAACGTCAATTGTCCGATCGCCGTTACGCGCTCGGCGGTGTTGTTCGTGGTCCGGACGCTGTTGTCAGAAGATGTGCCGATGAACGGCGGCGTGTCCCGCGCGATTCGCGTGACGGCGCCGCCGGGCTGCCTGGTCAATGCGCGCCCACCCAGCGCCGTGGCTGCCGGCAATGTCGAGACGTCGCAGCGAATCGCGGATACGGTGTTTCGCGCGCTCGCAGCCGCCGGCTGCATCGTTCCCGCGCAGGGGCAGGGAACCATGAACAACGTGACTTTTGGGGGAGCAGGGAGCAGGGAGCACGGAGCAGAAGGGTGGACGTATTACGAAACCATTGGCGGGGGGCAGGGGGCGAGTCAGGGAGCGACTGGCCCATCTGGCGTCCATGTCGGCATGTCGAACACGCGGAACACGCCGATCGAGGTGCTGGAGCTGGAGCATCCGCTGAGAGTGCGGACCTATGCGCTGCGCGCGCACAGCGGCGGCGCGGGGGCCTGGACTGGCGGCGATGGGGTCGTGCGCGAATTTGAAGCACTCGCGCCGATGGAGGCGACGCTGCTCACGGAGCGCCGCCGCCACGGACCGGCGGGAAACGCGGGCGGGGCTGATGGACGGCCTGGACTCAACGCGCTGAACGGCAAGACGCTTGCTGCGAAGACCACGCTGCGGCTGGCAGCGGGGGACATCCTCCGTATCGAAACCCCGGGTGGTGGCGGCTGGGGGAAAGGAAACACGGTATGACGTGGGCTCTGGTGTCGGTCATGGGCTTGCTCGCGGGAGTGATCTCGGGCTTGTTTGGCGTCGGCGGTGCCGTCGTCATCATCCCCGGGCTCGTGTTCATCACCAAGATGCCGCAGCACACCGCGCATGGAACGTCGCTCGCGGCGCTGCTCCTGCCCGTGGGATTGCTCGGCGTGCTGCAATACGCCAAGCGCGAACAGGTCCACTGGGGATATGCGGCGGTCGTCGCGGGTGGTCTGTTGATCGGCGCGTACTTTGGGGCGAGCCTCGCAGGATCGATTCCAGATGTGACACTGAAAAGGATGTTCGGCGGGTTTTTGATGCTGGTGTCGCTCAAGCTGCTGTTTTTCTAGGGACTCGCGGTCTCCACCAGCGGCCGCTGAAAGACCTTGCCTTCGATGAACAACGTGAAGAGGTCGTGGTCGAGCTGGCCCTCCTTCACTTCATGGCTCATGATGTCGATCGCGCGATCAATGGACACGGCGCGCTTGTAGGGCCGGTCCTGGGCGGTCAGCGCGTCGTAGATGTCGCTGATCGTCATCATGCGGGTTTGAATCGGTATGGCCTCTCCCGTGATACGACGTGGATACCCGCGGCCATCGAGTTTCTCGTGATGCCCATAGGCGATGAGCGGAATCTGCTGCAGCTCGCTCGTCCACGGGATGCGCTGCAGGAACTGATACGTGTGCGTCACGTGGCTCTCGATCTCGTGCCGCTCCGCATCGTCGAGACTCCCTTTGCGGATCGTCAGGTAGCGCATCTCGTCGGGTGAGAGGAACGGCTCCGTCCCGCCGTCGAATCCCAGGTAGGTACGCGTGGACCACGCTTTCAGCTCCTCGAAGCTGCCGTCCGGGAGGATCGTCGGCTCGTTGGCTTGTTGCACGATTTCCAGGAAACGGTCCAACGCCTGCAGCTCCTGTTGATGCACTGCCTCGAGCTGTTTCACGAATCCGTCATAGCCTTGTCTGCCGTGCGACTCGAGAAACTCCGCGCGCTGGCGCCAGAATTCCCGCTCCGCCGTGCGGCGGATGAAGGCGTGGCGATGGCGCACGAGCCCCAGGTCCGACGGGTAGAGCTTCTTGGCCTTCACCAGCACCTGTTCCCGGACGCCGACCTTGCCGAAATCGTGCAGCAGGGCCGCGTACCGGATTTCCTTGAGCTGCTCGCGGGAGAACCGCATGGTCCGGTACGGCCCCGCACCGGCCCGGTCGACGATTTCCGCGAGGCCCACCGTCATCCCCGCGACTCTCCCGCTATGGCCGTATGTGGTCGGATCGCGCTGCTCGATGGCGTGCACTGCCGCGAGCACGAAGCCCTCGAACAGCTTCTCGATGTCCTCGTAGAGACGGCTGTTCTCGATGGCGACCGCGGCCTGTCCCGCGAGCGCCGTGACCAGCTCGACGGTTCGCTTGGAGTAGGGGACGACTTGCTGCTCGACGTCGCTCGATGTCGCGAGGATCGCTTCGAAGTTGCGCTTGCGGTTGATGAGCTGCAGCACGCCGATGATCTCGTTCTTGTGATCCCTCATCGGGATCACCAGCATCGACTTGGTGCGGTAGCCGTAGCGCTCGTCGAACGAGCGATTGATCGTGTATTCGACGTCGGGCGGCAGGAAATACGCGTCGTCAATGACGAGCGGATCCCCGGTGACGGCGCAGTACCCGGCGAGACTGGTGCGGTCGACGGGGATCGTGAACTCGACGAACGGCGCCTCGGGCTTCGAGTACGTCTGCGCCAGCCGGAAGCGCAGCCGCTTCGTTCCCTCGGCGCTGAGCTCGACGAGGTACAGGCTGCCGGCGTCGGACTGCGTGATGCGGCGCGACTGGGTCAGGATCAAGTCGAGCAGGGTCTTGAGGTCGCGCTCGGTGCCCAGCGCGACGCCGATGCGCGTGAGCTCGCCGATTTCGCGCGAGCGCTGCGCCGCTTCGCCGCGGGCGCGCGCGGTTTCCGCGCGTGCCGCGGCCTCGCGGAAGCCGGCCCGAATCGCGACGAGCAGGCTGCGCGGGCTCGCGGGATGCGTCAGGAATCCCGACAAGAACTCGGTGGGGAGTGCGTCGGGCACGTCGGCTTCACCGTGGCGTCCCAGCGCAACGATCGCGCCGCCGGCGTCCACGAAGGAGCGCAGCAGGTCCACCGGGAATGCGGAGCGGCTCTCGGCGTCGAGCAGCAGCACGGTGGGCCGGTCCTCAACAGCGAGATCCCGCGGCTGCTGTACGGCGCGGGCTTCTACCTGCGACG
>DASZCG010000279.1:0-7032 GCA_035943355.1 Gemmatimonadales bacterium
GCCTGACGTGCGGCCCGGACAGTTATACGCCTATCGCGTGCACGGCCCGTATGAGCCCGAGAACGGGCTGCGTTTCAATCCCGCCAAGCTCGTGCTCGATACGTACGCGAAGGCCATCACCGGTCAGGTGCGCTGGGACGACACGCCGTACGGCTACACGGTCGGCAATGGCGACGACGATCTGACGCGGGACGACCGCGACTCGGGCGGCGCGATGCCCAAGTGCATGGTGATCGATCCGGCCTTCGATTGGCAAGGCGACCGCCCGCCCAAGATTCCGTGGAACCGTACCGTTATTTACGAGTGTCACGTGAAAGGGATGACGATCCGCCATCCGGGCGTCCCGGAACCGCTGCGCGGCACCTACCTCGGACTGTGCACCGCACCCATCATCGAGCATTTGCGCGCCCTCGGCGTCACCAGTGTCGAGCTCTTGCCGATTCATCATCACATCACGGCGCGCCGCCTCGCCAAGCGTGGGCAGACGAATTACTGGGGCTACGACTCGATCGGCTTCCTCGCGCCCGACGCGCGCTACGCCATCGCCGACCAGGTCAGGGAATTCAAGCAGATGGTCCAGAGCTTCCATGCGGCGGGGCTCGAGGTCATCCTGGACGTCGTCTACAACCACACGCCGGAAGGCGATCATCTCGGACCGACCCTCGCGTTCAGGGGCATCGACAACCGCGCCTACTATCACCTCGAGCCTGATGATCTGCGCCAGTACGTGGATTTCACGGGCACGGGCAACAGCCTGAACATGAGCCACCCGAACACGCTGCAGCTCGTCATGGATTCGCTGCGCTATTGGGTGATCGACATGCACGTCGACGGTTTTCGTTTCGATCTCGCGCCGGCGTTGGCGCGCGAGCTGTGGGAAGTGAACCGGCTGAGCGCGTTCTTCGACGTGATTCATCAGGATCCGGTGCTGTCGCAGGTGAAGCTCATCGCCGAGCCATGGGACGTGGGCCCGGGAGGCTATCAAGTCGGCAAGTTCCCCGTCGGCTGGGCGGAATGGAACGGCAAGTATCGCGATACGGTGAGACGCTTCTGGAAGGGCGACGACGGTCAGATCGCCGATCTCGCGTCCCGCCTGTCGGGCTCTGCCGACATCTATCAGTGGACCCAGCGCGCCGCGTACGCGAGCATCAACTTCGTGACGGCGCACGACGGCTTCACCCTGCACGACCTGGTGAGCTACGAAGCAAAGCACAACGACGCGAACGGCGAGCGCAATGAGGACGGGAGCAACGACAACATCAGCCGCAATTGGGGGGTCGAGGGGCAGACGGACGACCCGGCGATTCGCGACGCCCGCTATCGCGCCATGCGCAATTTTCTGGCGACCCTGGCGCTCTCGCAGGGCGTGCCGATGATCTCGCACGGCGACGAGATCGCGCGCACGCAGCGCGGCAACAACAACGCCTACTGTCAGGACAACGAGGTCACCTGGGTCGACTGGAATCTGGATGCGGAGCGGCGCGCGCTGCTCGACTTCGCCCGCCGGATGTTCGCCATCCGCGCTGCCAATCCGGTGCTCCGGCGGCGCACGTTCTTTCACGGCCAGGTCATCGAGCATCCCGGTCTCAAGGATCTGACCTGGCTCCGCGCCGACGGCGCCGAGCTGCGGGAGGCGGATTGGGAGGACGCGAGCGCGCACTCCCTCGGCATGCTGATCAATGGCGACGCGACGGATGAAACGGACGACACCGGCGAGCCCATCAAGGGCGATACCATGCTGCTGCTCGTCAATGCCGGTGCAGCGGACATCGATTTTGTGCTGCCGGACCACGGCGGCTGGAGCGCGTTGATCGATACCGCGCGCGCGCCCCAGCCTCCCGGTGATCGCTATCCGCTGCGTGCCAATTCGCTCGTCCTGCTGCGACTCAACCCTTGAGGGTCTTCGTCGCTTCGTCCCACGTGACCGCCGCGCGCCGGAAATAGGCCTCGTTCGCCATGTGACACGCGAGCGCGGCGTTGTGGCCGAACACGACGTCTTCGACCACCGGTTTCCGCGTGCGCACGGCCTCGAAGTAATTCCACAGATGTGGGCGCGTGTCGTCGAAGTCCGGCGTGGTGAACGTCACGCTTTCCTCGAGGGCGGGCGCCTGACCCGGTTTTGGATCGTGCTCCTTGTGCCACTGCGTCTGGTAGGCGTCGCGCAGCGCGCGCGGATAGCTGCCCGTGTAATAGCTCGGCCACGAATCCGTGCCGGTCTGGGGCGTGAACGTCAGCCTGTTCCCCGCCACCTCGAGAACGCCTTTGGATCCCTGGATGCGATACTGCTCCGGCATCTCCGTGCCCAGATTGAGCCGCATGTAGACCGGCAGATCGCCGCCGTAGTAGTAGACCGTCGCATGCACGTCGGGCATGTTGCGGCCGTCCTTCCAGCGCCGGATCCCGCCGACCGACATCGCCTGCTTCGGTGGCTCGTTGATGCCGAGCATGAACTGCATCCCGCTGATCAGGTGCACGAGCAGATCGCCCGCCACGCCGGTGCCATATTCCTTCCAGCAGCGCCAGCGCGCGAAGATGTTCGGATCGAGGGCGCGCTTGGGCACGTCGTTCTGCCAGGTGTCCCAATCGAGGGTCTGAAGTGAGAGATCGGGCGGTGGCGGATACTCCCACGCGCCTGTCGGATCGTTCCGGCCGAGCCACCCCTCGACGAGCGTGAGGTCGCCCAACATCCCCTGCGCCACCATGTCTTTTGCCTTGGCGCAGATCACCGAGCTGACGCGCTGCGACCCGACCTGCAGGATGCGGCCGCTCTTCTTCACCGCGTCGACCATCGCCACGCCGTCTGCCGGCGTATGCGACATCGGCTTTTCGATGTAGATGTCCTTCCCGGCGCTGACGGCTTCGACGACCATGCGTTTGTGCCAGTGATCGGGCACGGCCGCCACGATACAATCGATGTTCTTGTCGTCGAGCAGGCGGCGGTACTCACGCGTCGTCGGCAGCGTGGCGCCGACAATCTCCTTGGCCAGCGTATGCCGGCCGTCGTACAAATCGGCGGCGCCGGCACAGGTGACGCCCGGCAGCTGGATGGACGTTCCCAGCAAGCCGTTGCCCTGCATGCCCACACCGACCATGCCAAAGCGCACAGTGTCGCTCGGGGCGACGCGACGAAACCGAAACGGGTGCGCGGTGAGTGAAAAGCCCGTGGCGGCCGCACTGAACTCGATGAATTCGCGGCGGGACCAGGAGGGGGGTGAACGCTTCTTCATGGGCGGCTCTCCCTGAGATGCGGTTGAGCCGCCAATTATGCTCTTCCTACGGCAAACCCGCGATAGCCATCCCAAGGAGCTTCGCTAGGTCTCCTTGCCGTGCGTTTCGGCGACCCACGTCACCGTGTCCCAGGCGTTGCGGATGGACGCCAGGAGCAGGTACAGCATGAGTCCCGCGATGGTGCGGAGCGCGCCTTCGTGCCCTCGATACAACGCCACGCCCGCGCCGAGCAGTCCGAGATAGCCGAGGGTCGGCACGAGTTGATACCAGATCAGGTCCTCGAGCACTGGCTTGTATGCATCGGGCTGCTGGGTCATGACTCGAGCGCGGCGGCGCGTGAGACCCGCGTAGACCACGCCCGCGACGCCGACGGCCACGATCCAGATTGCCGGATCCGACGCCGCCCGCCATGGTGCGCTCAAGATCGCCGCAACCAGCAGAACCACGGAAAAGTGCAGCACGATGGGCGTGCCGAAGGCGTTGATCTCGCGCTGCGTGTGCCGCCGTCGCGAGTCGGCGATCAGGGTGATGACGACAAACTGCAGGCCGGTCAGCGCGGCAGCCGACGAGCCGATGATGACGTAGAACGATTCCCAGGCCCCGAGCGCGGACGGTGCGGTTTCCATGGATCCAAGCTGCGCCATTCCGGCATGCCGCAACAGCACCCCCCGATGCAGCAAAAACGCCCTATCAAACGCCCACACGCTGGGCCATTTTCCTAACACCGATGGCTACGGAGGGCGCGCAAGAGCGTGAAGTTTTGCGCCTGGCCAGCATTGCGCTGCATGGCCGGGTAGTGACCCTATGGGAAATCTCGCCCAACGCTGAAGCGGCCCACCTCTTCAGCAGTATTCCCGACGCGTCCCGCGATGATACCGAGCTGGATCTCGACCATACGCTGCGGCAGTGGGGTGCGCCCCTCATTCAGCGCAGTCGCTGGGTGGGGTGCCGCCTGGCAAACGGGGGGGAGGGGGAGGGGGACCACCGCTGGTGCGTGGCACCGGTGCGGCTGCGGCCCGCGGCTCCCCCGCCCCACGGCGTCGAGCGCCGCAGCCGCGAGCGCATGATCCTCGAGCTCGCCGGACTCAGCCTGGGGGTGCTCGGTGCAGCCGGCAGTCTCGCACAGTCCCGACTCCCGCCCGCCGACGCGCTGCGCGAGCTCGCCCGTCAGCCGAGCGTGATCGCTCATGAAGTGGGCAATCCACTCGCCATGGCGCTCGGCAACCTCGATCTCACCGTGGATGCGCTGCGCGATTCCACGACGCTCGACCCCGCCTTTCGCACTCAGCTGCTCAACGATCTCGCGCACGTCGCCGACGGGATCGAGCAGGCGGCGGAGTACCTGCGGTCCATCCAGGACAGGCCGTTTGGCGCGACGCCGCAGCTGGCTCGCTTCGATGTCATCCCCGTGGTGCGCTCCTGCGTGACGCTCGAGCGACCACTCGCGCGCAAACGCGGCATCGCGCTGCAATGGAATTCGTCGCTGGAATCGATCTATCTGTTCGGCGATGCGGGTGCGTTATACCAGGTGCTCACTAACCTCATCCGCAACGCGGTGGACGCGAGTCGCGCTCCGAACGCGATCGTCACCATCACGGTGCAGCAACAGGGGGCCACGCTGAAGCTCGCCGTCCAGGATCACGGCGCTGGCATCTCGCCGGAGAATCGGAAACGGATCTTCGCAGCCGGATTCACCACGAAGCCGCCCGGCAAGGGCTCGGGCATCGGCTTGGCGGTCGTCAAGGAGATCACACAGAGCATGTTTGGCGGAACGATCGAGCTTGAATCAAAACTGGACGAGGGGAGCACCTTTACGCTGGAACTGCCAATTCCACCGCAGAGGCGATAGAAAAAGAGCTCATGACGCCGTGACGTCGAGTCATCCGGGCAGGTCGCCTTTCCTATGGGACGCCGCCCACTGTGGCTGATCGGTTGCGCGGTCTCACTAACCCTCGGTGGGCCCCCCCAGCAGCCGCATCTCGGCGGTGACGCGCGCCTCGGCGTCATCCTGCAGCTACTGCAAGCGAACCAGGGAGTTCAACTGGGGTCCCCGGCGAGCGCAGCCGAGAGCACGTCCTCGCTCCCGTACGTTCAGCGGTTCCACGCGAGCGAGGCGATCGTCAATTCGGTAGAGCGCCACCCGGACGGCACGATTTACGCGAGCTACACGACCCCGCGAGGTCCGGTGTGGTACGACGTGGCGCACGCCGACGACGCGGATGACACGCGAGAACGCGTGATCCCCGCCGGTCGTGGTGTGCGACGCTTCTCGACTGTGCGGGCGGCGAACGTGGACGGCGCGAGGTGGCTACCGCCGGAGCGGGCGTTCCCGCCTGGCCAAGGGCCCGCGCCGCGGTGGGTGACGATTCGGATGAACACGCCCACACCTCACATCACGACTCCCACCGCCAACTCCGGCGACTACTGCTCCCGCGACGTCGTGTCGGTACTCGATCCCGTGCTGGGCATCTTCAACCCGAACGCGGGACCGCCGGAGTGGACGACTATCCTTCCCCGGAATTGGTCGGTGGCCGGGCGGGAGAAGAACAACGGGCAACGGAAGTACCATCCTGGGCTGCCGCTCCACTGGCCCGGCAACCATGACGTCACCTGGGAAGAAATCGTGCGCCTGGCGCAGACCAACACTGCCCGGCTGCGGACGGTGTTGAAGTGGCATGGCCGGCCGAGTCACGGCGACGTGATGGATCGTCCCATCCCGTGGATATCGTCTCAGGTCACAGGGGTGGTAACGAATAGCTTTCTCTCCGGCGCGGATTACGCGGGTGACCACGCCGAGCCGCCCACCGGCTATTGGCTCGGCATCACTCCCCCGCCGGACTCCGAGCCGTGCGGCGTCTTCAACGCCGTGCATTCGCTGTGCGACGACTGGGTCGTCTATGTGCGGCCCGACCCCGAGTACCGATTCATGCTCGCCGAGGATCACGAGCGGGAGGCCGGCACAGACAAGGGGCTGGGCAACTTTACTGCAGAACTGGCTGGCAGCCTGGAGACGGAGATCGAGCAGTGGCTCATACCCGTGGGCTACAGGCCGGAGCCGGGGGACCGCGTCTCCATGACCGGGCGCTGGGTCGTGGATTGCGGACACGACGACTGGTCTGGCGAGCTGCATCCGATCGAATCGGTGGTCGCCGCCCACCTACAGCAGAGTGCCGTAGTCGCGTCGGTCGTCGTAACCGGGGACTGGCCCGGCGGTAAGCTCGAGGTCGATGTGTGGCCACCCGCCCGCCCCTCGGCCACCGCGACGTTTCAATGGCGCCGCAACCGCCGCCTCATCGCCGAGCGGCTGTCGATCGACGAGCAGCCGCAGCCCGCGAACAGCCCCAACCATCTGCATCTAGTAATCACCTCGAGCGAGCCCTGGGAGCCGCTCGTGACCGGAGACTGGAACGAGGTGGAGCCGCACCCGACGCGACGGCTTGCGGCGAAGTACCGGCTGTGGTGGGGCACGCGGTAGCGGTCAAAGAGCCACCGGTCGGATTTGAACCGACGACCGCTCGATTACGAATTGTCGTATGGAGGGGCACTCCAGCCGACTCGCGAGCGATCCTAAGCACAAAGTTGGTCAGTTAGCGAAAACGGTTTGCCGGCTATTTCCCTCGATTACCCTGCAAACATTAGCAAAGATTAGCAGTCGTTTCATACCGACCCGGTGAGCACGATGAGCGCGTTCAGCGTTGTGATGCATTCTCGCGCCCGCGCCAGCGCCCTCCGGGCCTGCGTCTCGACCCCTTGCCGGTTTTTCTCGTCGATCGACAATCCGCCGTCCTTGAAGAGTCGATTGAT
>DASZCG010000280.1:0-8311 GCA_035943355.1 Gemmatimonadales bacterium
CGTGGACGTGCTCGCGGTGGGCCCAGTCGCCCGCCAGTCGACCGGCAGCTTCGAGACCTACTGGAACAGCCGCTACGCGATTCCCATCTCGCAGCTCGGCAAGTTCGCGCCCGACCCCGAGTCGTTCCCTGGCAAGCGCCAGCAATTGAATGATCGCTGTGAGCTGCTGCAGGATTCGACGTACGCCCGCGCGCTCGCGCAGTCGGACCTCGCGCAAGAGCTGCGCGCCGACCAGCTGCGGGTGCATTGGGCAGACGCGCGCGTCATCGCCGATCCCCCCGACAAGCTCACGAAACCCGCCGGCACCCGGAACGACGCGTACCTCGGCGACCAGCTGTCGCCGCATGCCAGCGCGACACGATCGAACCTGCTGGTGGTGTCGCCCTACTTCGTGCCGGGCAAGGAAGGCGTGGAATTCCTGGGCCGCCGCGAGCGCGACGGTGTCACCGTCGCGGTGCTGACCAACTCGCTCGCCGCGACCGACGTCTGGCTCGTACATGCCGGCTACATGAAGTACCGCCGTCCGCTGCTGCGCGAGGGCGTACGGCTGTTCGAGCTCCGGCCGGAGGCGGCGGGGGGGGGCGCGAAACATGCGCGCGCCACGAAGGCCTTCCCCGGCGCCTCACGGGCGAGCCTCCACGGCAAGACGTTCGTGTTCGATCGCACATCGGTCTTCATCGGCTCGCTCAACCTCGATCCGCGCTCGCTCGACCAGAACACGGAAGTCGGCGTGCTGGTCGACTGTCCCGAGCTGGCGCAGGAGGTGGCGGCGCTGTTCGATCGCTGGTCGAGCCCCGAGCTGGCGTATGAGGTCACACCGGGAGTGAATGGCGGCCTGCAATGGACCGGCGGCTTCACGGACGAGCCCGGAGCGGGATTCTGGCGCCGCCTCGCCGTCAAACTCTGCTCTCATCTGCCCGTCGATCCGCTGATCTGACGTGAGAGTTCATCTCCTCGACGGCACGTACGAGCTGTTCCGGCACTTCTACGCCATGCCGAGACAGACCGATCGCGATGGCCAGGAAGTCGCCGCGATCGTGGGAGTGGTCAGCTCGGTGCTCGGCATGCTGGAAGGCGGCGCCACGCACCTCGGTGTCGCCACCGATCATGTCATCGAATCGTTCCGGAACGATCTGTGGCCCGGGTACAAGACCAGTGAGGGCGTGGAGCCCGAGCTGCTGGCCCAATTCCACCGGCTCGAGGATGCGCTGCGCGACAGCGGCGTCATGGTCTGGGCGATGGAGGAGTTCGAAGCCGACGATGCCCTCGCGTCGGCAGCCCGGCTCGCGGCCCGAGATCCCGCCGTCGAGCAGGTCATCATCTGCACGCCCGACAAGGATCTCAGCCAGTGCGTCACGGGCGACCGCGTGGTACAGCTCGACCGGCGCAAGCGGGAGCAGCGCGACGAGCGCGGCGTCAAGGAGCGATTCGGCGTCGGGCCCGCATCGATTCCCGACTATCTCGCGCTGGTCGGCGATTCGGCCGATGGCTTCCCGGGAGTACCCGGGTGGGGCGAGAAGGCCGCAAGCACCGTGCTCGCGGTCTATCCCCATCTCGAGCGGATACCGACGAGCTCGGCGAGCTGGGGCGTTCCCGTGCGTGGGGCCGCGCGGCTGTCGAGTGCACTGGAAGCGAACCGCGAGCTGGCGATGCTGTTTCGCCGGCTCGCGACGCTGCGCGACGATGTGAAAGTATTCGCTGACGTGAACGAGCTGCGGTGGCGGGGACCGACGCCTGGGTTCCAGCATCGCGCCGAGCGTCTTGGCGTTCCGGGATTGTGGGAACGAGCCCGGCGCATCCCTCTGATCGACTAAGCCCCCCCCCGGTCAGTACCGCCCGTCGCTTGCCGGCATATGCATGGTGTAATGAAACGGCAGGCCCTGAAGCGGTATCATCGCACGGTCAGCTTGCCATGCATCGTGGGGTGAAACGTGCAGCTATAGCGCACCACGCCCGCGCGCTGCGCCACATAGCGTCCCGTCTTGTCCTGGGTGAGCGCTCCGGTATCCCACTTCGAGTGGCCGCTGGCTGTCGCGGTATGGGGCACGATGTCGCGATTGACCCACTCGATCGTGTCCCCCACCGCCACGGTGAGCTCCGCGGGATGGAATTCCATGCCGCGGATCTCGACCGTGTGCGTCTTGGACGCCGGGCTGGTTGCCAGCAGCAACACCAGCCGGAGGATCACTGACCGGTCTTGGCCGGTGCAGCCAGCTGCGCGTGGAGCTGCTTGGCGTGCTCGAGATGGGCCGCGATGGCCGGCCGCACATCCTGGAGCAGCTTCTTCAGCTCCGCATTGTCCGTCGTGGGGATCAACAGCTTGTCGAGCGCGTCGAGAACGGCCTGGTGATAGCCAACCTCGCGCGCGATGTAGGCGCGATCGAACGCCGCCCCGTGCAACGACTCCAGGTTCTTCCGCGCCTCGGCCGCGCCGGTCTGCAGCGACTGACTCACCGCGTTGTCGGCCGGCGTGACACCCAGCTTCTTCGCCAGCGCGGCGGCCTGGACGTTCACGGCCGAGTGATCGGTGATCATCGTGGCGGCGAATTGCTTGACGGCGGGATTCTTGGTCCGCGTCTCTGCGAACTTCCCGGCGTCGATATCGATGCTATTCGCCGTCACGGCAACGTGAGCGACTTCGGGATCGGAGAGGTCCGGCGCGGGTGCCGGAGCCGGTGGATTGGCCTGCGCATGCAGCGCGGCGGTCAACGTAAACGGCAGCGCCAGTGCGGCCAAGCGATGGAATGCGGACATCGGTCCTCCAGATGTGTGGTGACGGATTAAGGTCGACGACTTGGGGCGGAAACTGCCCAGCCACACACACTTTGTCAAGTATTTACTGTGATTACTGGACAAATCAATGATTTGCAGCTATTCTGGGGCATGGCAAACTGGGATGCGCTACTGGGCGAGACGCAGGTGCGGCTGCTGCGCTTGCTGCGCCGCTCCCGGCAGACCATCACGGGACTCTCCGAGCAGCTGCGACTGACGGACAACGCCGTCCGCATGCACGTCGCGGCGCTGCGGCGCGATGGACTCGTCAAGGACGTGGGGGCGCAACGCGATACGGGTGGCAAGCCGGCGCGCGTTTACGGTCTCACGCGCGAGGGCGAGGAGCTATTCCCGAAGGCCTACGCGCTCGTTCTCGACAAACTCATCGACGAAATCGTCCGCACGGAGGGCAGAGACCGCGCGATCCAGCTCCTGCGAGCGGTTGGGGCGCAAGCGGCGACAGGCGCGCGCGATGGAGCGAGTCGCAAGCAGCGTGTCGAGGCTGCCGCCGGCGTGTTTCGCGCGTTGGGCACCGACATGGACGTGGAGGAAACGACGGACGGCTGGCGGTTGCAGGGCTACGGTTGCCCACTCTCTGCCGTGACGACGGGCCACGCCGAGATATGTGAGCTCGGCAAAGCGCTCGTCGAAGAAGCCGTCGGAGCGCCAGTCACCGAGTGCTGTGTCCGCGGCGAGCATCCACGCTGCGGCTTCGCTGTCCCAGCCGGGACGGAATGACCTCGTACAAGTATCGATTGAGGGAGGGTCCAATGGCGGGTGCACGGTTTGGCGCAGGCGCGCTCGTGGTCGCGGCTGCATTCGTTTTGCTGTCGGCGAATGCAAAGCAGGGCCAGTCCAATGCCGAAGGACAGCGCATTTTCCGAGAGGACACGTTTGGCGATGAACAATTCTGGACGGACACCGCGCGGATGCAGGAGGTCGTGCAGAGCTCGGTGAGTCCGAGCCTCGCGCTCAAGGTCGGCCTGAAGGTCGATGCCGACGCCATTCCTCCCGCAGTCGCGCAAGCGATCAAAAACGGACAAGTCGATCTCAACAGTCCCGCGACAACGGTCACCCTGCTGAAGCTCAACGCGGTCGTGGGTCTGCGCGGCACCGTACAGACGGTCGGGGGGAAGGACACCCTGGTGCGGCTCGGGATCACCTGTGCGCTGTGCCACTCGACGGTCGACAACTCGTTTGCGCCCGGTATCGGGAAGCGCCGCGACGGGTGGCCGAACCGCGACCTGAACGTTGGGGCGATCATTGCCCTTTCGCCCGCGATCACCCCCGAGCAGAAGAGCGTTTATAACTCATGGGGGCCCGGGAAATACGACCCTCGCTTTAACATCGATGGCAAGAGCACCCCGCTGGTGCTGCCGCCCGCCTACGGACTCGCGCGCGTGAAGAACGAGACATACACTGCCGAAGGCCCCATCTCCTACTGGAACGCGTATGTCGCTGTCACGCAGATGCACGGGCACGGCAACTTCTCCGACCCGCGGCTCGGCATCACCATCCAGCAGTCGCCGGACCTGGTGACGTCGAAGCTGTCCGCCCTGCGCGCCTACCAGCACAGCCTTCCCGCACCGGCGGCGCCGAACGGTTCGTACGACGTGGCTGCAGCGGGGCGCGGGCGCGTCGTGTTCAATCAGTCATGCGCGAGTTGTCACGTGGGCGTGAGTGGCACCGACAACGACAGCGGCAAGCTCCATGCGCCCGAGGAAACGGGCATGGATGCCGCGTACGCGCAGCGCACACCCGCCAAGGCGTATCGCGCTACGCCGCTGCGTGGCTTGTGGCAGCATGCGCCGTATTTCCACGACGGCAGCGCCGCCACGCTGGTGGACGTCGTGTCGCATTACGATCGCGTGCGGAATCTCCATCTCAGCGCCGAGCAGCAGCGTGATCTCGTAGAGTTCTTGAAGTCGCTGTAGCGACTGTTGGGGGTGGGCGCCGCGCGCCCGCCCCCTTCAACGGGTTGAACCGCCCACGCTCACCCTGATGTGCCGCCATTGCCCCTGCCGGAAGCGCAGCACACTCAACACGCAACGCGTGACGTGTCCCGCGAGAATCGCCAGCCAGATGTCGATTGCATCCAGGCGCCCGGTCTCCCGAATCACGAAGCAGATCCCCAGCGGCACCGCGATCTGTGAAATCATCGAGATGTACAGCGGGCTCGTCGTGTCGCCGGTGCCCTGGAGGCCACCGGTATACGACAGCGCGACCGTGATAAACAATCCCGACACGCTGAGGACACGCAGCAGCTGCACGCCGATATTCACGACGACGGGATCGTCCATGCCGAATACGGCCAGCAGCTGGCGCGGGAAGAACAGGAAGAATAAGCCGACGAACGCGGCAACCGAGAGCCCGTAGCGCGCGGCGATGTGAACGGACTGCTCGGCGCGATCGGGATGTCCCGCGCCGAGATTCTGCCCCGCCACCGCCGCCGCTGACCCCATCAGGCCGACCGATGTCCATGTGATCAGCGAGAACAACTCACCGTACGACACCGCAAACGCGCCCTGCGCCGCCGCGCTCTGCGCCAGCGATCCGATGAACGAGAGCATCAGCACGCCGCCGATGTTCATGAAAACCCCCTGAATCCCGGTGGGCAACCCAAACCGGAACAGCTCTCTGATGATGTTCCAGTCCGGTCCGAAACCCCGGTCGCGCGGAAATGCGACGACCCACCCGCCGGTCCACAGCTTCCAGAGCGCGTACACCGCCAGCATCCAGGAGGCAATGCACGTGCCCATCGCCGAGCCGCGCGTTCCGAACGCCGGAATCGGTCCGAGTCCGCGAATCAGGATCACATTGAGCACGAGGTTCAGGAGCGTCATCACGACACCGAGGACCATCGGTGTGCGTGCATCACCCGCCGAGCGCAGCGCGCCGCTGAGCATGTAGAACACGAGCATACCACTCGAGAAGCCGAACATGATGCGCAGGTACGGCTGCGCCTGCGCCTGCACGGCGGGCGCAGCGTTGACGATGTTCAAGAGCCACGGCGTTGCCACGTACCCGAGCGGCGCCATGATCCCGATGGAAATCCCGACCGCGGTGAGAAACGCCTGATAGACGACGCGGTCCACTTTGTCGGCCTCGCCCGCGCCCGCAAACCGAGCCACCAGGACACTCATGCCGCTGAAGAGTGACGAGATGAACGCAATGACGACGAGCAGGATCTGCCAGCTGACGCCGATCGCCGCATTCGCCTGATAGCCCACCAGGTTCCCGACGAGGACGTGATCCACCATGCCGACAAAGCCGCCGAACGCGTTCGTGAGCATCGTCGGCCAGGCGATCTTCCACACCGCGGCGCGTAACGGCCCCTCGACAATCGACCGGTCGTAGCGCGATTGGGAAGCCGGAGGAGCCGCGGTGTCAGTCATCTAGCTGACGGGCACGACGGACGGACGCCGGCGGGCCAGAAACGCATCGAGACTCCACGGTCCGGGGCCGGCGGCCGCGAAATAAAGGAAGAGGAAGCAGTAGATCACTGCCAAGGCGCCCATGTTGATGGCCGGCCAGAGCCAATAACCGTGACTCGCATGTCCGTAGAAATACGCGACCGCCATCTCGCCCGCGAGGATGAATGCGACTGGGCGCGTCAACAGGCCGAGCAGGATGAACGTGCCTCCCACGACTTCGATCACACCGGCGGCCCACGGCAGCGACCCGACTGCCGCGGTGCCGCCTCCCGGCATGACCGCCGCCGGCACGGCGAACACCTTGGCGGAACCGACTTGAATGAAGAGATAGGCGAGGACGATGCGCAGCACACTGAGCAGCTGCGGCGACCACTCCTTTTTCACAGAGCCTCCATTTTCTTGAGTAACAGCTTGCGCTCGCGAGAGTTTTGGGTCAGCTCGGCGGCGTGCTTCAGCTCCACACGTGCCTCCTCCAAACGACCAAGCTTCGCCAGGAGATCCCCGCGGACACTGGGCAGCAGGTGGTAGGTTGCGAGCGCGGGATCGGCGCGGAGCGCGTCGACGACTTCGAGCCCGGCGGCGGGTCCGAATGCCATGCTCAACGCGACCGCGCGATTCAACTCGACGACCGGAGAGGGCAGCAGCTGCGCCAGCGCGTCATACAGCGCGACGATGCGCGTCCAGTCCGTCTCCTCGGGGGTGCGCGCGCGCGCGTGACAGGCCGCGATCGCAGCCTGCAGCGCGTACGGCCCATATCCTCCCCCCCCAAACGCCTCGGCGCGCTCCAGCGCGGCCAGCCCGCGGCTGATCAACAGGTGATCCCATCGTCCCCGGTCTTGCTGCAACAGCAGGATCGGCTCGCCGTCGGGTCCTACGCGGGCGCGGATGCGCGACGCCTGAATCTCCAGCAGCGCCACGAGGCCGTGGACTTCCGCCTCGTCGGGCGCGAGCTCGGCCAGAATGCGGCCCAGCCGCAGCGCGTCGTCGCACAGCGCCGGCCGCACCCAGTCTTCCCCCGCCGTCGCCGAATACCCCTCGTTGAAGATGAGGTAGATCACCTCGAGGACCGACCCCAAGCGCGCTGCCAACTCGGTCCGCGCCGGCACCTCGAACGGTACGCGAGCGGCGGCGAGCGTCCGCTTCGCCCGCACGATGCGCTGCTGAATCGTGGTTTTGGGCTGCAGAAACGCCCGCGCGATCTCGTCCGTGGTGAGACCGCCGAGCAGCCGCAAGGTGAGCGCCACGCGCGCTTCCGTCGTGAGGACCGGATGGCAGGTCGTGAAAATCAGCCGGAGCAGGTCGTCGCCGACGTGGTCGTCGATCGCCTCGGCCAGATCCGCTTCCGGACTGATCTGCCGCGACTCCATCTCGCGACCCAGATGCTCGTGCTTCTGGTCGAGCATTTTGCGCCGGCGCAGCTGATCGATCGCGCGATGTTTGGCCGTCGCCATGAGCCAGGCGCCCGGATTGTCCGGCACGCCCGACGTGGGCCACTGCTCGAGCGCGGCGACGAGCGCATCCTGCGCCAGGTCTTCGGCGACACCGATGTCGCCGACCAGGCGCGCCAACCCGGCGATGAGTCTGGCGGATTCGATCCGCCAGACTGCATCGATCGCCTCAGCAACCTTCGGAGGGATTGCCATCCATCATCTGCCGCACTTCGACTTCCAGCTCCTGATCCCACAGTCCGATGTGAGCCTCCAGGAACCGCCGCGTCCACTCGAGCGCATCTTGCTTGGAGGGAACGTCGTAGATCGCGAAGCCCCCGATGACTTCTTTCGCTTCCGAGAACGGCCCATCCGTGAACGTGATCTTGCCGTTCACCAGCCGGGCGCGCGCGCCGAGTGCCGTCGGCCCCAGACCGCCCATCCCCACCATCACGCCCTTCCCCGACGCTTCCTCACCCAGCTTCATGATTCTCTCGATCAGCGCGGGCGACGGCCGCGCGCCGGTCTCGCGTGACTTCACAATCGTCATGTAGCGCATGGTTATTTCCTCGAGCGTTGCTTGTTCTTTGCAATCGCGGCGCGCTGCCGCTCTTCCTGCTGCCGTAGTTCGGGCGTGAATTCCTCCCCGAAGTCCTCCGCCTCAAAGATCTGACGGAT
>DASZCG010000281.1:0-6688 GCA_035943355.1 Gemmatimonadales bacterium
CTCCGGGAGTGATTTAAGAAGTTGGATGGGAAGCGCGCCCCGATGGTTGCAGGGAGCGTCGCCGCGCCAGGAACGCGACCGAAGCCACGGCCATGACTCCTCCCGTGAGGAGCCACGCCTGGGTGGTGGCTCGCGCGAGCAATGCCACGATCAGGCCTGCGGCTACCCACGGCACAACGCGCCCGGCCGGCATGACGAACGGCTTGTCGGCCGCGCCCGCCTCGAGCCGCCGCAGCCGCCACGCGCCCAGGCAGCACGCCAAGTACACCAGCAGGACCGCCACGTCCGCCACGATCGCGAGCTTGACGTACGTGCCGGTGATGGCGATGGCGCACACGATCACGGCTTGGATCATGATCGCGACGTGCGGTGTGTGGTGCGCCCGGTGCACTGTCGCGAGCGACCGCGGCAGGTAGCCGTCCGCCGCGAGGGCGAAGAGCGTCCGCGGAGTGGAGAGCATCGTCGCGGTCATAAAGCCGAAGGTCGAGACGATCATCGCGATGAGGATCAGCGTGGCGCCGGTCGGTCCGGCGAATTGCACGGCCGCCGCCGCGAGCGGGGCCTTGGCCGTCTCGGGGGCGGCGAGGGCGCTGCCAAGAATGCCCTGGGCGACGAGCTGCACGGCGATGTAGAGCACGCCCACACCAGTCACTGCGAGGGCGATCGCCCGCGGCACGGCGCGGGCCCCATCGCGCACTTCGCCGCTCACTTGCAGCGCCGATTCCATCCCGAAGAACGCAAACATCAGGAGCAGGCCGGATTCTCCCAGGCGCGAGAGCGAGGGGAACGATCCCAACGCGAGATTCTCCGCTCGGACGTGCGACAGGCCGAGCAGCACGAACGCGATGAGCGGGACGATTTTCGCGACCGTCGCGATGCCGCTCAGGTGTGAGCCGAGCTCAGCGCCGCGGATGTTGACGAAAGCCAGGCCGCCGTAGACCGCGATGAGCAGCACGCCGCGCGGCAGCGGCGCGCCGAGGCCCGGCACCAACCCGCTCATGGCGTCGGCAAACACCGTGGCGACTGCCCCCATCGCGAGCGTGATACCGAGCCAGAGCAGCACGCCGCACAAGAACCCCGCATAGGGGCCGAACGCCGTTTCGACGTACGCATATGGGCCGCCGCTCCGTGGCACGCGGCTCCCAGCCTCCGCGATGCAGAAGGCAACGAGCGCCGTCGCGATGGCACACACGACGTAGGCAAGGGGAGCTGCGGCACCCAGGCTGCTTGCCATATGCGCGGGGAGCACGAAGATCGCCGCGCCGATGGTGATATTGAAGATGGCGGCAGCGAGCCCGCGCACGCCGATGACGCGGCGCAGCGCGGGCTCGTGGGTTGGTGGAGCCGGTGAGGCCATCCTCCAAGGTACAGGTTTTATTCGAGGGGGCGGACCCGCCACGCCTCGACGATTTCGAGCAGCCCCTCCGCCGGCTCCTCCGTGGTCTCCCACTCCACCGGCGAACCGGCGTCGAGCAACAGCTTGCCCACGGCAGCGAAGTCTCGACCGTTGCGATGCTCGGTGCGCGATCCCTCGGCTGCCCAGATCAACGGTTGCCCCTTGAACTCGCGGTCGCGTACGTGCACCGACGCGCCGTGCGCGAGCAACACGCGCACCGCGTCCGGCCATCCCTCCATCGCCGCCGAATGCAGCACCGTCTTGCCGATCCCCTGATCGGGGCGATTCGGATCGAACCCACACGCCAGCATGGCTTCGAGCGCCCGGACGTCGTTGCGCTCGGCTGCCTGATGGAAGGCGATGTAGTGATCGTCGGTGATCTCGTTGCGCAGGCCAGGATTTCTCTCGAGCAACGCGGCCGCACCGGCGCGATCCCCACGACTGCACGCCGCCACGATTCGGTCGACCGCAGATAACTCCGGCGACGCGCCGTACGCGAGCAGCCATTCCGCCACCGCGCGATTGCCGTTCAGCTCGGCGACGGCATACGGCGTCCGGCCGTCAGCGCGCTTACGCTCGATGTCGGCGCCACGCGCCACCATCGCCTCGACCAGCGGAACGTCCCAAGCGCGCGCCGCCACGTGTAGTGGCGTCTCGCCGTTCTCGGCGAATAGGGCATTGGGATCGGCGCCGTGCTCGAGCAGCCAGCCCGCGCCGTCGGGCGTGCGGCTCCAGTTGAGAATCGCGTACAGCGCGGTCGAGCCGTCGGTTGCCCAGGGCTGATCGACGTTCGCGCCGTGCGCGAGCAGCGCCTCGAGCACGGGGGTGTCGCCGGCGCTCGCGGCGAGCGGCAGGGTGACGCCGTCGTTCGGATCGGCGCCGGCGTCGAGCAGCGCGTCAACCAGCGGCAGCGATTGTGCGGTGCGCGATGCGCCCCAGAGGATCGGACGGCGCACGTTGTGATGGAGCCAGGGGAAGCGCGTGTTTGGATCGACGCCGAGGCTGATGAGACGGCGCGCGATGTCGGCAAGGCCGTCGGACCCCACCGCTGTGTAGCACACGTAGTGGATTGGCAGCCAGCCGCGCGGACCGCCCGCCGTGTTCGCAAGTGACGGATCCTTCGTGAGCCGAGCGTCCACGGCGCCGGCGTCACCGAGGACGAGTGCCGCGTAGAAGTTCGCGGTGGCGATCTTGGGGTGCAGCGCGAGGATGCGCTTCGCCCGCTCTGGGCGCCCGTCGGTCGCCGCCTCCAGGAACTCCGTGACCGCCGCATCGAATTCGAGCGTGCGCGCTTCCACTTCCTCGCGCAACTTGTTCCAGGACGCGAATCCGTATTCGCGCGCGAGGCGCGTTTGCGCCTCATGCAGGGGGACGCCCGCCGAGTGCTGAAGCTCTTTCGCCTGACGTTTGAGTTGTTCGAGATCGGGACGCGAGGGGAGCTGCTTGGCCGCCATAGAGCCTCCATGCTGAACGCCAGGGGTCCGCAACCTGGCCAGCACGGAGACAGCCGTGCGGGGAATTCGATGAAGAGGGTGGACTCAGTCCTTCGCGCGGACCCGCGTGCGCCCCGAACGCGCCCGAAGGATGGCGAGCCGAAGCGTCGTCGTCAAGCCAGGCACTATTGTGTTGCTGTGCTGATTCGAGAGTCCGTTCCCCTCGCACCGTACACCACGATCGGCCTCGGAGGCCCGGCGCCTATTTCTGTGACTGCCCTTCGGTAGAGGACATCCTCGACGCCGCCACGGAAGTCCTGTCCCGAAAACACGCTCAAGAGCGTTGGCCCGAGCGCCGCAATGCGGTCCTGCACGGACCGCTGGGCGCCTGTGCCGAGTGCCACCATCGTGATCACCGCGCCGACACCGATGTAACAGCTGCCCCTCCATCACATCACCAGTCGGTCACCGTGGGGCTCATCGGGTTGACGGACTTGTTACGTCACCTTCTCTAAACCATAGCGGTGGTGGGAGTACCCTCTCTCGGTAGTTGTCACACGGTCGTTCACTTCCGACGGAGGGTCTGTGCTCAAACCGATCGTTACACTTGGGACGCTAGTCTCTCTCTTTGCAACTTCTTCCCCCAAGCTCGAGGCGCAGACACGGAGCGGCATCATCACCGGACGAGTGACAGACTCAGCGGCCGCTCCGGTACGTGGCGCCACCGTGCAGGTCGTGGGTACGCGTTTCGCCGTACGCGCGCGGGACGACGGCTTCTTTCGGATCGAGGGACTGCCAGCCGGCTCCTACCGCTTGAACGTGAGGCTCTTTGGATATGCGCCTGCGGATTCCGGGGTCTCGGTAGAAGCGGGGCGCACGGCCGAGGTGAACGTGCGGATGCGATTCTTGGCCCAGAATCTCCAAAGCGTGCTCGTCGAGGCTACGCGCTCGGGTGAGACGCAAGGGGTCGCGCTCCAAAGCCAGCAGATCGCGGACAACATCGTCACCGTCCTGCCGGGGGACGTGATCCGGGCGCTGCCCAACTACAACGCCGCCGAAGCGGCGGGCCGCATGCCGGGCGTCTCGCTCGAACGGGATGAAGGAGAGGGCAAGTTCGTCCAGGTGCGCGGCACTGAGCCCCGGCTTACCAACGTGACCGTGGACGGCGTGCATGTGCCGGGCACCGCAGGAGGCGACCGGATCGTCAAGCTCGACGACGTCCCGTCCGATATCCTCGGGGCGATCGAAGTGTCCAAGACCCTCACCGCCGACATGGACGGCGACGCGATCGGCGGATCGGTGAACCTGATCACGAAGACCCCCGAGGGACGCCCGCAAGGGTACGTCGCGGCTCAATACGGTCACATCACGCTCTTGAACCACGACCACGGACAGGGGAGCATCACGTATGGTGGTAGGTTCGGCGCGGATTCAAGGTTCGGTTTCTTGATCGGCGGCAGCCTGGACCGCATCGACCGCGTGATCAACGACGTCGAGCCGAGCTGGACCGTGGACGGCGCGGGGCGGTCGGTCCCCATCGAATGGAGCCAGCGCGACTACACCTACTACCGGACGCGCGACGGTGTCGGGGCCGACGTGGACTATCGAATCAGCGACCGGTCCAGCGTGTACCTGAAGGGCCTTTGGAGTCTGTTCAAGAATCACGGCACCCGCTACGTGTACGACATCGCCGGGGGCGGGGATTCCGCGGGCGTCGGGACGTCGGGATACGACACAAGCGCGGTCCTCACCCGGCAGGTGCAGGTCCGGACGCCGACGGAGCAGCTGTGGGGCCTGACGGCCGGGGGTAACGGCCAGCGCGGCGCCTGGACGTTGACCTATTCGGCGAATCTCTCCGGCACCCGGCAGTCGGTCAACGACTACCGCACGAGCGACTACGACTATTCGGGAAGCGGGAGCACGCCGCGGCTGACCTTCAAGTACGACGCCGCGAACAGCGAGATGCCGCTCTACGAGTACTTCGACGCCGCTCAGGCCACGGCGGCGAACGATCCGTCGAATTTCCCCCTCACGGGCTACAGTGCGAGCAACGGGCTCACCACGGGGAGAGACTACGGGGGGCAGGTGAACGCCCAGCTGGCGTATGTGCTCGGGACCCATCCCAGCTCGCTCAAGCTGGGGCTGCGGTTGCGCGACGAGCAGAAGCAGTCCACGCAGGGTGACGTCTCGTTCGCCGACACGGCCGCGGCACCCTTCATGATGAACCAGGCCCTCAGCGCATTCTCCGACCCCAGCTACTACTCCCGGCTGTCCGCCGGCTTCGCGATGGGCCCGGTGCCCGACCTGAATACGACCCAGGACTGGGAGAACGGCAACTCGATGCGGTTCGCAAACCAGACCGACACCGTCGGCAACCTGCTGGCGAGCTTCACCGGGTCCGAGCGGATTTACGCGGGCTACGTCATGAACACCGTCGCGCTGGGGCACCTGTCCCTGAACCTCGGGCTCCGCGTCGAGGCGACGCGCTCGGACTACACGGGGAATGCCGCGGCGACCGACACCGCCGGCAACACCACGGTGAGTCCGGTGACTGGGGCCCAGAATTACACGGACCTGTTTCCGAGCGTCCAGCTGCGTTACGCCGCGGATCAAAACACGAACCTGCGCATCGCCTTCACCCGCGGCATCGCTCGGCCGAACTACTCCGATATCGCCCCCAGC
The DNA here is from genome assembly GCA_035943355.1 of Gemmatimonadales bacterium. Lineage (GTDB taxonomy): Bacteria > Gemmatimonadota > Gemmatimonadetes > Gemmatimonadales > GWC2-71-9 > 20CM-2-65-7. The sequence goes on from DASZCG010000281.1 coordinate 5,512, forward strand.
CTGCAAGGCAGCCTCGATCCGATTTACAAGTTCCAGTACGACAACCTGTCCGCGGGGAACCCGGACCTCCGGCCGGAACACTCCTGGAACTACGATTTGCTCTTGGAGCGATTTCTCCCGTCCCTCGGCGGCGTGGTGTCCGCCGGGGTGTTCTACAAGGCTTTGTCGGACGTCATTCTCACCCGGAATTTCATTTACCAGGGGCCGTATGCGCCGTTCCTCGGCTACTACGGGACCCAGCCGCAGAACGGGGGCTCGGGTCATGTGGTCGGCTTCGAGGCCCAGTGGGTGCAGCACTTGACGTTCCTGCCAGGACGCTTTTCCGGGCTGGGCTTCGACGTCAACTGGACCCACGCGGACTCCAAGGTCCTCGTGGATCCGGCGAGCGGGCGTGAAGCGCCGCTGCTGCGCCAGGCTCCCGACATTGCGAACGTGGGCCTCACGTACAACCAGGGCCCGATATCGGGGCGAGTGGCCTGGACATACAACGGCGCCTACATCGGGGGGTACGGCGACGGCAGCGCCACAGCCGACGGCGACAACTACTTCTACGAGCACTCCCAGATCGATGCGTCGGTCATCTACAACCTGAAGTCACAGATTCAGATCCAGGTGCAGGGCCTGAATCTCAACAACGCGCAGTTCGGTTTCTTCCAGGGCACGCTGGATCACCGCTACAACGTCCAGCGGGAATATTATGGCGAGACTCTTTACCTCGGCATGAAATTCGGGTTCTGACGTGAACGGGGCGATTCTACTCATCGCGGCGGCTGCGTCGTGCCGAGCCTCGCCAGCTCGCCCGTCGCGTCCGCCTCTGACACTGGTCGTGCTCGTGGCAATCGATCAAATGCGGGCGGACTATCTAGCCCGGTTCGCGTCACAGTGGACCGGCGGCTTTGCACGGCTCTACCGCGACGGGCTGGTATTCGAGCATGGCGAGCAGGACCACGCCGCGACCGAGACCGCGCCGGGACATTCGACGATGCTGTCGGGCCGCTACCCGTCGCACACGGGAATCGCCCTGAACGGTCGTGGGGTGCAAGACCCCGAGTCGCTGGTCCTCGGCGCCACGGACACGATCGGCGCCTCGCCCCGCCGATTTCGGGGCACGACGCTCTACGACTGGATGCTGACCCGCGACCCGGACGCGCGCGTGCTCTCGGTCTCGCGCAAGGAC
>DASZCG010000282.1:0-17722 GCA_035943355.1 Gemmatimonadales bacterium
CTCGCGACGTTGCCCGAGCTGACCCGCTTCACGCGCCGGATCGACGCGGCGCACCAGGCGGCGCGGCTGTGGGCGGGATCGCCGCTGGGCACCGCGTCCGCGGGCTTTGACGCGCGTTACGCGCGCGCGCAGGACACCCCGCTGCTCGACTTCATCAACGACGTGCAGCGCCGGAAGGCCGGTGCCCAGCTGTCGGCCGCCGCGGTCTTCGACGTCCAGCCGGGTTTGCCGGAAGGTGAGATTCACCAGCGCGATCTTTCGGGGATCTACCCGTTCGAGAACACGCTGCGCGCCGTGAAGATTTCCGGCCAGCAGCTGCGTGACTACCTGGAGCAATCGGCTCGCTACTTCCGTAGCTACGAGGCGGGCGGTCCCATCATCAACGACAGCGTCGCGGGCTACAACTACGACGTCGTGAGCGGTGTGGTCTACAACATCGATCTGTCGCGACCGGCCGGGCAGCGCATCCGCGGCCTCGCGTATGAAGGCAAGATCGTGCAGCCCGCCGACAGCTTCACGCTGGCGCTGAACAGCTACCGGCAGTCGGGCGGTGGCGGCTACACAATGCTCTCGACCGCGCGCGTCGTGTACGACAACGCTGAGGACATTCGCGAGCTGCTGGTCGACGAGGTGCGCCGTGTCCGCACGCTGCAGGCGCCGAGCTACTTCCATCCCAGCTGGGCGATCATCCCGGACCAGGCGCGCGCGGCAGCGCGCGCCGCGTTTGCTCCGGCAGCGGTGGCGGTGCGGGTCGCGGACAGCACGGTGCTGCGGGTGCTTACGCTGAGCGACCTGCATGGCCAGCTCGAGCCGCGCACGTGGGACTGGTCGGGCGGTCGAACGGTGGGCGGCGTCGCGGCGCTCAAACCGTGGCTCGACAGTCTCTCTCGGGCATGTGGCTGCACGACTCTGCGTCTCGATGCCGGTGATGAAATGCAGGGAACCGCGCTCTCCAATGCGACCTACGGGCGCACCACGATCGACGCGCTGAACACGCTGGGTATCGACGCTGCGGCAATCGGCAATCATGAGTTCGATTGGTCGGTGGACACGATGCGGGCGCGGTTCCGTGAAGCCAAGTACCCGTTCGTCTCCGCCAACATCACCAATACGGGGGGAGACGCGCGGCCCGAGTGGGCGACGCCGTGGACGCTGATTACGAAGTACGGTCTGCGGATCGCCGTCATTGGATTGACCACCTCCGAAACGCCGACGAGCACCGCGGCGCGCAACATCCGCGGCCTAGCGTTCGGTAACGGCGCGCAGGCGATCAAGCGCTACCTCCCGGCGGCGCGCGCGGCATCCGATCTCGTCATCGTGGTGGCGCATGCCGGGGCGGCATGCGATTCGGGTGCCATGGCGGAGACGGGAGCGAGCTGTCACGGCGAGATCCTCGATGTCGCGCGACAGCTCGACTCGGGCTCCGTCGACCTGATCGTCGCCGGCCACACCCACCAGCGCATCAACACGGTGGTGAACGGGATTCCGATCGTCGAGGCACAGTCGAGTGGGCGATCGATCGGCGTGGCGGACTTCGTGCGGGTGGGTGGCGCACGGCGGGAAGTTCGCGTGCAGCTGGTCACGCCCTACGCCGATCAGGTGCGTCCCGACGCGGCGACGACCGAAGCCCTCGAGCGCCAGCAGCAGGCCGTCCGCGCGATCACCGAGCGCCCCGTGGGCCGTCTCAAGTTTCCCTTGACGCGCGCAGGGGACGAGTACGGACTGGGCCGGCTCATCGCCGACGCGCAACGCAGCGCGGGCCGCGGCGACGTGGCGATCATGAACAACGGCGGCATTCGATCCGACCTGCCGTCCGGGACCGTGACCTGGGGCAACGTCTACCAGGTGCAGCCATTTCAAAACCGGTTGCAGCGGCTGACGGTGAAGGGCGCCGTGCTGCTGGATGCGTTGGAGCACTGCGTGGCGGGGAGCGATCGCACTCCCGATTGTCACATCGCGGGCGTGGAAGTCTGGTACGACGGCCGGAAGGAACCGGGGAAGCGCATCACCCGCACGCGCTTCCCCAACGGCAAGAGCATCGAGAAGGACGGCACCTATACGCTCATCGTCAGCGACTTCATGGCGACCGGCGGCTCAGGATTCGGAATGCTCAGTGCCTCCCCCAGGGAGGACATCGATGTCGTGGATCTCGATGCCCTGATTCGCTACCTGGGCGTGCTGCCTGCTCCGGTGGAGGCGCCCGGCGAAGCGCGGTTCCATCGGACGGACCAACCCGGATCTTCCCGCTGATGCGGGTTTTCATCAACGACAAGGCGGTCGATGTCCCGCGCGGCGCCCGGGTGCGCGACGCGGTCGCGCAGGCGGACGACGGGCTCGCGCGCCTGCTCGACACTGCCGCGTACGTCACCGATGCCGCCGGCCGGACGATAGACGCGGGCGACGCGATTGGTGAAGCGGGCGCAGTGTTCCGCGTCGTCGTGTCCGCGAAGCGCGCAGGGAGGCCACGGCTCAGCAAGGACGCGTTGCGCCGCTGGCCCAAGGCCGAGCTGCATGTCCACCTGGATGGCGCGCTGCGGCCGGCCACGATGCTCGAGCTGGCGCGTCACCAAGGCATTCGCCTGCCGGCGGATACGCCGGAGGCGCTGGCGAAGGCGATGCTGGTGCGCGACGCCCGGAACCTCGAGGAGTACCTCGAGAAATATCAAATCACGTTGTCGGTGCTCCAGACCGCCGCCGCGCTCGAGCGCGTGGCGTACGAATTCGTCATCGACAAGGCCGCCGAGAACGTTCGGTATGTCGAAGTGCGGTACTCGCCGCTGCTGCATCGCCCTGCGCTGACGCTCGCCCAAGCCATCGAGGCGCCGCTCGCCGGCATCCGGAGAGCGATGACGGAGACCGGAACCAAGGTCGGGCTGATTGTCTGCGCGATGCGCACCAAGCCCCCCGCCGAATCACTCGAGCTCGCGCGCGTGGCTGCGGAGTATCAGTCGGCCGGCGTCACGGCATTCGACCTCGCCGGCGCCGAGCGGGGCCATCCGGCGAGCGCGCACCGCGCCGCCTTCGAGTATGCCGCTGCGCACGACATGGCGTGTACTTGCCACGCCGGGGAGGGCGACGGGCCACAGTCCATTCATCAGGCCGTGCATGACGTCGGAGCGCAGCGCATCGGTCATGGCACGCGCCTCGCCGAAGACCCGGCGCTGCTCGAGGAGGTCGTGGCGCGCCGGATTCCGCTCGAGATGTGTCTCACCAGCAACGTGCACACCCACGTGGTCCCGTCGGTGGCGGAGCATCCCTTTAAGCGCTATTTCCAGCAGGGCGTGGTGGTCACGCTGAACACCGACGGACCGCTGACGGACGGGATCAGCCTGACCGATGAATACTTCCTGGCGCATGCCGTCCTGGACCTCTCGCCCGATGAGTTGGCGCGGGTCGTGCTGAACGCCTGCGAGAGCGCGTTTCTCCCGGAATACGAAAAGGTTGCCCTGGTGTCCCGCGTGCAGAGCGAACTGGAGGCTTTGCCATGACAGGGGTGCTCCTGCTGCAATCGGCGGCTGAACGCCTGGCGGCGGCTCGCAGCGGCCTCGAGACGCCGTTCCTCGAGCGGCTCATGGGTCTCGTCGGGATCGCCACCATGCTGGCGATCACATATGCGCTATCCTACGACCGCAAGCACATCAACTGGCGTATGGTCGGCGCCGGCGTCGCGCTGCAGATCCTGTTCGGGTTTCTGGTCCTGAAGACGGGAGCCGGCCGCGCGCTGTTCACCTTTGCAAACGACGTCGTCACCAACTTACTGAGCTTTCAAGAGCAGGGAGCGCGGTTCGTCTTCGGCAACCTGGTGCAAAATGAGGTACCGCTCGGCGGCGGCGTAACCGGCGTGGCGCTGACGGGCGCTTACTTCGCCTTCAACGTGCTGCCCACGATCATTTTCTTCTCATCGCTGATGACGGTCCTCTACTATCTGAACGTGATGCAGTGGATCGTCAAAGGCATCGCCTGGGTGATGCAGAAGACGCTGCGGACTTCGGGCGCGGAGACACTGTCGGCGGCGGGCAACATTTTCCTCGGCCAGACGGAAGCGCCTCTGCTCATCAAACCTTTTGTCGGTAAGATGACGAACTCGGAGCTCAATACGGTGATGGTCGGGGGCTTCGCCACGGTCGCGGGCGGCGTGCTGGCGGCGTACGTCGGCATGCTCAAGGGGTATTTCCCCGACATCGCCGGCCACCTGCTAACCGCCAGCGTGATGAATGCGCCCGCGGGGTTGCTGCTGTCGAAGATGATCCTGCCCGAAACCGGCGTGCCGGAGACGCGGGACACCCTGCACGTCGTTGTCGAGAAAACCGAAGCCAACGTGATTGACGCCGCCGCATCGGGCGCCGCGACCGGCGTGCAGCTCGCTATCAACGTGGCGGCCATGTTGATGGCGTTCGTGGCGCTCGTTGCCCTCCTGAACTTCGGCTTCGGCTGGGTGGGCGGCCTGTTCGGACATCCTGAAATCACGATGCAGTGGCTGCTGGGAAAGGTGCTGACGCCGGTGACCGTGCTGATCGGGGTTCCTCCCGCCGACGCCGCCACCGTGGGCTCGTTCATCGGCGAGAAGACTGTTCTGAACGAGTTCGTCGCATATGCCGACTTCGCCAGACAAATGGGGTCCGGCCTCGTCCTCAGTCCCAAGGCCGCCATCATGACGACCTATTGCCTCCTCGGCTTTGCCAACTTCTCGTCCATCGCCATCCAGATCGGCGGGATTGGCGGGCTGGCCCCGCACCGCCGCGGGGACATCTCCCGACTGGGGCTGCGGGCGATGATCGCCGGGAATCTTGCGGCGTTCATGAGCGCCGCCATCGCCGGGATGCTCGTCTGAGGGAAGCGGGGACACAGCAATCGAGCGGCGTACTGGCCGCCACCGACGCGCTTCGCGCCAGGCTCGGAGCCCTCGAACCGCGCGTCGCCATCGTCCTTGGTTCGGGACTGGGGTTTCTCGGGGATGAAGTAGACGAACCGATTCGCATTGCCTACCGCACGATCCCCGGGTTTCCAGAGCCGGGCGTGGCGGGGCATAAGGGCGAGCTCGTCGTTGGGAAGCTCGAGGGCGTCCCGGTCATCGTGCAGGCGGGACGCTTTCATCTTTATGAGGGGCATTCCGCTGCCACCGCCGGGCTCCCGGCGCGGGTGTTCGGCGAGCTCGGCATCGAGATCCTCATTGTCACCAATGCCGCCGGAGGCGTGCGCCGCACGTTCCCGGGGGGCACCCTCATGCTGATCGCGGACCACATCAATCTCATGTGGCGCAATCCGCTGGCCGGCCCCTCGCAGCCCGGCGAAGAGCGGTTCCCGATCATGCACGATTGCTACGACAGCGGCCTGCGAGCTCTCGCCCGCACCGTCGCACGCGATATGGGTATCGCTCTGGAGGAGGGCGTGTACGTCGCGCTGCTCGGTCCTTCATACGAAACGCCGACCGAAGTGCGGATGCTCGAGCGCCTGGGAGCAGACGCCGTGGGGATGTCCACCGTGCCCGAAGTGTTGGTGGCCCGGTCGCGCGGGATGCGGTGCCTGGGGTTTTCCATCATTACCAACCCCGGTGCCGGCATCACGGGAGAGGCCCTGTCACACGAGGAAGTTCTGGCTGTCAGCGAGCAGGTCGCCCGCCGCCTATCCGTCCTATTAAGAGGAATACTCGGCCGTCTGCGCTTGGGTTAAGCCTCGTGCGTTCCTGACGTTCTTTTTGCAACCTTTTTCCCCCTGCGCCTGTCAAATGAATCGTTAACCGCCGCGCGCTCGCCGTCAGCGTTCGCGACCGGGGTCACCGTTCAACCTCAGCTCCGGACGCATATGTCGACGACGTTTGCACTGCTGCTCGCATTGGCGGGCAGTCCGCCGCCTGCTGTCGCCATCGATTCTCCGCCTCCGCCACTGCCCGCGCCGCAGGTGGTGCGCGCTATTCGCCTGAGCAGCGGCCAGGCCGTCACCATCGACGGCGTCCTGCGTGAGCCGCTGTGGCAGACGGCCGAGCGCATTACGGGGTTCACGCAGCGCGACCCCGTCGAGGGCGCGGCGGCCAGCGAGAGCACCGTCGTGTACATCGCGTACGACGACGCGGCGCTGTATATCGGCGCCCGGCTCTACGACGCGCATCCCGATTCGATCGTCGCGCGGCTCGCCCGTCGCGATCAGGGCACGAATTCGGATCGCTTCCAGGTGTTCATCGATCCCTATCACGACAAGCGGAGCGGGTTCTACTTCGGCGTGACTGCCGCCGGCACGCTGCACGACGGCACACTGTTCAACGACGAGTGGGACGACGACAGCTGGGACGGCGTATGGGAAGCCAAAGTCACCCGTGACGCGTCCGGCTGGACGGCGGAGATGCGGATCCCCTACTCGCAGCTGCGGTTCGTCCGCCAAAGCCAGTATGTCTGGGGCATCAACTTGCGCCGCGACATCGCGCGCAAGAACGAGTTCGACTACCTCGTGTACACGCCGAAGAACGGCACCGGGTTCGTCTCGCGCTTCCCGGATCTGGTGGGTATCGAGCGCATCGAGCCGCCGCGGCGCATCGAGCTGATGCCGTACGCCACGACGCGGGCGGCATTCACGCCGCATGCGAAGCTGGATCCGTTCAATGACGGCTCACAGGTCGATCCGGGCTTCGGAGCGGACGCCCGGTTGGGTCTCGGTTCGAATCTGACGCTCAACGTCACGGCCAATCCGGATTTCGGGCAGGTCGAGGTCGATCCAGCCGTCGTCAACCTCAGCGACGTCGAGACGCAGTTCACCGAGAAGCGCCCGTTCTTTGTCGAAGGCTCATCCATCTTCAATTTCGGGTACGGCGGCCAGCGGAACTTCTGGGGATTCAACTGGTCGGGACCGAACTTCTTCTATAGCCGCCGTATCGGGCGTTCTCTGGGGGTCGCCGCGCCGCCGAACGGGTACATCGACGGGCCCAGCGGCGCGCACATCCTCGGCGCGGTGAAGCTCACCGGCAAAATCGCCGGCAGCTGGAATGTCGGCGGGGTGACCGCCCTGACCGCGCGCGAGCAGGCCACCATCGTGGACAGCACGGGACGGCGCTGGAGCCAGGAGATCGAGCCGCTCGCGGGCTACGGCGTTTACCGAGCCCAGAAGGAATTCGACAAGGGCCGGGAGGGGCTCGGTTTCATGACGACCTTCACGGCGCGCTCGTTCGACGATCAGGCGCTGCGCGACGCGCGCAACAGCAACGCGTACATGGTCGGGTCGGACGGCTGGGTGTTCCTCGACGGCAAGAAGCGGTGGGTCGCCACCGCCTGGGTCGCCGGTTCGCGCATCGCGGGGTCGCCGGCACAGATCACGGCCGTGCAACGCAGCTCGACGCACTACTTCCAGCAGCCGGACAACGGGCACGTCACCGTCGACACGCTGGCGACGTCGCTCTCCGGCGGGGCAGCGCGCGTCACGCTCGCCAAGCAGGGCGGCAACACGTTCGTCAATTCCGCCGTGGGAGTGATTTCCCCGGGGTTCGACCTCAACGATGTGGGCTTTCTGTCGCGCACCGGCTACGTCAACATGCATTTCGGCGGCGGCCGCACGTGGACCAAACCCAGCAAGCTGTTCCGGTACGCCGAGGCGGGGGGCGCCGTGTTCCGCAACTACGACTGGGACGGCAACATCATCTGGTCGGGCCTGTTCCAGTTCGGCTACGTGCAGCTGCACAATTATTGGGGCTTGAGCTGGAACCTCGCGTACAATCCGTGGACGGTGTCCAATCGGCTCACGCGCGGCGGCCCGCTCGCGCTCATCCCGCCGGGATACCAAGTGGGCCTCGATCTGAATAGCGACAGCCGCAAACGCATCACGCTCAGCGGCGGCGGCGGCACGTACTACCGCTCCAGCGCGGATTACGACTGGTACTCGTACCTCAACCTGCAATTCTTGCCGGCGCCGAATCTGTCCGTCTCAGTGGGGCCGAATCTGTCAGGCGCGAACTACGCGCTCCAGTACGTGGACGCCGTGCCCGATTCGACCGCCACGGCGACGTACGGGACGAGTTACGTCTTTGGTCGGCTGCGCCAGACCGAGCTCTCGGCCGGCATCCGCGTGAACTGGACCTACACGCCGACGCTCTCGCTGCAGGTGTATGCCCAGCCGCTCATCTCCGCGGGCAAGTACGATCAGTTCAAGCGCCTCGCGCGCCCGCGCAGTTACGAGTACGACTCGACGGCGGCGCCATACAATCCCGACTTCAACTTCAAGTCACTGCGCGGCAACGCGGTGCTGCGGTGGGAGTACATGCCGGGATCGACGCTGTTCTTCGTGTGGACGCAGGCCCGCCAGGCGTGGGATGACAGCGGCGAATTCGACTTCGGCTCTTCGATGAAGCGGATGGTCAAGGCGCCGGCGGCGAACATCTTCATGTTCAAAGTGACGTATTGGTGGAATCCGTGAGTTAGCGATCACACGAGGGGATGGGTCGGGCAGGGGCGCAGCATGCTGCGCCCCTGCTCGCATCTATAGCCCCTCACTCGGTGGCCTGGGCGGTGCCGGCACGAAATGATTCAGCGGTCCGTGGCCGGCGCTACTCCGTCCGAGCCCCGGGGCCGCGGCAATCGCGCGATGCACGAAGTCGAGCGCATCGGTGACGGACTGCTCGAGCGAGCGACCGAGAGCGAGGCCGGCAACAATCCCCGCCGACAGCGTGCAGCCGGTGCCATGAGTTGAGGTCGTATCGATCCGCTCGTGCGTGAATCGCCGCACCGAGCCCTGCTGCACCAGCACATCGACAATGGTGTCGGTGCCGGCGAGGTGACCGCCTTTGACGAGCGCGGCATGAGCGCCGAGCTCGACGAGGAGGTGGCCGGCGTGCTCCATCTGATCGGGCGTGCGCACGGTGTCTTCGATGAGAATCTCCGCCTCGTTCAAGTTCGGCGTCACGAGCCCGGCCAAGGGCACCAGCTGCCGCGCGATCAGCGTCTCCGCGGCGCGATCGAGCAGCCGGTCGCCCGACGTCGCCACCATCACGGGATCGAGGACGTAATGGGGCAGGCCGTGTTCAGCGATGCGACGCGCGACCGTTTCGATGATCTCTGCCGAGCCGAGCATGCCCGATTTGACGGCATCGGGCGGCAGATCCGCGACGAGCGCGTCTATTTGCCGGCCGACGAGGGCCCCGGGGAGCGCCTGCCAATCGAGCACCGCGACGGTGTTCTGCGCGGTGACGGCCGTGACGGCGCTCGTGCCGAAGACGCCGAACTGATGAAACGTCTTCAGATCGGCTTGAATTCCCGCGCCGCCGCCTGAATCCGAGCCTGCAATCGTGAGGGCGATCCTCATGGAAACACTCGTGGCTTGGCGAAAGCGACGGGGCAGGCAATTTTAGGGGCACCCATGGCCAGTACGAGAACGCGCATCGGCAGTAATCTGCAGACGACGGTTCGTGATCTCCAACGGCGCAAGGCGCGGGGCCGCCGCGGCCTGGCCGTCGTGGAGGGTGTCCGCCTCGTCGAGGAAGCGCTGGCCGCGGGGCTCGAGTTCAAGGGCGCGCTCGTCGCGCCGGAGCTCGCGCGCACCACGCGCGGCCAGTCGCTCGCCGCCGAGCTGGCGAGTCACGCCGTCGCGATCGAAGAGATCGGGTCGCGCACGTTCGCTGAGCTGGCGGGGACCGAGGCGCCGCAGGGCATCCTCGCGATCGTGCAGCCGCGCGTGTGGGCGCTCGACGACGTGACGGGCGGTCCGATTCTCGTCGTGGATGGCGTGCAGGATCCGGGCAATGTCGGTACGCTGATCCGCACGGCGCACGCGCTCGGTGCGTCGGCGAGCCTGTTGTTGCGCGGCAGCGCCGACCCCATGAACCCGAAGGCGCTGCGCGCGGCCATGGGGGCCACGTTTCGCCATCCCGTCGTGCAGCTCGACGACGGACCGTTCATTGCATGGGCCCGCGAGCGCAGCGTGGTCCTCTGGGCGGCGGCGGCCGATGGTGTGCCGCTGCCGCGCGCACTCGAAGCGCGATCGTCGCGCGAGGAGCTTATCGCGGTGATGGTGGGAAACGAAGGAGCCGGCATCCGGCCGCACCTCAATGAGGTCGCGGCGCAGCGCGTTGCGATTCCACTCGCGCGCGGGGCGGAATCGCTCAACGTCGCCGTCGCCGCAGGCATTCTGCTGTACGAGGTGCTGCGTGGGCGCTGACCCGCTGATCGTCGCCGGCGCGGTCCTGCTCGGACTGTGCGTCGGCAGCTTCCTCAACGTCTGCATCCTGCGACTGCCGCGCGATCAATCGCTGCTGCGGCCACGTTCGACGTGCCCGAACTGCAAGCAGCCGATCGCCTGGCGCGACAACATCCCCGTCTTCTCCTGGCTGTGGCTGCGCGGCAAATGCCGCTGGTGCCACACGCCGATTTCGAAACAATATCCGCTCATCGAAGCGTTGGTCGGCGTGTTGTTCGGCGCCTCCCTGCTCGTGTACGGCATGACGTTGCATGCCGTGGCGGCGGCGCTGTTCGGAACGATTCTGCTCGGTATCGCGATCACCGATGCGCGGCACTACATCATCCCCGACGAATTCACCTGGGGGGGACTCGTGATCGGGCTGCTGCTCGCGCTCGGCGGCGGCGTCCAGGGATTCCTGCAGGCGTTGCTCGGCGGGGCCATCGGGTTTGTTCTCTTGTGGCTCGTCGGCTCGGTTGGCAGCTGGGTATTCAAAGAGGACGCGATGGGTGGCGGCGACATCAAGATGATGGCGATGGTGGGTAGCTTTGTGGGATGGCGCGGCGTGCTGCTGACAATCTTCGCGGGCGCGTTGCTGGGTTCGCTCATCTTCCTGCCGCTGTCGCTGAAGAAGAAGCGCCTCGTTCCGTTCGGGGTATTCCTCGCGGTAGGCGCGGTGGTCGCTTTCGTATTCGGCGACGCGATCCTCGCCTGGTACGGGCATTTCCTCAGAGGTGACTGACAGAGATGGGTAATCCGTTCGAAGGCTTGTTCGATAGCGGCAACGTGCTGGAGCGCGTCGGCATCGATATCACGGCGCAGGCGCGGCGCGGTGATCTCGAGCCGGTGCGCTGCCGCGATGCCGAGATCGCGCGCGTGATCGATATCCTGCTGCGGCAGGGAAAAAACAACGCCGCGCTCGTCGGGAAGGCCGGCGTCGGCAAGACGGCCATCGTCGAGGGACTGGCGCAGCGCGTCGCTTCCGGGAATGTGCCGCCGGCGCTGAAAGACGCCCGGATTCTGGGATTGGACCACGTGTCGATGCTGGCCGGCACCTCGTTCCGCGGGCAGTACGAAGACCGCATGCGCCGGCTGGTGCAGGCGTTGCAAGCCGATCGGAATCTCATCCTCTTCGTGGACGAGCTGCATAACCTGATCGGGCAGGGCACCGCCATGGGTGCGGCGATGGATGCCGCCAACATGCTGAAACCCGCCCTCGTGCGCGGCGACATCCGGGTCGTCGGCGCGACGACCGGCGAGGAGTACACCAAGTGGGTCCGCTCCGACCCCGCCCTCGAGCGGCGCTTTCAGCCGGTGACGATCGAGGAGCTGGACACGATTCAGACATGGGAGGTGCTCGTCGCGCGCCGGTCGCGGCTCGAGCGCCATCACGCCGTCGCGATCTCGGACGACGCGCTCAAGGCGGCGATCGTGCTCACCGACCGCTTTGTCCCCGAGCGCGCCCGCCCCGACAAGGCGATCGACGTGCTGGACGAAGCGTGCGCGCACGCGCAGGCGATCGCCCATGTCTCGCCGGAGCTCGACAAGCTGATTCGCGACCGCAAGAAGCTCGAGGCGATGATTCGCCGCGGCGTTGCCGAGGAGCAGCCCTCGGCGCCGGAGGAACCCTTGCCCGATCTCGCGACTGTCCTGCAACGGTTTGGCGAGGAGATCGAGCAGCTGCTCGGTGGGCGGCCAACCGGCCGGACGGCCGAGACGGCCGCGACGGCCCCGACGGCGGGAGAGAAGCCCGGGGACAGGCCGTCCGGTCGTGAGGCCGTCGGACCCTCCCTGGAGGAACAGCGTGCCGACCTCGACTGCCGGCTGCGCGCCGAGCTCGAACGCCAGGGGATCGTGGTGACGGGGAAGGAAATCGCGCGGGTGGTCGGCGTCGCCGTGGGGAAAGGCATCGAGTGGGCCGGCTGAGTCCGCTCGCATCGCTGTGCGGGGTTGTCGTTCTGTTGGTCGCCGGAAGCGCATGTCGCGAGCGCGCCCAGCAGGTGCAGAGTGAGGCCGAGCTGAAGGACATGGTGCACCGCATGATGCCGCTCGTCGCGCAGGCGGCCGGCCTGCCCTTCAAGCGCGAGCCGCTCGTGCTGCAACGATCCCGCGCGCAGGTGCGCGACTACGTCATCCACAAATTCGACGAAGACCTCCCGCCCAGCGATCTGGCGGGCCTGCAAGCGTCGCTGCGGCTGTTCGGCCTGATCCCCGATTCGCTGCAGCTGCGATCGACCATGATCGATCTGCTGACCGAGCAGATCGCCGGCTATTACGATCCCGACTCGAACGCCCTCTACATCCCGGCGGACATCGAGCCGTATCAGCTGCGCGTCGTCGTATCGCACGAGCTGGTGCACGCGCTCCAGGATCAATATGTGAAGCTCGACTCCATCATCACGCAGCGCCGGCGCAACGACCGGCGCACGGCGGCGCAGGCGGTGCTCGAGGGGCAGGCCACCGTCGCGCAAATCCCCGTACTGATGCCGGAGCAGAAGCCCGACACCTTCCCGTTGGGCTGGTTCTGGAAACAGCGAGCTGTCATGGCGCAGCAGCAGGCGCGAATGCAGCAGTTCTCCAAGGCGCCGCTGTGGCTGCGCGAGGGACTGGTCTTCCCGTACCTGGGTGGCGCCGATTTCATCATCTGGTACCGGCGCAAGTATTTCGATGAGTCGATCCTGGATCCGCTGCGAATGCCCACGTCCACGGAGCAGATTCTGCATCCTGAGCGGTACGCCGCCAAAGACGAGCCCACGGACCTGTTCTTCACCGGGGCGAAAGTCGATACGGTCCAGTACGAGGACAATCTCGGCGAGTTCGAAACGCGGCTGTTATTTCAGCAGCTGCTGAACGACGAAGCGGGCGCGGCGCAGCTCGCGCAAGGATGGGACGGCGACCGCTACCAGGTATTGGGCGACAAGGCCGACGCGCTGGTGTGGTACAGCGTGTGGGACGACAGCGTCGCCGCGACGAGGTTCGCGCATGGGCTCGAGCGCGCCTGGGCCAAACGGCGGGCGAGCGAGCTGGCCGGCAGGCGGTCGGAGATTCAGCAAATGACGATTCAAGGCCGGCCGGCTGTGCGGTTGGTAGACGCGCCGGCGAGCTGGAAGGGATGGACTGCGTTGCCGGCTGTGCGGCTTAATGCACCAAACGAGTGATGACGTAAATCCCGAGACCGACCAGCCCTCCCACCAGCGTGCCGTTGATTCGTACAAACTGAAGGTCTCTTCCCACCGCCAGCTCGAATCGCTGCGACGTCGCGGCCGGATCCCATCCCGCGACGGTTTGCGCGATCAGATCACCGATTTCGACGCGGTACTTCTCGACGACCCCGGCGGTCAGATCGATGAGCAGGTCGTCGATCTCCGCGAGAATGGCGGGATTCGATTGTAGCGTGCGGCCGAATTCACTGAGTCCGTTATCGAGCGGAGTGGGGAGGGCGTTGGCTCCACCGTCGCCCCCGGTCGCGTAATTGCTGACGGCCTCTTGAATCCCGTCCCACAACCGTTTGGAGAGCTCGACCGTCCCCTCGTCCATCAGCCACTCTTCCTTGAGCGCTTCGGCGCGCGCAATCACGTCGGGCGAGTGCTGCAAGCGATCGATAAAGTCCTTGATGGCATCGTCGAACGCGGTCCGCAGGGGATGCGCGGGATCCTTGACCATATCGCCGAGCAGTCGTTCGACCGCCACGATGATTTTTTGATAAATCTTGTCATCCAGCACGGGTGGTACCCACCACGGCGTCTCGGCGCGCACCCGTTCGCGAATCACGTCGCGGTTATTCCGCACCGCGTCTGCCGCAAGCCGGACTGCCGCGTTGAGCAGCTCTTCCTGGCGGTTGTCGGCGAGAGCCAGCGCGAGCGTCTTGCCGAGCGCGGGAGCAACACGAAACGAGCGCACGCGGTTGCGCACGACATGACCAACCAGCTCCTGCACCTCGTCGCGCGGCAGGGCCTCGAGCGTCTTTGCCAATCCGCTCGCGAACTGACGGGCGATTTGACGCGCGTGCTCGCGATCGGCCAGCCACAGCGCGGCCCGCTCCGCGGGATGCACCCGGAGCAGATTTGCGCTGATCACCTCACGCGACAGGAAGTGCTTCTGGACGAACGTGCCGAGGATCTGCCCGATCCGCTCTTTGCGCGTGGCGACGATGGCGGTGTGCGGGATGGGAATGCCCAGCGGGTGCTTGAACAGCGCCGTGACCGCGAACCAGTCGGCCAAGCCGCCCACGAGCGAGGCTTCGGCCGTCGCGCGGACGTAGCCCAGCCAGGGATACTGCGGCTCGAGCACCAGGGCCGCGATGAAGATCAGCAGCGCGATCGCCAGCAGCCCGGTGGCGCGCCGCTTCATCGCGTCTAGCCGAGCCTGGCGCTCCGCGTCATCGGGGCGTGACCACTGCGGCGTGACAGTCATAGGAGGCAAACTTAGGCCCCCACTTGGTTTCGGGGTACTCGCCATTTAGCTTGCTACGCTTATGTTTACGGCCCTTTCCGAAGCGCTGACCGGCGTACTGAACCGGCTCAGAGGTCGGGGGGTGCTCTCGGAAAACGACGTGACCGACGCGCTGCGCGAGATCCGGCGCCACCTGCTCGAAGCGGACGTGAGCTTCGAAGTCACGCGGGGTTTCGTCGAGCGGGTTCGCGAACAGGCGATCGGCGCGCTCCAGGTCAAGGCCGTCAGTCCCGGCCAGCAGGTTACCAAGCTCGTGCATGACGAGCTCGCGCGGATGTTGGGCGCGACCGACGCGGACCTCGCGGCGAATGTCGTGGCGCGCCACGGGGTGCCGCTCGAGTTCGCCTCTGTAGGTCCAACGGTAGTTTTGCTCGTCGGGTTGCAGGGCTCGGGCAAGACGACGACCGCGGCAAAGCTCGCCCGGCGCCTGAAGCTCGAGCAGAAGGCGCCGGCACTGGTCGCCGCCGACGTGTATCGGCCCGCGGCGGCGCAGCAGCTCCAGCAGTTGGGGGCGCAGGTCGGTGTCCCGGTCTTGCCGGAGCAGGGAGCAGGGAGCAGGGAGCAGGATGTTGCGGCGCTCGTGAAGCAGGCGCTGCGCGAGGCTGAGTCGGAGCGGGCACGCACGGTAATCGTCGACACCGCCGGCCGGCTGCAGATCGATGCCGAGATGATGGACGAGCTGCGCGCAGTGAAGGAGGCAGTGCAGCCGCGCGAGATCCTGCTCGTCGCCGACGGCATGACGGGGCAGGACGCGGTGAAGATCGCCCGCGGCTTCCACGACGGCGTCGGTCTGACCGGCGTGATCCTGACGAAGCTCGACGGCGACACGCGGGGCGGCGCGGCGCTCTCGATTCACGGCGTGACCGGCGTGCCGATCAAGTACGTCGGCGTCGGTGAAAAGACGGACGCGCTGGAGCCGTTCGATCCCGTGCGGATGGCGGGACGGATCTTGGGGCAGGGCGACGTGGTTGCGCTGGTCGAAAAGGCCGTCGCCAACGTCGATGCCGAAGCAGCCAAGCGCCTGGAGCAGAACGTCCGGTCCAAGAAGGGAATGGACCTGCAGGATTTTCTGGTGGCGCTGAAGCAGATGCAGAACATGGGTCCCCTGAAGCAGGTGATCGGGCTGTTGCCGGGGATCAACGCGAAGGCGCTGCAGGGTGTGTCGCTGGACGACAAACGTCTCAAGCACGTGGAAGCGATCGTGCTGTCGATGACGCCGGAAGAGCGCGCCGACCCGAGCGTGTTGAGCGGCAATCGCAAGTTGCGGATCGCCAAGGGGGCGGGACGGACGGTGCAGGAAGTGAATCGCCTGCTGGAACAGTTCCAGCAGATGCGCAAGCTCAGCAAGTTCATGAAAAGGATGTAGGACACGTTATGGCAACTCGTATTCGTCTCCGCCGAGTGGGCCGGAAGGGCCAGGCCCATTTCCGCATCGTGGTCGCGGACTCCAAGTCGCCCCGCGACGGGCGATTCGTCGCCACGATCGGCAACTACAACCCCAAGGCCAAACCGGCGGTAATCGAGGTGAACGCCGAGCAGGCGCGGGCCTGGCTCGAGAAGGGCGCGATGCCAACCGACACGGTGCGCTCGCTTCTCAAGAAGGCGGGCGTACTCGGAAAACGGCAGCCTCCGCCCGCCGCGTAGTCGGGCGGCTGCGCAAGCCGCACGGCCAGCAGGGGGAAGTGGCGGTCATCCCCCTCGTGGAGAATCCGGGGACGGTGTTTGTGCCCAAGGCGCGGCTGTACGTCCTGAACGAAGCGCGTGCTGTGCTGGCCGGTCCGCTGGTCGTGGCACGCCGCCGCTCCTATCACCGCGAATGGCTGCTGGGATTCGAAGGCGTCACGTCACGCGCGGCGGTGGAAAGCTGGCGCGATCAGCTCGTGGCGGTGGACGAGTAATCGATGTTGCGCATCAACGTGGTGACGCTGTTTCCCGAATGGTTCACGGCTCCGCTGGGCTCGAGCATTCTGGGACGCGCCGCCGGCGCCGGACTGGCTCGGTATCGGGTCGTGCAGCTGCGCGATTACACGCACGACAAGCATCGCACGGTGGACGACACGCCGTACGGTGGCGGCGCGGGGATGGTGCTGAAGCCCGAGCCGTTCTTCGAGGCGGTAGAAGACCTGAAAGCCAAAGCGCCGATCGTTTTGCTGTCGGCGCGCGGCACGCCGTTCACGCACGACAGTGCGGTGCGGTATGCAGTCGGCAGCGAGCTGACGCTTTTGTGCGGGCACTACAAGGACGTCGATCAGCGCGTGGCCGACGGCCTCGGTGCCGAAGAAGTGTCGATCGGCGATTTTGTGTTGTCGGGCGGTGAGCCTGCAGCGCTCTGCATCGTTGATGCCGTGGTGCGGCTCCTGCCCGGCGCGCTGGGGGATCATGAATCGGCGTCGACCGATTCGCATTATGAAGGATTGCTGGCGCCGCCGAGCTACACGCGGCCGCCCAGCTATCGCGGGCTCGACGTCCCGCACGTATTGTTGAGTGGCGACCACGACAAGATTGCGGCATGGCGGGAGGCGCAAGCCGAGCGCCTCACGCGTGAACGGAGACCGGATTTATGGGCAAAGCACGATTCTTAGAAGATGTCGTCAAGGAGAACCTGAGAGCGGATATCCCAGCCTTCGCTCCTGGCGATACGCTGCGCGTCATGGTGCGCGTGCGCGAAGGTGAGAAAGAGCGGCTCCAGGCGTTCGAGGGCATTTGCATCGCCCGGCGCGGCGGCGGCGTGAACGAGACCTTCACGGTCCGGAAGATCTCGGCCGGCGTCGGTGTCGAGCGAATCTTCCCCCTGCACGCGCCGTTGATTGCGGAAATCGGGCTGATGCGCAAAGGCCGCGTGCGTCGCGCCAAACTCTATTTCCTGCGCCGTCTGGCCGGCAAAGCCGCCCGCATCCGCGAGAAGCGGGGGGCGGGGGCGGCGGGGGCGGCGGCGGGGGGGACGGGAGCCGGTAAGGAGCTCACGGTCCCGGGAGCTGAGACCGAACAGGAGCAGTCGCAGGCGTGAGCCACCGCCGCCCGTCGTTGAAACGCGAGGCGGCGTTGTGGAATGAAGGCAGGATCAGCGTCGCCGGGATCGATGAAGTCGGCCGCGGCCCACTGGCTGGCCCAGTGGTTGCCG
>DASZCG010000283.1:0-5468 GCA_035943355.1 Gemmatimonadales bacterium
TTGCTGGCCCGAATGAACGCCGCCGTCGCCCTGGCGGGGGGACGGCTACCCGGCATCGATGCGAACCTCGATACGGTCATCCCCGCCACCACAGATCATGCACAGCTCCTCGATACCGTGGACGGGCGGCTTCTTGGCGGCACCATGTCCGCCCACACGAGGGGCGTGATCCTCGAGCAGATCAGCAATGTCAACGATCCCATTCAGGCCCGCGCGCTCGCTGTTGGCTTGGCGCTGGGCGGGCCGGATTTTCAAAAACAATGATCTCCAGAAGAGTCTTTGTACGAGCCGGTGGTCTGGCTCTCGTGAGCCTCGGGTTGGATCCGCTTTTTCTCGCGAGGGCGGCCTTTGCGAACGGCCACCGGCTCCCTCCCCTTACCGCCACCGACCGCCCCATTCTGGTCTGCCTCTTCCAGCGCGGCGCCGTCGATGGGCTGAACATGATCGTGCCGCATGGCGATCGACTGTACTACGAGGAGCGGCCCCGGATCGCGATCCCGGCCAGCGACGTCGTGGACCTGGACGGCCATTTCGGCCTGCATCCAAGCCTGGCGCCGCTCAAATCGCTGTGGGATAACAAGAGCCTGGCAGTGCTGCACGGGATCGGCTCTCCCGATTCCACCCGCAGCCATTTCGATGCTCAGGATTACATGGAATCGGGCACCCCCGGCCTGAAGTCGACGGGGGACGGCTGGTTGAATCGCTATTGCGAGCACGATCGCGAGCACGCCGACACGCCGTTCCGCGCCGTGGCGTTCGGGCCGCAGCTGCCGCGCATTCTGGCAGGCAGCGCGCCCTCGCTGGCGATCGACGATCTGCAGGCGTTTGGCCTGCGCGTGCCGCAGGAGGCCGCGCGCGACCGGCTCACCAAGGCCTTCGAGGAGCTATACGACGGTGCCGGGACCGGCCTGCTGGCGTCGTCGTCGCGCGAAGGCTTTGACGCCATCCAGATGCTGAAGCGCGCCGACCCCACGCAGTACCGGCCCGCAGGCGGTATCGAGTACCCGCCGGGCCGCCTCGGCCGCACGCTGCTGCAGATCGCGCAGCTCATCAAAGCAAATGTGGGTCTGGAGATCGCCTTCGCCGACTGCACCGGCTGGGATACGCACGTGAATCAGGGCTCGAGCGACGGACAGCTGTCGGCGCGGCTGCGCGAGCTGGGCCTCGCGCTATCGGCATTCACGCGCGACCTCGGCGAGGGCATGCGCAACGTCGTCGTGCTGACGATGTCCGAGTTCGGCCGCACGATTCGGGAGAACGGCAACAGCGGCACAGACCACGGACACGCCACGGCGATGCTCGTCATGGGGGGGCCGGTGAACGGCGGCCAGGCACTCGGCCGCTGGCCGGGGCTCGAGATCGACAAGCGCTTCGAAGGCCGCGACGTGGCGGTTACGACCGACTTCCGCGACCTGTTTGGCGAGGTCCTGGCGCGCCACCTCGGCGCCGGCGACCTCGCCCCCGTGTTCCCCGGCTACGCCCCGGCAGCCAGTCGATTCCCCGGAGCGATCAAAGTCTAGGCCTCGCCGCCGGCGACGGCTTTCAGCCGGACGACGCCGTCGCCCGCGCCGTCGCGAATCGTCAGCCAGTCGGTGCGCACGCGGTCCCATTCCTGGATCACGAGACCCTGACCCTCGAACAGCGCGCGAATCTGCGCCGGCCCGAACCCCGCAATCTCCTCGAGGACAGGCACCAGCACGGACAGGGCGTCATCGCTGATCACGGTGCGCTTCGCGATATGCGCGACTTCGCGCGCTTCGGAAGCGGCGATGGTGAATCCCTCGCCGCGGTTCACGTGGAGCATGACGGGAATATCAGACTGCCCGTCGCCGACGTAGATGACCTGGTCGCGCGGCACGATGTGCCGGGCGCGAATCTCTTCGACAGCGGCGACCTTGCCATATCCCGCGGCCACACGCACCAGCGAGCCGATTTGACCGCCGTCCTCCTGGAACTGAAAGCGCGTACCAACGACATGATCCGGCGGCACGATGCCGTCGAGCGCCGCCAGCACGACCTCCTCCGGAGCCGCCGAGATCACGTAGAAATCGAAACGATGCCCGTCGATCCCCTCCGCGAGCATGCGGCTGAGCAGCTGCACATTCCGCTTGAGGCGGACGCGGCGGCCGACTTCCAGCAGGTCGTTGCGGGTGACGCGGCGAAAATCAGGATCGTGCGCGAGCAAATAGGCCAGCTCGGCACCCTGTTGGACGAGATTGAGCTGCGACAACGCGGCGACGCGCTCGGGGAAACTCGAGATACCCAGCATCTCGCTCAGGACGATGCCGGAGTCGTTGAAGCTCAGTGTCTGATCGAAATCGCTTGCCAGCAGGTAATGCCTCTTCATCCCATCTCCATTCGTTGACGGCTGCGCACGAAAAAGGCCCGCTCCGGTGTGGGGCGGGCCGCTCTGTGCGTTCACGACAGCGTGCATCGCCTCAGCTAGGGCCCGCCTCCCCGAGAAGGTTCCCGGTGCGGTGCATATGCTTGTGGCAGGCCGTGATCATCATGGCACCAAGCTACAAACAACGCCCTCGCACGGTCAACACCGCCGCCGTCACGGCCTTGTCACAGCTACGGTTGCGCGGTCTCCGTTGCCGTAATGGACAGCTCCAACCGCTCCGCTTGGCGCACCGCAGCTACAGTTGTGGCGGCGCCGATGCGATCCCCGCTGAGCAGACGGTGCAGGTCATCGATCCCGTGCACCGGCTGTCCATCGAACGCAACGATGATGTCGCCGGGCTGCAGTCCCGCGCGCGCCGCCGGACTACGCGCATCGACCGTCGTAAGCAACACACCGCTCGGCTGAATCAGCCGGTGGGCGCGAACGGCGAGACGCGGCAAGGAAACGTTCTGTCCGCCGACGCCGATGCGCGCGCGACGCACATGCCCGTACGCGATCAGCTGCCCCACGACGAGCTTTACGGTGTTCACCGCGACGGCGAAGCAGATCCCCTGGGCCGGCAGGATCACGGCGGTGTTCACACCGACCACGGTGCCGCGCGAATCGAGCAGCGGTCCGCCGGAATTCCCGGGATTGAGCGCCGCATCGGTCTGGATGACGTTGTCGATCAATCGTCCCGATACCGAGCGGAAGGAACGGCCCAGCGCGGAGACGACGCCGGCGGTCACGGTACTCTGTAATCCCAACGGATTCCCGATGGCGACGACTACCTGGCCGACACGCAGCGCCGCGGAGTCGCCCAGCGGAGCCGTGACCTGGGCCGATGCGTCTACGCGCAGCACCGCCAGATCGGTGTCGGGATCGTCGCCGACGAGCGTGGCGTGCAGCCGGCGGCCGTCGGCAAAGGCGACGTCGAACTTCGTCCCACCATGCGCCACATGACTGTTCGTGAGGATGAATCCGTCGGGTGTGAAGACGAAGCCCGATCCGTGGCCCCCCCCCCGGCGATGAGCCTCGACACTGACGACGGCGGGTGCGACGCGGTCCACGACGCCGCTGACGGTGCGGGAATAGGCATCCAGCAATTCCGCATCGGAAGGAACGTGGACTGACGCGGCGGGCTGGTCGCTGGGCAATGCCCCATCCGCCAGCGTGAGAACTGTGCTCATGCGTCTACAACACCGTGCGGTTCCCCTAGGCTTCCAGGATCCTGCGGCGATACAGCGCGAGCGTTCCCAAACCATACGCGCCGATCGCCAGGAGCAGCGCGCCGAGTGCCCAGTGCGGCCCGAGCTGCCAGATGCCGGCCACGATGTAGCCGATACTGGCGACCACGCCCAGACCCACCACTTCCTTGCGCGCCATGAGAATGCCGAATACGTAGCCCCAGCTGAACCCCGCCAGACCGAGGAAGATGACCGCGTTCGGGATGATCTTGGTGGGATCGATGAGATTGAGGCCCCCCGCGAAGGCGCAGAACAAACCGATGACCGTATGCGTAGCGAGGTGCAGCGCGAGCGGCAGGGGCAGCGTGCCCATACGGTTGAAAGTCATGGGCGAAACATACCGCGAGAGGTGTCGGGTGTCAGGTGTCTGACCGCACACACCTGACACCAAACACCCGACGCCTAGATTTCAAGACATGCAGGTGACTCGAACCTACCTCGAGCTCAAGGACCGCGCCCAATTCAACGTGTCCTTCGGCGATTTTCCCGACATCGCCATCGCGCACGCCAAGCGTCCGGTTCCAGAGCTGTACCGGCAGTGCTACCGCGCCGTGGGAGAGGCGTTTCACTGGCGCGACCGCTGGGACTGGAGCGACGACGACATCACGCGGCATCTCGCCGATCCGGCCATTCAGCTGTTCGTCGCGACGCGGACGACCGGTAACCAACACGCCGACCTCGCCGGGTGGTATGAATTGCGGCGCGTCGCGGACGATGATTCGGTGGAGATCGCGTACTTCGGAATCGTCGCCGCAGAGTTTGGGCGCGGCTTCGGCAAGCACCTGCTCTCGAGCGCCGTCCAGGACGCGTGGGCGCTCGGCCCCCAACGCGTCTGGTTGCACACCTGTACGCTGGACCACCCCAACGCGCTGCCGAATTACCTGAAGCGCGGGTTTACGCCTTATCGCACCGAATCCTACGAGGTAGATTCCGCTTCGTGAATTTCAACTTCCAGCTCACACGCAAGCGCAAGCTCATTATCGCGGGAATCCTGCTCACGCCAATTCTGGTCTTCGCCATCTACACCTGGTCGGCGTTGCAGTGGACCTACTCCGAAGGCGAGCGCGCCGGATTCGTCCAGAAATTCTCGAAGAAGGGATGGCTATGCAAGACCTGGGAGGGTGAGCTGGCGATGGTGTCGATGCCGGGCACCAATCCGGAGAAATTCTACTTTACTGTGAGAGATGACGACATTGCGCAGCACATCAACTCGTCGCTGGGCAGGCGGGTTGCGTTGACGTACCAGCAGCACATGGGCGTGCCCACGACCTGCTTTGGAGAGACGGAGTATTTCGTGGTCGCTGTGAAGGTCTTGCCGCAATGAGCGCGAACAGTTTTGGCAGTCGAGCGACGCTCAAGGCCCCCCCCGGAGGCTCCAGTTACGAGATCTTCCGCCTCGACGCCCTCGAACGCCGCGGCCTCCCGGTCGCTCGCTTGCCCTACTCTCTGAGGATCCTGCTCGAGAACCTGCTGCGCCGCGAAGACGGCCGGGTGGTTCGGCCTGCAGACATCGAGAAGCTGGCTCATTGGGAGCCGCTCAAGCCGCCGGATGAGGAAATCGCCTTCATGCCGGCGCGCGTGCTGCTGCAAGACTTCACCGGCGTGCCTGCGGTTGTGGATCTCGCGGCGATGCGGGACGCCATCGTGCAGATGGGCGGCGATCCCAAGCGGGTGAACCCGCTCCTGCCCGCCGAGCTCGTCATCGACCACTCCGTCATCGTGGATGAGTTCGGGACGCCGCGAGCGTTTCAGGTCAATGCCGATCTCGAATTCCAGCGCAACCGCGAGCGCTACGCGTTATTGCGCTGGGCACAGAAGGCGTTTTCGGGCTTCAAGGT
>DASZCG010000284.1:0-16533 GCA_035943355.1 Gemmatimonadales bacterium
CGAGACTCAGCCGCAAACCAGCCAGTCCGCCGACGCCGTTTTCCGTTCCGGTGAGCCCCTTACTGAACTTGTTGTACGCCCACCCGCCGCCGAGCAGGAACGCCATCCGCTTTGCGAACGGGAGATTGCCCATCAGGCGCACGTGTACGGGAGTGTGATCCACGTCGGGGCCGCCGCCGCCGATGTTTGTGGGTGCAAGGGCACCGTCGCCTTCAAGGAGAATCTTGTCGGAGAGAAAGAATCCTAACCGGCCGCCCCACCCCGCTGCGTTCTCGAGACCGAGGTCGGCATCGTACGTGCCGTAGCGTGCAAACCCGCCGAGCTCCACGGTCCCCCGGTGCTGAGCGCGCGCCGGTACGACCGATACCGTCATCATGGCGATGGTGAGCGCGAGAACTCTTGACGACGACATGGGCGGCCTCTCCTTTATAGAGCGATCACGTTGTAATAGCTCACGATGCGCTGATCTCTGGGAGATGGGGAATACGCCCTTAGTCCTATCCCGCCTCAGGGACACGGAACACAGGATTACCCGTGTGAGAACGACCGCAATCATTCGGATGGTGGCCGGCAGTTTGACATCGCTGGCGCTCTGCGTTTCTGCGCTGAACGCGCAGGACTACACCTGGCCGCGCGAGATCCCCGTGTCGGGCGGCGCGACCGGGACGATCGTGCTGTACCAGCCGCAGGCCGAGAAGCTCACCGGAAACGAGCTGACGGCACGGGGTGCCATCGCGCTCAAGGTGACCGGCAGACCCGATCCGATCTTCGGTGCGATGTGGATGCGAGCCACGGTCGACGTAGATCGAGACTCCGGCATGGTGTGGCTGCACGATCTCAAAATCACGCGGGTGCGCTGGCCCGACGCGACGCCGGACCAGCAGGCGCGGTTCACGCAGTATGTCGAGACGGATTTTCCACCTTCCGGCTTTCGCATGACGATCGCGCGGCTCCAGGCGAGCCTCGCGTCGGCCGAGGCGGAGCGTAGCCACACCGATGGTTTGAAGAATGACGCGCCGAAGATCGTATTCTCGGAGCAGCTCGCCGTGCTGCTGTTGTACGACGGCGAGCCGCGGCTGCAGCCGATCGACAGCACACCCCTGGCGCTCGTGGTCAACACGCCATTCGGTGTGGTGAAGGACACGACCACCGGCATCTACTGGCTGACCGACGGCGCGACATGGTACTCGGCGACCGATCCCAAGGGCCCGTGGCAGGCCCCCGCAACGCCGCCAGCCGTCGTTGCGAAAATGCAGTCCGCGGAGACGACCGTAGCAGAGGCAGACACGTCCACCAAAGCGGCGGCGTCCGTCCAGTACGTCAACACGCTGGCGCCGAAACCCGACAGCACACCCCCCCCACCTCGGCCCGATACGTTGGCGCGCACGGACAGTTCTGCAGCACGGCGAGACACATCGACCACGCATGCAGACAGCGCCATCAACGCGGATACGTTGTTCGCGCCGCCTCCAGCCATCATCACGGCGACAGAACCGACCGAGCTGGTGGTGACGCAAGGCCCTCCCACCTGGAAGACCACGGCGGGCGGCAAGCTGCTGTACGTCGAGAACACCGAGACGCCGTGGATTCGGGAAACCGAAGGGAGAGACAACTATCTCCTGATTTCCGGACGGTGGTTCAAGAGCGAGTCCCTGCAGGGGCCGTGGACTTTCGCGCGACCGGACTCGCTCCCGGCGGCGTTCCAGGAGATTCCGCCCGAGTCCCCCATCGGCGGCGTCCGCAGCGCGATCGCGCTTACCGTCGAAGCGCAGGACGCGCTCCTCGACCTCGAGATTCCGCAAACCACGGCGGTGCAGCGTAGCCAGGCGACGCTAGCCGTGAAGTACGACGGCGAGCCCAAATTCGTCGACATCACCGGCACCACGGTTGCATACGCGACCAACACCGCATCGCAGGTGCTGCGCGTCGGTGGCGCGTACTACGCGTGCGACAATGCCGTCTGGTTCAAGTCCGCGAGCGCACAGGGACCGTGGGTGGTCGCCGACAGCATCCCGAAGGATGCGATCAGCAAAATCCCACCCAGTGTACCGGTCTACAACCTGACCTATGTGGCTGTGTACGCTTCCACGCCCGAAGTTGTGTACGTCGGCTACACGCCGGGATACACTGGCGCCTATCCCTACTACGGCGTCCCGGTCTACGGCACTGGCTGGTACTATCCGCCCTATATCGGCTCTGTGTACTACCCGCACCCTGTGACCTACGGCGTCGCGGTGAGCTACAACCCCTACACCGGCTGGGGCATGGGGACGACGTTCGCCGCGGGATTCTTCGCCGTCGGCATCGGCGTGGCGATCGGCAGCAGCAGCCGCTATTACCCGGCGGGCGGTTACCGCGCCTGCTACAACTGCACGATCAATACCGGGGGTGGCCGCGGGAATGCAGGGCGTGGTGGGCGGAACCAAGTCAACATCGGCAACACCGCCGGCGGCGGAAACCGACCGACAGCGGGAAACAGGGCATCCCAGGGCGGCCGGGGGGCTGGGGGGGGGCGCGCCAACTCGAGCATCTATAACCGTCCGGAGAACCGCGGCCGCACGGCGAACCGCCAGAGCCGCGACAGGGCATCGACTCAAATCGGGGGGGCGAACCGCACGGCGCGGGGCCAGAACAACGTCTTCGCGGACCGGAACGGCAACGTCAGTCGCCGGACGAACAACGGATGGGAATCCCGCCAGGGCAGCAGCTGGTCGAAAGATCGCGCCGGGACCAACCGGGGCGGGCAGGAGCGCGAGTACCAGGCGCGCCAGCGCAGCTCATCCCGTGGCGGGGGCGGTGGCAGTCGTGGCGGTGGACGCAGCGGCGGCGGGCGCCGGCGGTAGCTACCAATCCAGCGTAAGGATGATTTCGATGCCATACCGAGCACGAGCGATGGTGCCTTGTGCCGTCATCGTCGTATCGATGATCGGCGTGCTGGCGCGCGGCGCGGCGACCCAGGCGGTCGCCTCGAGCGCACCAGCTCCCTTCCTCATCCCCGCAGCGGCATGGCCTCACAGCGCGCCGGTCGCGTTCGGGAACCAGCGGCGCCAACTCCCCTGCCCCGACTGCAATCCGCCCAAGCGCTTCTGGCCCGGATTCGGCGAAGTCATGATCGTGCAGCTCATCCCGTGGACCATCAACTCCGTGGTGCGGGACGCCGAGTGGGCCAAGATCGGACCGTCCGTGTGGGCGACGAACATCGAAAACCCCTGGGTGTGGGACAACAACAAGTTCTTGAACAACCAGTTCTCCCATCCCTATCACGGCAGCCTCTACTTCAACGCCGGGCGCACCAACGGCTACAACTTCTGGCAGTCGGTGCCGTGGGCGTTCGGTGGCAGCTTGATGTGGGAGTGGTTCTTCGAAGGGTGGGCGCCGGCGCCGAACGACTGGCTCAACACCAGCCTGGGCGGCATCACGCTGGGCGAGATGCTCTTCAAGATGTCTTCGTTGACGCTCGACAATCGGGCGACCGGAGCGGAACGCACCTGGCGTGAGATCGGCGCGACTGCGCTGAACCCGGTGCGTGGGTTCAACCGGCTGACCCGCGGCCAGATGAACGACATCGTGGCCAACCCTGCCGACTGGCGCCCCAGCCGCATCTTCGCGTCGTTCGACGTCGGCTATCGCTCGGCCACGGGAGGCGACAACCTCGGCAAGACCGGGACGACGGGGGCTGGCTTCCTCCAGGCAACCCTGTTCTACGGCGACCAAGTGGCTGACGTCGGCAAGGCGCCGTTCTCGGCGTTCAACGTGGGCTTCGAAGTTGCTACCCAGAATCAGGGCACGCGCGGCCGCTTTGCCCGGCTGACCGCGCGCGGCAATCTCGCCGCGCACGAGCTCAGCAAGAGCGAGCACACCCAGCACCAGCTCGCGGCGTTCATGTCGTACGAGTTCCTCAGCTCCGAGGCGATCGAATTCGGCGGCCAGGGATTCCTGGGGGGGCTGGTCTCACGCTGGGGGGACCCGCATGGCTTCCGGATTCAGAGCGAGCTGCTGGGTGCCGCCTATCCAATCGTCGCGACCCAGTCCGATTACTACGTCTCGCAGGAGGGACGCGACTACGACTACGGGCTCGGCTTCGGTGGTAATGCCCGCCTGTCGGCGATCTGGGAGGGACTCGCGGCGATCGACGCCCGTGCCAGAATGCTGTGGGAGCCGGTCCTCAGCGGATTCAACGGCGATCACTACCAGTACGCGGCGTCGCTCGAGGGCCGGCTGTACTACAGCGGCCGCCTCGGCGTGGGTGCGTCTGTCACAGCATATCACCGCACCAGCCAGTACGACGACTTCCCCGACGTCTCGGCGGACGGGACCCAGATTCGGGCCTACGGCAGTTGGTCGGTCCCGAGGTGGCTGCCATGACCCCGGCGTTGTGTGGGAGATCGCTGGGTAGACTGGCGCTGCTCGTCGTGGTAATCGCGACGGCGTCAGCCTGTCAGGACTCGATCATCAAGGCCCTCGGTCCGGAGAACCGCGAGATTGCCACCGTCCTGACCGACAGCTTGCGCTTCGAAGCATGGGACCTGGACAACGTGACCGACACCCGCACCTGGAACTGGACCATCACGGGACCGGTGGCTGCGGTGTTCCATCGAAGCTTCGTGCATCACGGCCAAGGGCGGCTCACGATCATCGACGCCGCCGGTGATACGGTGTATCGGATGATCCCGCTCGAGTACCAACAGGACAATCAGACCGCAGCGGGTCAGGCCGGCGTCTGGACCGTCCAGCTCGAGTTGTTCGGCGCCCGCGGCCGGGTCGACTTCTCGCTCGCGCGCGCACCGTAGCGCCTCGCTAGTTGCTGACGGTCACCGTGACGGCCGCCGAGGTCGTCGCATGGCCGGCCGCGTCGCGCGCCGTGGCCGTGAGTGCGTACGTTCCGTTCGGCTCGCCGTGGGAGTCCCACGTAAGCGTGTACTTGGTGAGCGGAGCGGCGGTGGCCATCGTACCGATGCTGTCGCCGGTCATCCGGAACACCACCGCGACCACCGAATCGTCGTCGACCGCCGTCGCGGTGAGGCTGACGGTGCCGGTGAGAGCGGCGCTCCCCGTCACCCCGGGAGAGAAGAGCGACACGATCGGTGGTCCGATGTCCGCCAGCGCGCTCGGGTGCGCGGCCTTCCACTGCGCGACGGCATTGTTCC
Source organism: Gemmatimonadales bacterium (assembly GCA_035943355.1). Lineage (GTDB taxonomy): Bacteria > Gemmatimonadota > Gemmatimonadetes > Gemmatimonadales > GWC2-71-9 > 20CM-2-65-7. The sequence goes on from DASZCG010000284.1 coordinate 5,148, forward strand.
AATAGTCGAGACCCGTGGCACCGGTCATCAGCGTGAAGCAGACCTTCCCGTCGAACGTCGTGGGCAGCTGCTCGGGGAACGCGCCGGGCCCAAGCCACACCATGACGTTGTTCGCGCAATCGGCGAGCTTCCCGGGGGGCGGCGCCATGAACATGCCTGCGCCGTTCCCCTCCTCCGATCCGGCGTCGGCGCGGAACACGTTGCCGTACAGCGCTAGCTGGGGAGCGTTGTCGCTCCACTTCCAGAACGCATTGTGATTGGGGAGTGGACCCGAGTAGGCCTGGTCCATCGCCTGAAGCCGCCACAGCGAGTTCCTGATCACCACGAGGTTCGCGCTGCCGTCGAGTGCCCTGGTGTACTCGAGCGAGCTCATGCCGTCGTAACAGCCGTCGAAGAACGACGAGTCGATCATCCCACTGTTCAAGAAGTCGTTCTCGACGCAGTCGTCCCGGCTGTACTTCACGTGCACGTTGCGGATGGTCCAGCCGCCATCTCGCTGGTCGTCCATGCTCACGCCGTCGCCGTAGTCGAAGAAGGTGACGCCCTCGATCTGGAAGAACGGCGCGTCACGCACCACCATGCCGTAGCGGTCGTGCATGATGGTCCAGGAAGTGGAAGGAGGACCTTGGCCCACCACCTGCCCGCCGTGATAACACAGGCCCGCGCCGCCCACGCGCGTGGCCACGTCGTCTGGTGCCAGGAATTGGGCAGTGGACGCGTCGAACTTGGTGTCGACGGCGGCGGTCGTGTTGTAGAGCGCGGAGCTCTGCTGTCCTGACACTGTGACGGTGGGCCCAGCCTGATTGAGACATGGCACGCCGTGGACTGTGATAGCAGCCGTGGCCGTGTCGCTCTCGCTCGCGGCCGAGATGGTGGCGGATCCACTCGCGGACCCGGTCACCAGCCCATTGCCGTCGACCTGCGCCACCGCTGGGTCGCTCGTAGCCCAGTTGACCGCAGCGCCGGGCACGGGGTTGCCGGCGCCGTCCCGGACCATCCCGTCAAGCTGCACCGTGTCGCCGACGACGAGCGTGAAGGCTGTGGGAGTGAGCGTGAGCGAGCGCTGTCCTGGTCCTGCCGCACCACTGCAACCCGCTAGCAGCACAACAGTCGCCGTGAGGAGCGATCGGGTCGATGTCACTGTGGCGGACCTGGTAGTGAGGGTTGAGAGAAAGGCGCCGCTAACTCAGTCGCGGCGTCGTCATGTCGAGAACGTCGCGCACCTTGCGTGCCAGCACATCCGGCGTGAACGGCTTTTGCAGGAACGCCGCACCGAGTTCCAGCAAGCCATGCTGGCGAATGGCCTCCCCGGTGTAACCGGACACGAACAGCACCTTGATGTCACGCCGCTGCGCGGCGAGTCGGAGCGCCAGCTCGCGTCCATTGACGCCGGGCATAACGACGTCGGTCAACAGCAGGTCGATTCGCTTCAGGTACCGATCCGCAAGCTGGGCCGCCGCACTGCCATTCTCGGCGGCGAGCACCGTGTATCCCCGTGCTTCCAGGATGCGGGTGGTGAGCGCGCGCACCTCTGCTTGGTCCTCGACGACGAGTACCGTTTCCGAGCCCACGGCGAGCGTTGCCAGAGATGGGGTGACTGCTTGAGGCGCACCGGCGACTCGAGGCAAATAGATCTTGAACGTCGCCCCCTGCCCGAGCTCGCTGTAAGCCCAGATGTAGCCGCTGCTCTGCTTCACGATGCTGTACACCGTGGCCAGGCCAAGCCCTGTGCCGTGGCCCGGTTCCTTGGTCGTGAAGAAGGGCTCGAACAGCCGTGCCTTCGTCGCGGCATCCATGCCCGCGCCGGTATCATGTACCGCAAGCAGCACGTACGAACCGGGCTGCGTCAGTGCACTGGCTTCCAACTGGCGCGGGTCGAGCTCGACGTCGGCCGTCTCGATCGTCACTCGACCGCCTTTCGGCATGGCATCACGGGCGTTCACGACCAGGTTTACGATGGCCTGCTGGAGTTGCCCCTGATCGGCCAGCACCGTTCCCAATTCCGCCGCGAGCTTCGTGTGCACCTCGACGTCTTCGCCAATCAGCCGCCCTAACATGCGCTCCAGGTCTCGGACGACGGCGTTCAGATCGAGCAGCCGCGGCTCGAGCACCTGTTGACGACTGAACACGAGGAGTTGTCGCGTGAGGCCGGCGGCTCGCTTCGCGGCCTTCTCGATTTCGTGAACGTCGAGCTGCATTTGAGGGGCCAGGTGGCGGTCTTCCAGCAGCAGGCCCGTGGTTCCCAGAATCGCCGTGAGCAGGTTGTTGAAGTCATGGGCGATACCACCGGCGAGGCGACCTACCGCTTCCATCTTTTGGGCTTGACGATACTGGACCTCGAGGCGTCGCATCTCGGTCAGGTCGGCGGCGATGAGCATCATGCCCGACACACGTCCCGGAGCATCGAGCAGCGGAGCGCCGGCGACGCTGACTGTGACCGGCGTTCCATCCTTCCTCGTGGCGCCGATCTCTATGCCCCGCACCGTCTCCCCGCGGAACACGCGCTCGCGAATCCCGTATCTGCTCTCCATATCCTGCGTGATCCTGGCCAGGGGGCTGCCGATCAATTCATCCGCCCTCCAGCCGTACAAAGTTTCGGCCGCGGGATTCCAACTCTGTACGGCCCCGGCCGCGTCGACGGTGTAGATCGCCAGCGGCGAGCTGTTGATCACTGCCTGCAGGTGCCCATGCGCCTCCCGCAGGGCATTTTCCGCCCTGACGCGCCGCGCGACCGCCGGACTCAGCAGCAGTCCGCTGATCGCGAGCACGCCGACGTAAATCATGAGCGCGACGTTGGTGTTCGGTAAGCTCTGCATCACGAACGGACCACCGCCTCGGACGGTGTAGGCGACCGCGAGTAACGCGACGGTGAGAGTCAGCACCGAGGCGCCGCGTGGTCCGAATCGCAGCGCAGCACCCATGACGAACGGGAACAGCAGGTACGGGTATTGAGCCGGCTCGAGGAACGAAGGCGGAACGAAATTGCCGAAGACCACGGTGGTTGCCAGCACGGCGCCGAGCACCAGAAGGAGCAGCTTCATGATCTCGGGGCGTGCGATCGGTGATCGGAAAACACCGCGCCAAGTGAGCAGGGCCGGTGCGACCACCAACGCACCGAGATAGTCACCCGACCACCACAGGCCCAACGCCGCAGGGAGATTGTTTGCAGGTATGACATGCGCGAGCCAAAGAGCCGTGACACCCGCGGCGGCGCTCGCGAGCGCACCAACGGGCGCTGCGTTCAGCACCAACGTCAGGATACCGGCCAGCTCATCCAACGCCACTCGCGATCCGGCTCGACGCCGCAGCAGATATGCGCCGAGCGTCGCTTCCGCCGCGTTGCCGCACGCGATGCCCGCGGCAGCGAGTATGGGAATGTTGGTCGTCGCGTTCGCGAGGAATGCTCCGACAAGCACAGCCGGCCAAAAGCGCAGCCCGAGAATGGTCAAGGCGCCGATGGCGAGCCCGGTGGGAGGCCACACCGGCGAGATCGACGCTCCGATCGTCGCGTACCGCAGCCCCAGCCGGGCGACAAGGAAATAGACGGCCGCGAGGGCCGCCACGCGCCATAGCCAGGAAAAGCCGTTGAACTGCTCGCCCAAGGAACGCACGAGCGACCTCACCGTGCTCCGGGGCTGCGTCTCGACGGCCATAGTACTCCGGTTGCGGTTCCCGCCATGTTAGAGGGAAACTGGCGTAATGCAACTGGGACTCTTGGCTGTCGTGCTAACGATATCGTACTCAAGGAACTGCTGCGGTACGCGCTCCGGATGATCGGGCGGTAGCCACGGCTCCGGCGCGACGGGTTGTCTTTGTGGGAGTGATCACGCGGGAGAGGCGCCGGTCGGAATCGAACCGACGAATCGAGGTTTTGCAGACCTCTGCCTTACCACTTGGCTACGGCGCCCGATTATGCAGGGCTTGAACTTAGCGGCTCGGAGTCTGCTGGAGAACCCTCGGACTGTGTCGCAACCGTGCCATTGAAGCGCTTGGCCACGCAGCGGCGAGAACGGCGTCGTTGACAGAGGTCGAACATGGCCCGCGTCTACGATCGGCACAGGACCACTGTCGTGCCCTCGTCCTCCCCCGCTGTGCGGAAGTCCCGCGCGACGATTCGTCGCAGGTCGTACGCGGCCTCGATGACGAGTTCCTGCCTGAGGACACCCCCGTAGCGCGCGAACGCGACGCGAGTCGCGCCGCATGTCGAGGGGTCCCGCGAGCAGACGCCCTAGCTCTATGGGACTAGTCTGCGGGTCAGCGAAGGTGTAACACATCCGCCACGCCGGTTGAGTACCGTCATGGAGTGCGTCGAATTCTCAGCGTAACTCGCAGTCCGGGAACACGATACGCCGAGCGACGGGACCGACAACTGGCTTGCAGCTTGCACTTGCACGCCAGCCCATGGCTTGGGTCCCCAACACGCGCATCCGTCGTCTGTTATTGCTCTTGTCAGTGACAGGCGGTTCTGTCTCACTGGTGACTTGCCGTGTCGACAAGCTGTTACAGCCCCCAGACGGCGGGATTCTCCAAGTCACTCCCACGCGGCTGGACGACTCGGCCGCCGTCGGCAGCTTGGGCGCTCGGGTCATGAGTTTGCAAATCTCGAACGGAGCTTCGGGTGCGTTGGGCTGGACGGCGGCGGCCTCGCGAGCGAGCCCGTGGGTCCGGCTGTCGGCGCAAAGCGGAAACGCCCCGGGGGTGCTCGCAGTGAGCGCCGACCCGACGGGACTCGGGGTAGGCGTCTATCGCGATACGATCGTCGTGGCAGCGCTGACGGGTGGTGGCGAAGCCCGCATTCCGGTTCAGTTCACTGTCCACCCGTGTGTCATCCAGGCGTTGACGATCGACTCCGAGCTGTTCGGCTCGCTCGGAAGCCTCGACTGCGCGGCACCACACCGCGACTCCACCTTCGCTGACTTGTTCCGCTTCTTGGGATCGGCGGGCGACAGCGTATCGATCGAGCTGGCGTCGGACAAGTTCGCCCCCTATCTCATTCTCGATACGACCGCGACGCCCCCAGCCGCTGCCGGAGTTCCGCTCCTCGAGCGGAGCGGCTGCGCAGGCCTGCCCGGTACGACCTGCTTGCGCTATCAGCTCCTGCCCCGCAGCGGGGCATTCGTCCTCGAAGCAGCGACCGTCGCGCGCTACGACTCGGGAAGTTACACGTTACGGTTGTTCCGCCCGCGCGCGCCGCATGCGCCCGCATCCCTCGAACAGTTGCGTGCCGACTCAGTGACCGCCGTGGCGACCGGCGGTGTGAGCGCTGAACCCGCTGTCGTCCTCCGTGGCGTGGTGAGCGATCCCGACGCCGGCGACTCGCTGCGGCTGGAAGTGGAATTGCGTCCCGTCGGCGAGGCGTTCACTGGCGCCGCGACCGTCGTCGGCGCGCCGGTCGCGGCCAACGAAAAGGCTCTGGTGCGCGTCGCGGGCCTGACCGACAACACCGGGTATCACTGGCGGGCTCGCACGCTGGACCAGACCGGCCGCGTGGGCGCGTGGACCAGCTTCGGAGCTAATGCGGAGGTGGACCCCGACTTCCTGGTGGCTGTGCCCGACCCGCCCGCCGCTCCCGCGGGGCTCGGGCAGTTCAAGAGCGACGCCGTGACAGCAATCGCCGTCGGTGGGCCGACCGACGAAGCGACAGTGGTGTTCAAGGGCACGGTGTTCGATCCGGATCCAGGAGATTCAGTGCGGCTCGAGGTCGAAGTCCGGCCCTTGGGCACGGCATTCACGGGTGAACCAACGGCGTCGAGCCTGCTTGGGACGAGTGTAAGCATCGCCGCCGTGACCGTGGTGGGATTGGCCGATCAGACCGATTACCACTGGCAGGCGCGCGCCGTCGATCGGGGTGGGCACGCCGGGACCTGGAGCTCATACGGCGGCAACACCGAGGCCGAGGCTGACTTCCGCACCGCCGTCGCCCACGCGCCCGCCGCGCCCGAGAGCCTGACGCAGCTTCGCATCGACGGCGCCACTGTGATTGGCGCGGGCGACACGATTCCCGAACGGTCGCTCTACTTCCGCGCGCGGCTCACCGATCCGGATCCTGGCGACCAGCTCCGCCTCGAGGTGGAGCTGAAACCGGTGGGCGTCGATTTCACGAACATCGCGAGCGGCTCGAGCGTACCGGTGACGAGCGGTAGCACGACGACCGTCGCGCTCACCGGCCTGGCGGACAACACGTTCTATCACTGGCAGGCTCGGGCGGTTGATCAGACCGGGCGCGCTGGTCCGTGGACGGCATTCGGCGAGAATCTCGAGACCAGTCCCGACTTCTACATCCGCGTCCCGCCGACCCTGCTCGTCTTCACCGTCCAGCCCACCAACGTGGTTTCGAATGGCGCCATCGCGCCCGCCGTCAGGGTCAGCGCGCAGGACGGTAACGGTGCGACCCTCACGAGCTTTGCGGGCCAGGTCACGATCTCGCTCGGCTCGGGCCCGACGGGCGCGGTCCTCTCCGGCACGACGGCGGTGGCGGCCGCAGCCGGCGTGGCCACGTTCAGCGATCTCCGGATCAATCGCTCCGGCTCGGGCTACACGCTCGTCGCGACGTCGCCAGGCCTCGCCCCGGTCACGAGCTCCAGCTTTGTCGTGACTGCGAGCCCTGCGGCGAAGCTGACCATCACGACCCCGCCCGGCACCACGGCGCAGAACGGCGTCCCGCTATCGCCACAGCCCGTGGTCCAGATCCAGGACGCCGATGGCAACAACGTGAGCCAGGGCGGAACGGTGATCACGGCGGCGATCGCTTCAGGGGACGGCACGCTGGGCGGAACGCTCACCCTCAACACCAACTCCTCCGGTGTCGCGTCGTTCACCGATCTCAAGATCACCGGAGTGGTGGGCACCCGCACGCTGCGATTCACCAGCCCCGGCTTGACGGACGTCACGTCGAGCGCCATCAACCTTACAGCCGGGCCCGCGAGCACGGTGGACGTCAACGCCGGTAACGGGCAGTCGGCGGCAGCCGGAACCGCGGTGGCCGTCGCGCCCTCAGTGATCGTGCGTGACGCGAGCGGCAATCCGGTGAGCGGCGTGGCGGTGACGTTCGTGACCCCGGGTACGTCGAACGGTTCCGTCACAGGCGGGTCTCAGACGACCAACGCCGCCGGCGTCGCCCAGGTCGGCGCGTGGACGCTCGGCACCGTCGCCGGGACTGACTCGCTCCAGGCCACCACGTCGCCGGTGCTCAGCGGAAGCCCGGTGTATTTCACGGCGACGGTCACACCGGGACCGCCCGCCACCATTACGAAGTTCTCCGGGGACAATCTCACCGGACAGGTCAGCACCGCGCTCCAGACGCCGCACGTCGTCCTGATCGCCGACGCGCACGGCAATCCCGTGCCGGGGGTCTCGATCACCTGGGCCGCGGCGACGGGGGGTGGCTCGGTGCAGCCTCTGGTGGCGACCACCGACCGCAACGGTCTGGCCAGCACCGTGCGGACGCTGGGGCCGGGCGCCGGGACACAGACGACCACCGCGACGGCCACGCTCGCCGGCGGGTCGAGCACGGTGACGTTCAACGTCAACGCGACGGTGGGTGGCGCTACTCAGATGACCATCGAATCGGGTGACGCCCAGGTCGACACGGTCGGCCAAACGCTGCCCGTGGCACTCGCGGTACGTGTGACCGACGAGTTCAACAATCCCGTGGTGGGCGTGCCGATCGGCTGGACGGTGACCGACGGCGGTGGGACGGTGAACCCGCCGAGCTCGACCACCAACGCCAGCGGCATCGCTACCACGAGCTGGACGCTGGGAACGGTGATGACGCCGACTGACAGTACGCAACTGGTGCAGGCGACGGGCACCGGCTTCCCGCTCACGTTCACCGCCTTCACGGTGCCCGGGCCGGTGAATAGGAACCAGACATCGGTGGTGGCCTCCCCAGGCACAATTACCGCGTCGACCGGAAGTAGTACCAGCACTATCACGGTCACCGTGCGCGACCAGTACGGCAACGTGATCAAGGGGAAGACGGCTACGCTCACTGCCAGCGGCACCGCGAACACCCTGACTCAGCCGACGACCCCGACGGACGTCAACGGAGTCACTACGGGAACGTTGCGCTCGACCAAGGCCGAGGCGAAGACGGTGTCGGCGCGCGTGAACACGGTGCTCATGGCGCAGACGGCGGTCGTGACGGTCACGCCCGCGGCGGTATCGCCCGTTCTCTCTACGGTGACCGCGACCTCCCCGATAACGGCGGGGGCGGGGGTCTCCACCATCACCGCGACGGCGCTGGACGAGTTCAGCAATCCGATTCCAGGGGCCACCGTGGTGCTCGCCGCGACGGGGACCGGGAATACGTTGACGCAGCCCGCGGCGCCGACCAACGCGAGCGGGGCGGCGACAGGCACGCTGAGCTCGACGGTGGCCGAGTCCAAGACCGTGTCGGCCAGGATCAACGACGTCGCGATCTCCCAGACTGCCACCGTGGCCGTGACGTCCGGAGGCGCGACGAAGCTCGTGCTCGTGACTGAGCCGGCGGCCGTGGCGCAGAGTGGCGTGCCGCTCGCGACGCAGCCCGTAGTGCGGTTGCGGGATGCGCAGGACAACGATGTGAGCGAGGGAGGCGTCGTCGTGATGGCGGCGGTCGTGACTGGCCCGACGGGCGCGACCTTGACCATGGCGACTGCGACCACCGATCTCAACGGCGTCGCGAGCTTCAGCGCGCTGGCGATCAACGGTCTCACCGGGATCTACACCCTCTCTCTTGGGGCGGGCAGCCTGACCCCCGCGATTACGGCGCCGATTGCGCTCACGGCCGGCCCGGCCGCCAAGCTCGCGATCGCCACGCAGCCGCCTGCCAGCGCGCAGAACGCCATCCTCTTCGCGCAACAGCCTACGGTCCAGCTCCAGGACGCGGCGGGGAATCCGGTCAGCCAGAGCGGCACGCCGGTGGCCGCGGTGATCGCTTCGGGAGGCGGCGTGCTGGGGGGGACGCTCTCGGTAGCTACCGATGCAGGAGGTCTCGCCACCTTCACGAACCTGACGATCACCGGTGTCGTCGGGCCCCGCACCCTGGGCTTCAGCGCCCCGGCGCTCGCGGGCGCCACGTCCGGCACTGTGAGCTTGGTCGCCGGCGTCCCAACGCAGATCGCGGTGAACGGGGGCAACCATCAGGCAGCGATGGTGCAGACCACCGTTGCCGTGCCGCCCTCCGTAATCGTGCGCGACTTGAGCGGCAACCCGGTGGGTGCCGTGCCTGTGACGTTCGCAGTTACGGGTACGTCGAACGGCTCTCGCACGGGTGGCTCGCAAACAACCAACGCGAGCGGGATCGCGCAGGTGGATAGCTGGACGCTCAGTGCGGTCGCCAAGCCCGACACGATGACGGCGACGTCGGACGGGTTGAGCGGCAGCCCGGTGACGTTTGTCGACACCGCCCGCGTCGGCGCGGCCACGAGCCTCGTGAAGTTCTCCGGCGACAATCTGAGCGGGGAGGTCGGGACGACACTCGCCACGCCGCACGATGTCCTGATTACGGACGTCAATGGCAATCCCGTGGGCGGCGTGACAGTCACGTGGGCGGCGGCAGTGGGCGGGGGATCGGTCACCCCGGCCACCTCCGTGACCAATGCCGCCGGTCACGCCACGACGGTCCGGACCCTCGGGCTGAACTCGGGCGTGCAGACGACCACGGCTACTTCGACGCTCGCCGGTGGGCCGACCACCGTGACGTTCAGCGTGAACGCCACCGTGGGCGGCGCCACTCAGATGACCATTGAGGCCGGCAACAACCAGGTCGATACCGTTGGCCAGACGCTCCCGGTGCCGTTGTCGGTGCGAGTGGCCGATCAGTTCAACAACCCGGTCCAAGGCGTGGTGATCAGCTGGGCCGTGCTCGACGGCAACGGATCGGTGGGGCCGCTGTCTTCGACCACGAACGCGAGCGGCATCGCTACCACGAGCTGGACGCTGGGCACGATCACGACACCCACCGACAGCATCCAGCTGGTGCAGGCGACCGGCGTCGGGTCGCCGCTCACGTTCACGGCGTTCACGGTGCCCGGGCCGGTGAATGGGACCCAGACATCGGTGGTGGCCTCCCCGGGCACGATTACCGCGTCGACCGGAAGTAGTACCAGCACTATCACGGTCACGGTGCGCGACCAGTACGGCAACGTGATCAAGGGGAAGACGGTTACGCTCACTGCCAGCGGCACCGCGAACACCCTGACTCAGCCGACGACCCCGACGGACGTCAACGGAGTCACTACGGGAACGTTGAGCTCGACCAAGGCCGAGCCAAAGACCGTGTCGGCGTTAGCCACAGCGGTACCCATCAGTCAGACAGCGAGCGTGACGGTGGCACCTGCGCCGGTGTCCACGTCGCGTTCGACGATTACCGCGACGTCGCCCATTACGGCATCGACGGGCTCGAGCGCGAGCACGATCACGGTGACGGCGCGCGACGAGTTCAGTAATCCGATTCCGGGCGCGCCGGTGTTGCTGACGGCGTCGGGGACGGGGAACACACTGACGCAGCCGGCCGGCCCGACCACTGCGAGCGGTGTCGCCACGGGGTCGCTCAGCTCGACGGTCACGGAGTCAAAAACGATCGGGGCGACGATCACGGGCGTCACGATCGCCCAGACGGCAGCGGTGATGGTGAACCCCGGTGGCGTCTCGCTCGCGCTGTCCACCGTCATCGCCACCTCGCCGATCACCGCTGGAAGCGGCACATCGACGATCACCGTGACGGCGCGCGACGCGCAGGGTAACCCCATTCCCGGGGCGACCGTCACGCTCGCGGCAACGGGAACGGGGAACACGCTGACCGGGCCGGCGGCGCCGACGGATGCCAACGGCGTAGCGACGGGAACGCTGAGCTCCACCGTTGCCGAGACCAAGACGGTGTCGGCACAGGTGAATGGGCAGCTAGTGACGCAGACGGCGGCGGTTGTCGTGGCGCCGGCCGCGGTTTCGGCCACGCTGTCGACCGTCGCGGCAACATCACCGATCAACGCGGGCAGCGGGACCTCGACGATCACGGTGACGGCGCGGGATCAGTTCAGCAACCCGATCCCCGGAGCGACGGTGGTGCTCGCAGCCACCGGCACGGGGAACACATTGACCCAGCCCGCGGGTCTCACGAACGCGAGCGGGGTCGCGGCGGGGACGCTGGTCTCCAGCGTCGCCGGGTCGAAGACCGTATCGGCCACGATCAACAGCGTCGCGGTCGCACAGACCGCTACCGTCGTCGTGAGTTCCGGCACCGCGACACAGCTCGTGATCACAACCGGCCCGCCAGCCACCGCGCAGAGCGGTGTGACGTTTGTGACGCAACCCGCGGTGCGGCTGCGGGATTCGCAAGACAACGATGTGCATGAGAGCGGCGTGGTGGTGACGGCGACGGTGGCGACCGGCCCTGGAGCGGCCA
>DASZCG010000285.1:0-8377 GCA_035943355.1 Gemmatimonadales bacterium
GGGCGGGGGCGGGGGCGGGGGCGGGGCCGGGGCGAGGGCCACAGCGGGAGCCGCAGCGGGCAGCTGCGCGGAGGTCGGGGCGGTCACGACCCTGGCGGAGCCAGTCTGATTGGGCGGCGCGAGTGGCGCAGCACCAGTAGGCACTCGCGCAGCCGTGACCGGGGCGGCCTGGGGTGGCGGCGCGGCGGGCGTCAGGCGAACGGTATCACCCAGCATCAACGCACCCCGGAGATTTGCGATGACACAGGATGCGCGGTGGTCGCCCACCGACTCGACGCGCAACACCGCGATCGTGCGACCGCGCCGCACGACCTCGACCTCGCTGCCCTGGCGCAGCCCCTCTCCCCATCCCGCATTGATGAAGAGCCAGTCGCGCGCCAAGTAGATCACGTTCGCGGTGCGCGCTGGTGCAGCCTGCTGGGCCGGGGCTGGGCCTGGGGCCGGGGCCAGCAAGCTCAGCAGCAAGCTCAACCGGAGAGCGATCGGATGTTGATCTCCCGCCATGGGGGTTTTAGGGCCCGGTCGAACGACTATGGCAGCCGGACTTCGCGCAACTCTTGATCGTGTAGTTGCTAGCAGTCTGATGGCAGTCCGCGCACGACGCGCCCTGATGAGGCAACGATACGTGCTGCGGGTTGACGATGGTCATGTGAGTCCAGGTCGGCCCGCTAAAGCTGCTCTTGCTGGGGGAGTGGCAGTTCGAACAATTGGCCGCGGCGAACGCTGACATGCCGATCGCTTGGTGATTCGGATCGGTGACCCCGATGTACGTGGCGTGATGGCAGCCGTCGCAGGTCTGCGCCACGCTGGCGTAATTGGACGACGTGTGACAATCCGTGCACGCGCGCGGCGGGACCGCATGCGACCCGGTCAACGCGAGCGGGCTGGTGGGGTGACTGGCGCTCGCCCCTGCCCAAGCGGCCACCACTGTGTGGCAGGAGGCGCAGTCGGTCGAGTACCCGGCGGTCGTGTGGTTCGGATTGTTGGTCGCCAAGTAGTCGGCGTGGTGGCATCCGTCGCAGGTCTTCGCCACCGTCGAGTAGGGCGACGTGGTGTGACACTGCGTGCAGGTCACCGCGCCGTGGGCGCCCTGCTTGGGATTGATGGGTGTCGTGGGATGGCTGGCGAACGTCGCCCCCGTCCACCCGGCTGCGATCGCGTGGCAGTCCGTGCAGGTGACCGCGAATCCCGCGGCGACGTGGTTGGGATCACTGGCGCTGACATAATCGGTATGGTGGCAGCCGTCGCAGGTCCTCGCCACCGTCGAGTAGGGCGTCGTGGTATGACACTGCGTACAGGTCACCGCACCGTGCGCGCCCTGTTTGGGATTGATGGGTGTCGTGGGATGGCTCGCGAACGTCGCCCCTACCCACCCGGCCACGAGTGCATGGCAGTCCGTGCAGTTGATCGAGAATCCCGCCGCCACATGGTCGGGATCCTTGGCGGCGGCGAAATCGCTATGGTGGCAGCCGTCGCAGGTTCGCCGCACGGCGGCATACGCCTGGCCGGCCAGATGACAGTCAGCGCACTGCTTGTTCGCGTGCACGCTGGTGAGGGCGATGGGAGACGTGGGATGGTTGCTTGCTGCCAGGCCGACGACCCGACCCCACGCCACCTGGTTGTGGCACTGCGGGCATCCAGTCGGGAAATTGCTGGCAACGTGGTTCGGCGCGGAGTTGAAGTCCGCTCGGTGGCACGAGACGCAGTCAGTCTGCGTCCCCACGAACTGCATCGAACCCTGAGCACCCGCTTTGTGGCAGGACACGCAATCCAGACCCACATGCCCGCCCTGCAAGGGGAAGCGCGTCAGCCGGTGGGCGTTGACCATCACCTCGCGATCAAGAAAACTGCGTGTCGTGTGACAGCTGGCGCAGTTCGCCCCCAGTTCGCCGCGGTGCCTGTCCTCGTGACAGGCGACGCAGGTTGACCCCACGCCTTTGAAATCCAGAGCATGATGGCAGGCACGGCAGGTTGTGGTGCCATGCGCGCCCGTAAGCGGAAAGCCCGACTTCGAGTGATCGAACGCTCGGGAGATCCGCACGGGCGTCCAGCCACTCGCGATGTGACAGGTCGCGCACGCCAACTTCAGATCGCCGTGTGGCGAGGTCGTGCGCTCCTGGGCGTAGAGGGGGGCGACCAGGAGCAGCGCCAGCGCGGGCAAGTTGAGGAGTCTGAGACTCAGCACGGACCACCGCCTCACCATAACCACGTGGCGCCGAGCGCCACGACGACGGCGACGTGAACGACGACGGCGAGCAGCGCCGCGATCGCGACGGGCCGGTGGAACACGTGCCAGTAGCGGAAGACGGCCTGCGTGGCGTCGAGCATGCGCACCTGCTGCGTGAGCTTCACTTCCTGGCGGGCGAGACGCAGCACTAAGCGGACGGCGACCTTGTCCATGCCGCGCCCCCGCGAACCACGGGCCTCCACCACGCGCCGCAGGCGGCGCTCCGCCGCGCGTCGGGCGAAGTCGTCCGCGATCATCCGCGTGAGCGTACCGAGGACTCCCGTGCGCCGCGCGACGGCGTCCGCCGGTAACAGCGCCGCCTCGATGGCCGGCCGGTCGAGACCCGTGTGGTGGGAGATCAACTCGAGCAGCCCCGTGCGGCGGGCGGCGATCTCATCGCGAGTCAACTCGGCGCCGGCGCGGCTGCGCGGGATGCGTGCGTACAGATATCGGCCCACCAGGCCGCTGAGCCACACGACCATCATGGACCAGAAGCCCAGGCCGATGACTCCGCCGAAGCGCCACGCGGCATGCACTGCGACGAGGAGCGGCAGGCCGAGCGCCGCGAGGACGTGCGCATCGAGCCAACGCGCAATCGCACCGGTGAACGCGAGCCAACGAAATTTCTTGCGCAGCGGGTAGAGCCAGAGAAACAGAAAGAGCGCCAGGGCCAGGAGGCCGGCGCTCTGCCCGATGTACCCGGACGATTTGAGCCATGGATGCAGCGGACTGCGCACCCGCGCAGCCATGGGCTCCAGATAATACCGCGCTCCCACGACGCAAACAGCCGTGAGAGCCGTGAGCAGCAGCACGAGCACCGCGCGGCCCCGGCGCCGCATACGGGGTGCGGGCCCCGCAGGATCGGTGATTTGAGCTGGATGCAAGCGCAGAGCGGGCTGAGCCATAGATGAGGTTTTACTCCCTCTGACGCTCACCGGCCGTGACGCATGATACCGCACGGCTGGCAGCAGGACGCGCACCGTGTACCTGCGGTACGCAAGCTGCGGTGGCAAGAAAGAGACCCTCTCGAGTCGCCTCAGCGGGAGCCCAGAGGTGACGCAATTCGCGGCGCCCTGGCTCGCTTCGAGTCAGGAGCTCCTGCGTACAAATGATGGAGCCGATGCCTACCACCTTGATGCCTACGACTCTGATGTACGCTGCGTTCGGGTTGCTCGTCCTCCTGTTGATGGTGCGGCATATCCGCCGCATGAATCGCAAGGAGGCGGCAGCACGTGCCGCGGCCGAGCGTGGCAAGCTGCGCTCCGACGGCCCGCGGGCTCAACATCCGCACATCGACGCCACGCACTGCATCGGCTGCGGGGCGTGCGTCGACGTCTGCCCCGAAGGCGACGTGCTGGCCGTCATCGGCGGCAAGGCCGCGATCGTCAACGGCCACAAATGCATCGGCCATGGTCTGTGCGCCGAAGCCTGCCCCGTGGGCGCGATCACGATCGTGATGGCGAGTCCCAGCGTCAGTGCGGACACGCCGCAGCGCACGCCGCAGTATGAAACGAACGTCTCCAACCTCTTCATCGCCGGCGAGCTGGGTGGTCTCGCGCTGATCAAGAATGCGGTGAACGAGGGGCGGAACTGCGTAGACACGATTGCCGGTCGGCTCTTCGGGATGAAACGCGGGCGCTCCGTCGCCGGCGTCGTGGACGTCTGCATCGTGGGCGCCGGCCCCGCCGGAATCAGCGCGTCACTGCGCGCGATCGAGAAGAAGCTCAGCTACGTTACCCTCGAGCAGGACGAGTTCGGCGGCACCGTCGCGAAGTATCCCCGCCAGAAAATCGTGATGACGAGCCCCGTGGAATTCCCGATCTACGGGAAATTCAACAAGCTCCAGATCTCCAAAGAAGAGATCATCAAGTTTTGGCAGAAGGTGCACGGCCGCGCGGGACTTCACGTCAACACCCGCGAAAAGGTGGAGCAGATCCGCAAGGAACCGGACGGCAGCTTCACGGTCGAAACGACCAAGGGGCGTTATCGCGCGTGGACAGTCGTGCTGGCGCTGGGTCGGCGCGGCACGCCACGCAAGCTTGACGTCCCGGGCGAAGAGCTCCCCAAGGTGATGTACGGGTTGATCGAAGCGGAGGCGTACACCGACGCGAAGATCCTCGTCGTCGGCGGCGGAGACAGCGCCGTCGAGGCGGCGATGGGGCTCGCCCACCAGCGCGGCAATCGGGTGACGCTGTCCTACCGGCGCGAGTCCTTCAGCCGCATCAAGGAGCGCAACGTGCAACGCCTGCCCGAATACACCAAGGGCGGGCGGCTGCAGGTCATCTTCAATTCACAGCCGGTGGAAATCGGCGAGCGAGTCGTACGGCTCGACGTGGCCGGAACGGTTCGCGAAATCCCGAACGACTATGTGTGGGTCTTCGCAGGTGGCACGCCGCCGAGCGATTTCCTCAAGGCCATCGGGGTCCAAGTCGGACCGAAGGACTTAACCGCCGAGGCGGGAGCCGAGGCTAAGCTGGTCAGCGGTAGCCGGCGGCTTGCAGGCTGAACAACTCGGCGTAGAGCCCGCCACGCGCGACGAGCTCTTCGTGCGTGCCGTCATCCACCAGCTCGCCGCCCTGCAACACCAGAATTCGATCGGCCATTCGCACCGTGGAGAAGCGGTGCGAAATCAGCACGGCCATTCGTCCTTTCGTCAGCTCCGAAAACCGCAGAAACACCTCGTACTCGGCGCGCGCATCGAGTGCGGCGGTCGGCTCATCGAGAATCAACACCTGCGCCTCCCGCATGTACGCGCGCCCCAACGCCACCTTCTGCCACTCGCCCCCCGAGAGCTCGACGCCGTTGTCGAAGCGCCTGCCGAGCATCTGGTCGAACCCCTGCGGCACCCGCTGCGCCACCGAGTCCGCCAAACTGCGCCGCGCCGCCTCGCGAATCCGTGCGTCGTCGTCCAGCGCCTCGATCTGACTCACGCCGATGTTCTCGCGCAGGATGAAGTCGTAGCGCACGAAATCCTGGAAGATGATGCCGATGTTCTTGCGGAGACTCTCGAGATCGTACTCGCGCACGTCGACGCCATCGAGCAGGATGCGGCCCTCATCGGGATCGTAGAGGCGCGCGAGCAGCTTGACGAGCGTCGTCTTGCCCGCGCCGTTCTCACCCACCAGCGCGATGCGCTCGTGCGGCTCGAACGTGAAGGTCAGATGACGCACCGCCCAGCGCTGCGAACCAGGATAGCGGAACCCAACATCCTCGAACCGAAAGCCGGTCTTGACTGGCCGGGGCACTGGCCGCGCGTCGGGTTTCGACACGACCGTTGGGCGGACGTCGAAAAACGTGAACAGATCGCTGAGATAGAGACTCTGCTCGTAGATCTGTGACAGCGCGAGCAGCACGCGCTGGATCAAATCGCGGCTTTGGCGGAACGAGCCCGCCAGGAACGTGAGCGTCCCGATCGTGAACGCGCCCAGCACGGTGCGGTAGATGATGACGGCGTAGGCCCCGTAGTACCCGAGCGTTCCGACAGTAACCAGCAGCGTCGAGACCATATTGCGCCGCACCGCCAGCTTCTTGTTCTCTTCGTAGAACTTGTCAGACAATTGCGAGTAGCGGCCGACCAGGAAGCGCGACAGCCCAAACAGCTTCACTTCCTTGGCCGACTCGTCGGACGCGCCCATGTAGCGCAGGTAATCGAGCAGGCGCCGCTCCGGAGTCCACTGAAACAGCAGCGAATAGCCGAGCGAAGCGAAATGCGCTTCGCCCAGGAACGCGGGCACCACCGCGATAGTGAGTAGCAACAGCAGCCAGGGCAGCTGGACCAGCAGCACGCTCGCGAGCGAAACGAGCGTGATGAGGTCCTGTGCCGTCCCGAGCAGCAACGTGAACAGCCCGATGCGGCCCACCGTCTGCCGCCGGGCGCGCTCCAGGTGATCGTAGATCTCGGGGTCCTCGAATTGCGCCAGGTCGAGCGCCGCGGCATGCTCCATCAGCCGTACGCTAAGGCGGTTGCCGAAGAGGTCGCCCAGCAGGCTCTCGAGCAGTGAGGAGACGCGCGCCAACCCTTCGCCGACCACCGCAATCCCCAGTTCGATGCCCACGAGAGCGGCGAGATGAGGCCAGTCTGCCGGGCGGCCGACATGCACTGCCGCGACGCCCGCGATCACCGCGTCGATGATGAGTTTGCCGATCCACAGGACCGCGACGGGGATGAACGACCGCACCACCCGCAGCACCAGGATCGCCACCGTGTACCCGCGGTGCGTCTGAAACACCAGCCGCACCAGGGGCGCCACGTGTTTGAGCGCCGCGAGCCGCTGACCCCAGGTGGGTGGGGGTCCCTCATCACGGTGGCCGCGTCTGGTGCGGGGCGGGCGGGAGCGAGGAGGCATATTCATTAACTTCGCATGAACAGAAGCGTCAGCATATAGACCAATGCGCCATTTCCTTATAGTTGCGGCCACGCTCGCCGTGGCGTCGCCCGTCCCACTGGCCGCGCAGGCGCCGCAGCTCAGCGCGCGCGATTCGGCATTGCACGCCTTGAACCGGCTGGCGTACGGCCCTCGCCCCGGCGAAGTCGATAGCGTGGCGAAGATCGGGGTCATGCGCTGGATCGAGCAACAGCTCGATCCCGATCGCATCGACGACAAGGCCTTGCAGCAGCGCGAGCGGGAGTTCAAGATCCTCAGCTACGACCGCGAAGACCTCGCGCAGCGCTATCGCGATGTGCAACGCGAGCGGCAACGCATGCAGCGGGAGCGAGCGGGAAACACTGACACCATCGCCCCAGGTGACCTCCCCAAGCCGATGCGGGAATTCCGCGAGCTCGGCGGCCAGCTCCAGCAGCTCGCCCTCGTCCGCGCGGCCATGTCCGAGCGCCAGCTCCGTGAGGTGATGGTCGATTTCTGGACCAATCACTTCAACGTCTTCGTTGGAAAAGGCGCCGACCGCTTCCTGTTGCCTTCATACATCGAGGAAACCATCCGGCCGCGTGCTCTGGCCCGGTTCGAAGATCTGTTGATCGCGACGGCGGAGAGCCCGGCGATGCTGTTCTACCTCGACAATGCGCAAAGCGTGGCCCCGGGTTCCTCGCCCCCGCGACCACCGCCCAACTTCTTCGCTCGGCGGCGCTTCGGGATGAACGATATGCCGGACGAGCGGCGGGAGGCGCAGCGCCGCCGCCCGACCGGGATCAACGAGAACTATGCGCGTGAGCTGCTCGAGCTCCACACGCTCGGTGTCGACGGTGGCTACACGCAGCAGGACATCATCGAAGTGGCGCGGATTTTCACCGGCTGGAGCATCGAGCGACCGGATCGCGGCGCGGGTTTCGTGTTCCATGATTGGGCGCACGACCGTGGTACGAAGCACGTCTTCGGACTCACATTCCACGACGACGGCAAGGACGAGGGAATTCGCCTGCTCAAGTTCCTGGCCAACCAGCCGGCGACCATGCATCACGTCAGCGCGAAGCTCTGCATGCGCTTCGTCGCGGACGACCCGCCGGCCGGATGCATCGACGCCGCCGTCGCCGCGTGGCAAAAGACTCACGGCGACATGCGCGCGGTGCTGCGCGCCATCGTCACATCGCCCGATTTCTGGGATGCGCGCGTCGTGCGGTCGAAGGTCAAAACGCCATTCGAGTTTGTCGTCAGCGCGACCCGCGCGATCTCCGCTGACCCCGATTCGACGCCGCGACTCGCGCAAATGGTCGCCCGGCTGGGCGAACCGCTGTATCAGCAGCCGGCGCCGACAGGCTACGCAGAGACGGAAGAGCACTGGGTTAACAGCGGCGCATTGCTGGCCCGAATGAACGCCGCCGTCGCCCTGGCGGGGGGACGGCTACCCGGCATCGATGCGAATCTCGATACGGTCATCCCCGCCACCACAGATCATGCACAGCTCCTCGATACCGTGGACGGGCGGATTCTTGGCGGCACCATGTCCGCCCACACGAGGGGCGTGATCCTCGAGCAGCTCAGCGATATCACCGATCCCATTCAGGCCCGTGCGCTCGCTGTTGGCTTGGCGCTGGGTGGGCCGGATTTTCAAAAACAATGATTTCCAGAAGAGTCTTTGTACGAGCCGGTGGTCTGGCTCTCGTGAGCCTCGGGTTGGATCCACTTTTTCTCGCGAGGGCGGCCTTTGCGAACGGCCACCGGCTCCCTCCCCTTACCGCCACCGACCGCCCCATTG
>DASZCG010000286.1:0-28810 GCA_035943355.1 Gemmatimonadales bacterium
GCTTTGGCGACTTGGCCGTAGGTATTGGTGGGTGGTCCAGAGGCCAGCCAGAAGGGGTTCGGGCTTTTGATCCCCGCGAAGTTCGTATGTAGATCAGCCATGGGTCAGCCTTTCATGAATCTGCCTCGCCGCGGCGACACCTTCCGCGGCAGCGTTGACAATCTCCGCGCCACCGTTGGCACAATCACCGCCGGTGAAGACACGTGGGTCATCCTTCGGCACGCGAAGATCGGTGCGCGGGCCTTGCCCTATCGCCACGATGACCATGTCGCAGGGAATCGTCTCCCTGCCGTTGCCGGTCTGCACTTCCAGTCCGGCTACCGCGCCGTTCCCCAGCACGCGCTGCGGCGTCACGTTGAACCGGAAGCCGCAGCCGTCGCGCTTGGCGAGCTCGTATTCGTAGTGATAGCAGGGCATGTCGGCTTCGCCCCGCCGGTACACGATCGTAGCGCTTGCCGCGCCGAGTCGTTTCGCTTGCGTGACGGCGTCGATCGCCGTGTTGCCGGCGCCGATCACGACGACCTCCCGCCCCACCGTCGTCTCGCGATACCGATGCGTCTTGAGATGCTCGATGAACGTCAGGGCATCGACCACGCCCGGCAGGTCCTCGCCCGGGATGCCAAGCCGCTTCGTGCTCCCGAGCCCGACACCCACGAAGACCGCGTCGTACTGCGTCAGAAGCTGATCGAGCGAATCGATCCGCACACCGGTCTTTAGCTCGACACCGAGATCGAGAATGTCCTGCACTTCGGCGAGGGCGACGTCACTCTTGAGTTTGTACTCCGCGATGCCGTAGGTATTCAAACCGCCTGGCTGCGGCTTTGCCTCGAACACGGTCACCGCGTGGCCGTAGCGACGCAGGTCGCGCGCGCACGCTAACCCAGCGGGCCCGGCGCCGACGATGGCCACGCGCTTGCCGGTCGGGGAACCCGGCTCGAACAGCTTGAGCTTGCGCGCGAGCGCGTAGTCGGTCGCGTGGCGCTGCAGCAACGCGATCTTGATCGGCTGCTCATCGCGGTCGTTGAGAACGCACGCACCTTCGCACAGTACTTCCACCGGGCAGGCGCGGGCGCAGGAGTGGCCGAACGGATTGACGTCGAGAATCACGCGCGCCGAGCCGCGCAGATTGTCGCTCGCGATCTTCTTGATGAAGGCCGGGACGTCGATGTGGGTGGGGCAGGCGATGGTGCACGGCGCATCGTGACAGAACAGGCACTTGTTGGCCTCGAGCAGGGCCGCGTCGTTCGTCAGCGGCGGCGCGATGTCGGCAAAGTTCGCCGCCAGCTGGTCGTCGTTCAGCGCCGCGACTCGCGCCGTCACCCGGCCCGGACTCCGACGTCGATGTTGCGGATGGCGGTGCGCGTGGCGCGCATGCCGGCGACATAGGCGAGCGCCGCCACGAGGAACCCCACGAACCAGGCCCAGTTGTAGATCGCGGCGAAGGCGGATGGCGCCGTGCCGCCGCTCAGCGCCGCGACGAACCCCGGCAGGCTGGGTGCGACGCCCAGCCCCAGCGCGGCGACGGCCATCCAGTTCACGCCGTGCGAGTACTCGTACATCCCCTGGCGGCGATACAGATCGTTGACGATCAGGTGGCCGCGGCGCAGCACGAAGTAATCGGCGATCATGATGCCCGCGATCGGGCCGAGCAGCGCGCCGCAGCCGATCAACCAGGTGAAGATGTAGGCGGCGGCGTCGTTGTAGAGGCGCCACGGCATCATGACGATCCCGATGATGGCGGTGATCAGCGCGCCGTGTTTGAACGTAATCTTGTGCGGCGCGATGTTCGAGAAGGCGTTGGCGGGCGCCACGATGTTCGCCGCGACGTTGGTCGTGAGCGTCGCGATCGTGAGGCCGGCCATCGCGAGCATGATCATCAGCGGGCCGCCGATGCGTGCCAACAGGGCGACGGGATCGGCGATGCGCGTGCCGAAAATCACGAACGTGGCGTTGGTGACGGCGGCCCCGATGAACGCGAACAGCGCCATCGTGAGCGGCAGTCCGACCGCCTGTCCCACCACCTGGTCACGTTGGCTCCGCGCGAAGCGCGAGAAATCGGGAATCGACAGCGCCATCGTGCCCCAGAACGCGACGGCCGACGTGAGCCCCGCGCCGAAGATGGCGCTGATGCCGCCGCGCGCGGTGGGCGGGTTCTGAAACATCGGTCCGGCGCCGCCCGCACGAATCCACGCCCAGATGAACAGCGCCGCGCCGACCGCCAGCAGGAACGGCGAACCCCACGTCTCCAGGTACTTGATCGAGTCCATGCCGCGCAGCACAATCCAGACGTTCATCGCCCAGAAGATCATGAAGCACACGAACTCGCCGGTGTTGAGCCCCACGAATGCGGGCAGCAACTGCGGCAGCGCCGCGATCCCCGGCCACATCACTTCGATCAGCTTGTAGATCGCCCAGCCGCCGATCCACGTCTGAATGCCGAACCAGCCGCACGCCACGAGTCCCCGCAGGATCGCGGGCACGTTCGCGCCCAGCACACCAAAGGAGGCGCGTGCCAAGATGGGGAAGGGAATGCCGTAGCGCGTCCCGGCGTGGGAGTTCAACGCGATCGGGAGCAACACGACCACGTTGCCCAGCACCACGGCGCCGACGGCCGCCTGCCATGTCCATCCCTGGTCGACGAGCCCGGACGCCAGCGTGTAGGTCGGGATGCAGATCGCCATCCCGATCCACAGTGACGCGATGTGCCACCAGTTCCACGTGCGCCGGTCTGCTGAGACGGGCAGCAGGTCTTCGTTGGCGAGGGGCGTACGCGCCGGCAGCTTCATTTCACCTCCGCTAAGGCGCGCTCCAGTCGCTGGCACCCGTCATCCACCTCGGCCTTCGTGATCAACATCGACGGCGCGATACGGATCACGTTCCCGTAGAGCCCTCCTTTTCCGATCAAAAGGCCCTGCTTCTTGGCGGCCTCGAGGAACGCGGTGGTCTTCTTGGGCGACGGTTCTTTCGTCTTGCGATCTTCGACGAATTCGATTCCCTGCATGAGACCCATGCCCCGCACGTCGCCGATGAACGTGAACCGCTTCTTGAAGTCCTCGAGCGCGTCGCGGAGCTGCCGGCCCCGCTCCGCCGAGCGCTGGGGCGTGTTCTCGCGCTGCATGACGTCCAGCGTGACGTCGACGGCGGCCATGGAGATGGGATTGCCGCCGAAGGTCGATAGGGACAGACCGGTGAACGCGTTGGCGACCTCCTCCGTCGCGATCGTCGCGCCGACCGGAAAGCCGTTGGCGATGGACTTGGCGAACGTCATGATCTCGGGATCAACGCCCCAGTGCTCGATGCCGCACCACGTGTCTCCGGTGCGGCCCCACCCGGTTTGGACTTCGTCGCAGATGAAGACGCCGCCGTACTTGCGGATGATGCCGACGGCGATCTCGAAGTACTCCTTGGGCGGCGTGATGAATCCACCGGCGCCCTGGATCGGCTCCGCCATGAAGGCGGCGATGCGGCCCGTGGTCTCCGTCTTGATCAGATCTTCGATATCCTGCGCGCAGCGAATGCCGCAGTCGGGATACTCGAGACCCATCGGGCAGCGATAGCAGTAGGGCGACAACGCGTGCTTGATGCCGGCGATCTGGGTCGGCAGGATGCGCCACGGCTGTTGTCCGGTGATGGCGATGGCGCCCTGGCTGCGGCCCGCGTAGCTGTGCCGCAGCACGACGACCTCCTGCTGGCCGGTATAGATCTTCGCCAGCATCACCGCCGTTTCGTCGGCTTCGGTGCCGCTCGTCGTGAAGAAGCTCTTCTTCAGCTTGCCCGGCGTGATTTGCGTGAGGCGTTCCGCGACGCGGGTTTGTTCCTGGGTGGGGTAGACGCTGGACGTGTGGACGAGCCGCGCCACCTGGTCTTGAATGCGCTTCACGAACTCGGGATGCGAATGTCCGATTCCCGCGGTGAGAATCCCGCCGAAGAAATCGAGATACTCGCGCCCATCCAGATCTTTCACGCTTGAGCCGTGCGCTTCCGCAATCACGACGGGCTCGGCGTAATAGTTCGCGACGCACGGGAAGAGAAACTCCTTGTGCTTCTGTCGTATGGTCTGGGAATCCATCAGTGGGTAGGCTCCCGCTTCAAGAATTGGCCGCGGCCGATTGTGCCGACGAACTCCCCGTCCCGTGCCTGCACCTGGCCCCGTACGGTAACGACGCTCGCGCGTCCCTTCTGCTCCCACCCCTCGTAGGCGTTGTAGTCCACGTTCGAGTAGCTGCATTCCTGCGAGAACGTGCCGCGATAGGCCGGATCGTAGACCACGAGATCGGCGTCGCTGCCGAGCTGGATCGCTCCCTTCTTGGGATACAGCCCGAACAGCTTGGCGGCCTGCGTCGAGCATGCGTCCACCATCGCCGTTATCCCCAGGCGACCCGCGGCCACGCCGCAGGTGTGCACCAGATCGACCCGCTCCTGCACCGAGGGAATGCCGTTGGGGATCTTGGTAAAGGCGTCTGTGCCCATGCGCTTCTGGTCGGCGAACCGGAACGGCGCATGATCGGTCGCGATGGTGCTGATGTCACGCGACTTCACGCCGGCCCACAGCACATTCTGATTCGCTTTGGCGCGCAGCGGCGGCGACATGACGTACTTCGCGCCGTCGAAAGCCGCTCGCTCGGCGTACGTCTCGTCGAGCACGAAGTGCGGGATGACCGATTCGATCCAGACGTTGACCCCGCGCGTGCGGGCCTCGAGCGCCGCGCGCACCGCGGGCTCGCACGAGGTGTGCACGATGTACACGTGCGTCCCGAGCAGCTCGGCAAAGGCGCAGAGGTGATGGACGCCGTCCGCTTCGACGATCGGGGGCCGGGACGGACCGTGCCACTCGGGTCCGGTCTTGCCCGCGGCGAGCAGCGATTGCTGCAGCGCGTCGATCGCGTCGGCATTCTCGCAGTGCGCCGTGACGATGACGCCCGACTCCCGGGCCAGCTTCATCGCCGCAAAGAGATCTTCGTCCGAGAGATTGAGCGCGCCTTTGTATGCGAGGAACACCTTGAACGAGGCGACACCGGCTTTGACGATTTCGCGGAACTGGTCGCGGATGTGCGGCTCGAACCGGACGACGGACATGTGAAACGTGTAGTCCACCGCGGCGAGTCCTGCGGCCTTCGACCGCCACAGCTCGAATGCCTCCACGGGCTGATCGTTGCGGCCGGGGCAGATCATTTCGATCAGTGTCGTCGTCCCGCCGGCGAGCGCGGCCTTGCTGGCGGATGCGTAGTCGTCGGCGGCGTACGTGCCCATGAACGGCAGATAGATATGCACGTGCGGGTCGATGAAGCCGGGGAAGACGTACTTGCCGCGCGCCTCGATGATCTCCGCGCCCGGCGCCACGAGTTTCGGATCGATGCGGGGCTCGATCCGCGTAATCGTCTCGTGCTCGGCGTAGATGTCGCCGGTGAAATCCTCGGTGGCCGTGATGATCCGGCCTTCGCGAATCAGTAGCGCCATGACGGTAGCCAGCGATGTACGGTCCGGAGGTAGTCCTCGTACGATTGGCCGAAGGTGCGGCGCAGGTGCGGCTCCTCGTACAACAGCACGAACAGATGGGTCATGAGCACGAACCCGAGCGCGTACTCCGCGAGCGCCGGGGAGCGGTAGAACAGCGCCGCCCCGAGCAGCGCTGTTGCGGCGCCGATGTACATCGGATTGCGGACCCACCGGTACGGACCCGCGACGACAAGCCGGCGGGGCGGATCGAAGGGCGCGGGCGTCCCCTTGCCGACCAGGGCGAAGGTCAGCACGCACGCGACGGCTAGCGCGAGGCCCAACGCGGCAGTGACGAGACCCGCACCTTCGGGAATTCCGACGACGGCAACTGGCGTGATGCCGACGCGCGCGAGGATGCGACCGGGGATGAAGACCAGGAACGCGCCGATGAACAGCGCCGCGTACGTCAGTCCTCGAAAGAGCGCCAGCACTATGGCAACTGCCTCACCATGTCGTCGTAGGTCTCCGGCCGGCGGTCGCGAAAGAACTGCCACGTGCGCCGCACCTCTTCGATCATGTCGAGATTCATTTCGGCCACGACCAGCTCGTCCTTGTCCTCGCTGCCCTGCGCCAGGAAATTGCCGCGCGGATCCACGAAGTAGCTCGAGCCGTAGAACTGGCCCACGTTCCACGGCGCTTCGGTTCCGACCCGATTGAGGCAGCCCATGAAGTAGCCGTTGGCCACGGCATGCGCGGGCTGCTCGAGCTTCCAGAGATACTGCGACAGCCCCTTCACCGTTGCCGAAGGGTTGAACACGATCTCGGCGCCGTGCAGGCCGAGCAGGCGCGCGCCTTCCGGAAAATGGCGGTCGTAACAGATGTAGACGCCGATCGTCGCGTAGCGCGTCTGGAACACCGGGTAGCCGAGATTCCCGGGCTTGAAGAAGAACTTCTCCCAAAACCCCGCGGTGTGGGGGATGTGGTTTTTGCGGTACTTGCCGAGGTAGCTGCCGTCGGCGTCGATCACCGCCGCGGTGTTGTAGTAGACGCCCGCCATCTCGCGCTCGTAAATCGGCACGATGATCACCATCGCGTGTTTCTTGGCGAGCTGCTGCATCCGCTCGATGGTCGGTCCGGGAATCGGCTCCGCGATGTCGCACCATTTGGCGTCCTGGCTGGGACAGAAATACGGGCCGTTGAAGACTTCCTGGAGGCAGAGAATCTGCACGCCGCGCGTGCCTGCTTCTTCTATATAGGGGAGGTGCTTCTCCTCCATCGCCTTGCTGATCTTGGAGACGGGGGCGTTGGCGTCGTTAATCGGATTCGACATCTGGATCAAGCCACCGACAACTTTGCGCATCTCAGAGCTCCTATACTGGCTGACCCCGGGCGGTAGCCCGGGGTTCAAACAAACCGGACTCGTTGTTCGTAACCCCGGGCTGGCGCCCGGGGTTAGAAACCCTACCAGCGTGAAATGACCACCTTCTTGTCCGTATAGAACTCGATGGAGTCCTGCCCGTGCGCTTTCAGGTCGCCAAAGAACGATCCCTTGGTGCCGCCAAAGGGAAAGAACGCCATCGGTGCCGCGACGCCGATGTTCACGCCGATCATGCTGACGCCTACGCGGTAGCGAAATTCGCGCGCGGCTTTGCCGCTCTGTGTAAAGATCGACGTCGCGTTCGCGAACCCCGATCGCTGCACCATCGCGATTCCTTCGTCGAGATTGCTGACGTGTGTGACGGAGGCGACCGGCCCGAAGATTTCTTCCTTGCCGATGGTCATCTCGGGTTGCACGCGATCGAACACGGTGGGCCCGACGAAATGGCCGCGCGGGTGCTTGTCCACTTTCGTCGCGCGGCCGTCGAGCAGCAGGGTCGCCCCGTCTGTGCGCCCGGCCTCGACGTAGGCGAGGACACGTTCCTTGTGTTTGGCCGAGACGACCGGGCCCATCGTGACCTCAGGCTCGAGTCCGTAGCCCAACCGCAGGCTCTTGGCCGACGCGAGCAGCCGCTCCCGGAACGGCTCGTACGCCTTGCCGGTCGTCACCACCACGCTCCCGGCAAGACAGCGTTGTCCCGCACAGCCGAACAGCGATTCGCTGATGTTGGCGACGGCGCGGTCCATGTCGGCATCGGGCATCACGATCACGTGATTCTTGGCGCCCCCGAGCGCCTGGACGCGCTTGCCGTGCTGCGCGGCTTTCTGATAGACGTGCTGCGCGACGGGTGAGCTACCGACGAAGGAAATTCCGGCGATTCCCGGGTGCGCGAGTAGCGCGTTCACCGCGTCCTTGGCGCCGTGCACCAGGTTGAGCACGCCGGGCGGAATGCCGGCGTCGTGCGCCAGCTCGACGATGCGCGTCGGCGCAAAGGGAACCTGCTCGCTGGGTTTCAGAATGAAGGCGTTGCCGGTCGCGATCGCGTACGGCCAGAACCAGCACGGCACCATGGCGGGGAAATTGAACGGCGTGACGGCCGCAAAGACCCCCAATGGCTGGCGCACGTATTCGCAATCGATGCCCGCTGCGACGTCCTCGAGCGTCTTGCCCATCATCATGGTGGGAATACCGCAGGCGTGCTCGACGTTCTCGATGCCGCGACGGACCGAGCCCCTCGCCTCATCGAGCGTCTTGCCGTTCTCCCGGGTGACCGTCGTGGCGATCTCGTCGAAGTGCTCTTCCATCAGGAACTTCAGCTTGAACAGATACCGGGCACGCACGACGGGAGGGACTGCGCGCCACTTGAGGAAGGCGGCCTGCGCCGCCGCGACCGCCTGGTCCACCTCGCCGGCGCCCGACAGTGGCACGCGTCCGAGGGGTTCGCCGGTGGCGGGGTTCGTGAGATCGAGGTGGTCGCTCGCTTGCGGAGCGACCCATTCACCGCCGATGTAATTGCGCAGGGTTTTCATAGGCTCTGCCTAAAAGTGAAGAAACCGGCCGCGACGTGGTCGGAGCCGGTTTCAACGTAACCTAGGGATGGGCAGGGGCTTGTCAACTCACTGCGGAACTCCTCCCTGCCACCCCTTTATGACCGTTGCCAGAGAACTGCGCCCGCTCCGTGGAGCCTTCCAGCGCCATGGTCGAGCTGCGGCCACCCGAGACGATCTGCGTGATTTCGTCGAAGTAACCGACGCCCACGAACTCCTGATGTTTGACCGCCTCGTAGCCGTCGCGCTCGAGCGCGAATTCGCGCGACTGCAGATCGGCATACGCCGCCATGCCGCGGTCTTTGTAATCCTGCGCCAGCGTGAACATTGCCTGATTCAGCGCGTGGAAGCCCGACAGCGTGACGAACTGGAATTTGTAACCCAGCGCGCCCAGCTCTTTCTGGAACGCGGCGAGCTGCGCCTCGTTGAGGTGGCGCTTCCAGTTGAACGACGGCGAGCAGTTGTAGGCGAGCAGCTTGCCGGGGTATTGCTTGTGAATCGCTTCAGCGAACTGCCGCGCCTCGGCGAGATCGGGCTTCGCCGTCTCGAACCACAGCATGTCCGCGTACGGCGCGTAGGCTTGCGCCCGCGCGATCGCCGCGCCGACGCCGTCCTTGATCACGAAGAACCCCTCGGGCGAACGCTCGCCCGTGCACCAGGGGCGGTCGTACTCGTCCACGTCGCTCGTCAGAAGGCCGGCGCTGTTCGCGTCGGTGCGCGCGATGAGAATCGTGTCCACGCCGCACACGTCGGCCGCGAGCCGCGCCGAGATGAGCTTGGTGATGAACTCACTGGTCGGGACCAGCACTTTGCCGCCCAGATGGCCGCATTTCTTGACCGATGAGAGCTGATCCTCGAAGTGGACCCCCGCTGCTCCGGCGGCGATCATGAGCTTCATCAGCTCGTAGGCATTGAGCACGCCGCCGAATCCCGCCTCGGCATCCGCGACGAGCGGCACGTGCCAGTCGATCGAGTGGTCGCCGTTCATGTGGTGGATCTCGTCGGCGCGGCGGAGGGCGTTCTGGATGCGGCTGATAAGCTGGGGTACGCTGTCGGACGGATACAGGCTCTGATCGGGATACGTCGTCATCGCGCAATTGGCATCCGCCGCCACCTGCCAGCCGCTGATGTAGATCGCTTTCAAGCCCGCGCGGACTTCCTGGACCGCCTGATTTCCGGTGATTGCCGAGAGCACTGCGACGTAGGGCTCTTCCCGCATCAGCTTCCAGAGTCGCGCCGCCCCGTGGCTCGCGAGCGTGTACTGGATTGGCAGCGTGCCGCGCAGCCGGTAGACGTCTTCCGGCGTGTAGTTGCGCGTGATCCCCTGCCAGCGACGCTCGCTGTGCCAGCGCCGATCAAGCTCCGAAACAAATTCGTGTTTGTTCATACGTCACTCCAGATGCGCATACGCCACGAGGGTGAGAAACTCCGGGAACTCCGTCCCGGTCATCAGTTGTCCGAACAGCTTGGCGGCGAGGTCGAATTTCCCGCCGGAGAGCTGCTTCGTCTCCATCTCTTCGGCCATGAGCGACTCGACCAGGTCGTGTGTCACTGGGCGGCCGTCGGAGAGATGAGCGCCGTGCCGCAGCCACTGCCACACCTGCGAGCGGGAGATCTCGGCGGTCGCGGCATCCTCCATGAGGTTGTAGATCGGCACGCAGCCGACACCGCGCAGCCACGATTCGAGGTACTGAATGCCCACATCGATGTTCGTGCGGAGACCGGCCTCGGTGATCGCTCCGTCCGGGACGGTCAACAGATCGCGCGGCGAGACATGCACGTCGTCGCGCAGCATGGAGAGTTGGTGGGAGGCGGCCAGTGAGGCGAATGCCCCGCTTGCAACCGGCACGAGGCCTGGATGTGCAACCCAGGTGCCGTCATGCCCGGCGTGCACCTCCCGTATCTTGTCCTGCAGCACCTTGTCGAGCGCCGTGGCGTTGGCCACGGCGTCGCCCTTGATCGGAATCTGCGCCGCCATGCCGCCCATCGCATGAATGCCGCGGCGATGACAGGTCCGAATCAGCAGATCGACGTACGATTTCAGAAAATGGCGGTCCATCGTGACCCGCGCGCGGTCGGGAAGGACGAACTCGGGCCGGCTGCGGAATTTCTTGATGAAGCTGAAGATGTAATCCCAGCGGCCGCAGTTGAGACCCGCCGAGTGATCGCGCAACTCGTAGAGGATCTCGTCCATCTCGAATGCCGCGGGAATCGTCTCGATGAGGACAGTCGCGCGGATCGTGCCGAGCGGCAACCCGAGCGCGTCCTGCGCGGCGACGAACACGTCGTTCCACAGCCGCGCCTCGAGATGGCTCTCGAGCTTCGGCAGGTAGAAGTACGGTCCCGACTGCCGCGCCAGCAGCGCGCGCGCATTGTGGAACAGGAAGAGCCCAAAATCGAACAGCGATGCGGAAATCGGGTCGCCGTCCACCGTGATGTGCCGCTCCACGAGGTGCCAACCGCGGGGCCGCACCATGAGTGTCGCGACCGCGGGGGGGGGCTTCAGGGCGTAATGCTTGCCCTCGGCACTCGTGTATTCGATGGTCCGCGCGACGGCATCGCGCAGGTTGATTTGCCCCTCGATCGTCCCGTGCCAGGTGGGTGCATGGGAATCCTCGAAGTCGGCCATGTAGACCTGCGCGCCCGAGTTGAGCGCGTTGATCACCATCTTGCGGTCGACCGGACCCGTGATTTCGACGCGCCGGTCGACCAGGTCCCGGGGAATCGGCGCCACCCGCCATACCGCCTTGCGAATCTCGGCAGTGCTTGACAGGAATTCGGGAAATGCGCCGGCATCGAAATCGCGCTGCCGCTCGGCGCGACGGGCCAGCAGCTCACGGCGGCGGGGCTCGAAGCGGCGGGCCAAGTCGGCCACGAACTGTACCGCGGCCGGAGTGAGAATCTCCGCGAACGCCGGCGACACAGGCGCCTGAATGCGAGCGCCTGCTGACGAAGGGGGGGCCAATGGCTCAGCCCCGGTTCTCGGGTCGATCGAGATCGCCGACATCTTCTTGTTGAAACGCTTGGGCAAGTGTCGTGCCTCCGTTACCGGCGGAGAGAGGGGAGGGCGGGGTTGTCAGCCAAGCGACGGAAGTTCCTATTACTCAACATGGTAACCGCTGTCGGCCGTTCGGTGCCGCGCCGGGATGGCGCCGCCAAGGTCACCGGTGAAGCTCGCTATATCGACGATCTCGTGGTAGCGGGCGCATGGTATGGCAAGACCATCCGTTCGACGATTCCGCGCGGGACCATCCGGTCAATAGTGCTCGACCCGGCGTTCGACTGGGGTGGGTCCCGCGTCGTTCTCGTGACGGCTGACGACATCCCGGGAGAGAACGTGGTTCACCTGATCCGGGACGACCAGCCGGTGCTGGCACCGCGGGGTGGGGAAATACGCCATAAAGAGGAACCGATCCTGCTCCTCGCGGCTGCCGACCGTTCTACCCTGGAGGAGGCCGCCGGGCACATACGCATCGAGTATGTGGCACAGGAGCCGGTGTTCGATCCAGCCCACGCCTCCGAGGTCTACACGACGATCGAAATCAGGAAGGGCGAGGATGTCGAGGGTGTGAAGGGCGTGGAGGTTGTGGTAGAGCGGTCGTTTACAGTCGGATTACAGGAGCAGTTGTACATCGAGCCGCAGGGCGCCATTGCGTCCCCCAACAGCGACGGCGGCATCACGGTCATTGGTTCATTACAGTGCCCCTACTACGTCCAGCGCGCGCTCAAACGCGCCTTGCAGCTCACCGATCAGCAAGCGGTGGTGATCCAAGCGGAGACGGGGGGCGGGTTTGGCGGCAAAGAAGAGTATCCGTCGATAGTGGCGATCCACGCCGCCCTCCTCGCGCGCAAGGCGGGCCGGCCGATCCGGCTGATCTACGACCGCCACGAGGACCTCGCCGCGACCACCAAGCGTCATCCGGGCGTCATCACCCACCGCACCGGCGTCAAGAAAGATGGAACACTCTTGTTTCAGGATATTGACATCCTGCTGGACGGCGGCGCGTACTGTACCCTGACGCCGGTCGTCCTCTCGCGCGCCGCAATCCATGCCAGCGGTCCCTACTCCTGTCCCAACGTCCGGATTCGCGCGCGTGCGGTGGCGACCAACACGCCGCCCAACGGCGCCTTCCGCGGTTTTGGCGCCCCCCAGTCGTTGTTTGCGGCCGAGCTGATGGTGGAGCACGTCGCGGAACGGCTCGGCATGGCGACCGTGGACCTGCGCCGGAAATGGATGCTCCGGTTGGGCGACACGACGGCGACGGGCCAGAAGCTCACGGAGAGCGTCGGGAGCGAGCTGGTGCTGGATGCCGCACTCAAAGCCGTCTCGCCCGTCTCGCCCGTCAGTCCGTCCCGCCCGTCTATCAGACGTGGTCGTGGCCTTTCCCTTGTCTTTCACGGCTCCGGCTTCACCGGCAGCGGGGAGAAAAAGCTCAGCGGCACGGTAGCCATGGAAGCGTTGGCCGATGGGACCTTCCAGATCCTGACTGCGTCGACGGAGATCGGGCAGGGCACCAAGACGATCTTCTGTCAGCTCGCCGCCGACGCGCTGGGGGTGACGATCGATCGCGTCCGTGTCGCCCCGCAGGACACCTCGATCGTCCCCGACTCCGGTCCCACCGTTGCTTCGCGCACCGCGATGATCGTCGGCCGGCTGGTCCAGGAGGCGGCGCTCGAGATCAAGGCGCGCCTGCAGAAAGAGAAAGCGTCGCTGCCGCTGCGCGTCGAGAAGTCGTACATCCAGCCCGATTCGCTCCAGTGGGATGAGACGACGTATCGCGGCGACGCGTATCCGGTCTACGCGTGGGCCTGCACCATCGCCGACGTGGATATCGACATGACGACCGGCGCCGTGCGCGTCACCGATCTCGTGACGGCGGTCGATTGCGGGAAGGCCCTCCATCCGGTCATGGCGGAAGGGCAGATCGAGGGCGGCTGCCTGCAGGCGGTGGGATGGGCGACGATCGAAGAGATCAAAATGAAAGACGGCGGCTATCAGAACGACCGGCTGGCGACTTATCTGATCCCGACCGCCCTCGATGCGCCGCACATTCGTACGATTCTGGTCGAGGATCCCTATTCTCGGGGTCCGTTCGGCGCGAAAGGCATCGGCGAGCTCCCGATGGACGGTCCCGCTCCGGCGATCATCGCGGCCATCCATGATGCGACGGGCGTCTGGCTGGACGAGGTGCCCGCCACTCCGGAGAAGGTGCTCGCCGCTCTCAGCGGGAAACGTTCGTGACGGTGCGATTCACGCTGAACGGTCGTGACGTCTCATTCGAGGGGTCGGGTGCGCAGCGCCTGCTCGACGTGATACGCGAGGACTTGCGGCACACCGGAACGAAGGAGGGTTGTGGTGAAGGGGAGTGCGGCGCGTGCTCGGTTTTAATCGACGGGGAGCTCGTCGACAGCTGTCTGGTCGCGGTCGGCCAAGTCGAGCGGTGTCAGGTCGTAACGGTAGAGGGCCTGCAATCTCCCCTGCAACAGGCATTTATCGAACACGGCGCCGCGCAGTGCGGCATTTGCACGCCCGGGATGTTGCTCGCGGCCCACGTCTTGCTTCAGCACAGCGAACGCCCGAGCGCCGCTGACGTTCGGGAGGCCCTCGCCGGCAATCTGTGTCGGTGCACCGGCTATACCAAGATCATCGAGGCGGTGCTGTCATGCGCGACGTGACCTACCTCCGCCCCAAGGACCTCACGGATGCAGTGCAGCTATACCGAACCACCCCGGGCTGTCGCCCCATCGCAGGCGGCACGGATCTCATGGTGATGCTGCACGCGCGAACGTTGCGACCCGCACCGCGGGCCGTGCTCGATCTGTGGTCGTTGCCCGAGCTCAAGGGCGTGCGTCGCGTGGACGGAATGGTGGAGATCGGGGCCGCCGAGCCGTACACCGGAATCATGCGATCGGCCGACGCGCAGCGACATCTGCCCGCGCTCGTGGCCGCGGCGCGCACCATCGGAGCGGCGCAGATCCAGAATCGCGGCACGCTGGGCGGTAACCTCGCCAACGCATCGCCCGCGGGGGATACGCTGCCGGTCTTGCTCGCCTGCGATGCCGTCGTTGTCACCGATCGCCGCTCGATTGCCATCGATCGGTTTTTCACCGGCTATCGCCAGACGGCGCTCCAACCGGACGAGCTGATCACCGCGGTACGTTTTCCGCTCGATCGGCAGGTGCTGTTTCGCAAGGTGGGCACACGCGCGGCGCAGGCGATTTCCAAGGTCGTCATCGCGGTCTGCCGTCAGCCCGCGCGTGTCGCCATCGGCTCGGTGGCGGAAATCCCGCTGCGCGCGTCGCGCGCGGAAGCGGCACTCGCGGGCGGCGACCTCGCCGGCGCGGTCACCGCCGTCGCCGCCGACATCCGGCCGATCGACGACGTCCGATCGACCGCGGCCTACCGCCTGGCGGTGACCCAGAACGTGCTTGCCGAGCTGCTCCACGCATGAGCGCTCAGAACGCAACCGTCATCTCCACACCGACGCCGCGATGCACTCCCGCGCCGCTGAGCTGATCAATATCCTCGCCTTGCGCCCGCACCCCGAGGGCGGGCACTACGTCGAGCTGTTTCGCTCGGCGCACCGCGTGCAGGTACTCGATCGCACAGTGGAGCGCGCGGCCCTCACGACGATCTATTTCATGCTGGCCGCCGGCGAGTACAGCCGCTGGCACCGCGTGCAGTCCGATGAGATCTGGCATTATCACGAAGGGGATGCGATCGAGCTGCTGCTGTTCGATGACGGCACCGGCGGCTTGCGACGCATGCGCCTCGGCCCCGTGTCGCGCGAGACGCGACCCACGGTCGTAGTGCCCGCGGGGACGTGGCAGGCTGCGCGGACCACCGGAGCCTATACGTTAGGCGGCTGCAGCGTGGGGCCGGGGTTTGATTTTGCGGACTTCGCGTTGGCGATCGACTGGCCGGACGTGGCGGCGCGGATCGCGAATGCGGGGCCGGATCTCGCCAGGTTTATCTAAGGAAGACGAACCTCAATACGCCAGTAACTCGAGGGCTCGTGCGAGAACCCTCGTCCCGAGCTCCACATGTCGAGGACTGGTCGCTTCCTCGGGACAATGCGACCTCCCTCCGATACTCGGCACGAACAGCATCCCGACCTTGCAGCGTGCCGCCAGAATCTGCGCATCGTGTCCCGCGCCGCTGACCATCTCGGGCGTCTCGATGCCGCAATCGAGCGCGGCCCGCGTCAGCAACTCCCGAACTTCCGGGTGCATCGGGACGGGTGGACGCTCCTGCAGCGTTCGCAGGTCGATGCCGAGGGAGCGCTCGGACGCAATCGTGGCGCACAGCGAACGAATGCGCTCCTCCAACGCCCGGCGGGCGTTGAGATCGGAATGGCGCAAGTCGACTGTAAAGACGGCACGTCCCGGGACGACATTGATCTGATCAGGCTCGACACGCAGTCGGCCGACCGTCGCCACGGCGGGTCGACCCAGCGAGCGCGCGAGCGATTCGATTGCGTGGATCATGGCCGCCGTCCCGACGAGCGCATCGTGGCGCAATTCCATCGGTGTCGTACCGGCATGATCGGGCCGCCCGGTGACGGCGACCTCGAGCTGCGCCGTTCCGACGATCGCGCTGACAACGGCGAATGGCGCACCGGCGGTTTCCAATACTGCGCCCTGCTCGATGTGCAGCTCGACGAACGTGTCGATGTCCTCGCGCGCAGCGGTCGAGATTTTGGCCGGGTCCAGACCGCACTCACGCATGGCGGCCGCGATCTCCGGATCGACCGTGTCGATCGAGCCCGTCAGCGCGCGCGAGCCCCAGAAGTTCGTGCTGAAGCGCGAGCCTTCTTCTTCGCAGATCGCCACGACTTCGAGCGTACGACGCGGCGCCCCCTTGTCTTTCAGCAGCGCTGCGACGGCGGTCAGTCCCGCGACGATGCCGAGCGCGCCATCGAGCCGGCCACCGCGGCGGACCGTATCAATGTGCGACCCGGTGACGATGCTCTTTCCTTTATCCCTGCCTGCCGCGCGGCCCCACAGGTTTCCCACGGCGTCTCGGCGGGTTTGAAGTCCCGCGTCCTGCAACCACTGTTCAACACGCTCGACTGCGGCGGTCCAGGCGGTGCCGTAGAGGGGCCGGTAGGCGCCGCCGCCGGGCTCTGCACCGATCATGTAGAGCTCGTCGAGACGGCGTTCGATCAACGCTCGGTCAATTGACATTGGGTCTGTTCGGACGCAGGAATTGTCCCCAGCCCTTCCGGCCTACGACCTCGCCGTCCGCGAATACCGTCGTCCCGCGCACGATCGTCCGGACGACCGCCCCCATGAATTTTCGGTCCAAATAGGCGCTTACTCCACTGCGTGTTTGAAGATGTTGGGCCTCGAACGTCCACTCATGCACCGGATCAATCAAGGCGAAATCGGCGTCGGCCCCGACCGCGATCGCGCCCTTGCGGGGAAAGAGGCCAAAGAGCTGTGCGGGCGCGCTCGCCGTCAGATGCGCGATGCGCTCGAGCGACAGTCCGCGCGCGTGCAGCCCTTCGCTCAAGAGCACGGGGAGCGTGGCCTGGATCCCGGCAATTCCGCCCCACGCCTGCCGGATGTCGTCATCGCCCTTGGTCTTGTCGGCGGCGGGGCACGGGGAGTGATCGGACCCGATCAGATCTACTCGTCCGGCGAGCACCTCTTCCCACAGTGCGTCTCGCGTCGCCCCATCACGAATCGGCGGCGCGCATTTCAACGCCGGCCCGATGCGCTCGAAATCCTGGTCGGTGAACGCGAGGTAGTGCGGGCACGTCTCCGCCGTGATCGCGACGCCCTTGCCGCGCGCCTCATCGACGACCGCGAGCCCCTCGGCGCAGCTCACGTGCACCACGTGGCCGCGCACGCCCTTGCCAGCGCCTCGCATGCAGACGAGCAGCCGGCGGATCGCCTCGACTTCGGCTGCGGGCGGCCGCGCCCGACACCACGATAGGCGATCGGCATCCTGCGCGGCGGCGTGACGATCGAGCAGCTCCTGGCTTTCGGCATGCACGCCGACGACCGCATTGAGCCGCGCCGTCGATTTGAGGCCAATCGCCAGCACGCCGTCCGCCACGCGGTGAAAATCATCGATGCCGCTGTGACTCATGAACGCCTTGAACCCGGCGACGCCGCGCTGGTGGAGGGCCTCGAGGTCGCCAAGGTTTTCCGGCACGAGCCCACCCCAGAGCGCGAAGTCCACGAGCGTTTTCTCGGAAGCGACGGCGAGCTTCCGATCGAATGCGGCCGCGGTCGTGGTAGGAGGATGCGCGTTGAGCGGCATCTCGATCACGGTTGTCACGCCCCCCGCTGCTGCGCCGCGCGTGCCGGCCTCCCAGCCTTCCCAATCAGCGCGACCCGGCTCGTTGAAGTGCACGTGCGCATCGACGACGCCGGGCAACACGATGAGGCCGCGCGCCTCGATGGTCTCGGCTCCGTCGCCCACTTCGCTGCCGATGGCACTGATCGTTTCATTGGTAATGGCGATATCGGCGGGCCGTTGACCGGTCGGCAATACGACCGTGCCGCCGCGTATGACGAGATCCGGAGGAGAACTCACATTTCTTCGATCGTGATATCCTGGGCCCCTTCCCAAAGCGTCAAGCGGCCGATTTCCGGGAGCTGCTCAAACCCCTGTGTCAGTGTCGCAAAGTGGTTGCCGGCGAGTTGTCCTACCTTGCTCGCGAACATCGTGGACCCGTACGGGAACAGCAGCTCGGTTTCACTGATCCCTCCCGGATAGAGCAGCAGCATTCCCGGCGAGGGATGGCTGGTATGGTTTTCGAAATCGAGTCCGAGTTTGCGTTCGCCCATCGGAATCCAGGTTGACTCGCCGCTCCAGCGGCAGTGGACTATCTTGGACTTGAGCGGCAGCATTTTCCGAATCACAGCCACCGTTTTGGGCGCGGCGGTTTCTTCCAGCCGCGCCGTGAACGTCAGGGGTCCCACTCGGATCTTGAGCATGCCCAACACTAACCGTCCTACGATTTCGACGCACGTCCTCGACACCACGCGCGGCGAGCCCGCCGCCGGCGTCGCCGTGACGGTCTCGCGTCTGGCCCACAAACAGGAGATCGGCCAGGGCGCGCGCGAGACCGACAAGGATGGGCGCATCGCCGATGCGCTGGACGGCCTGCTCGCCGCGGGCACGTATCGCATGTCGTTCGATGTGGGGGCGTACTATAAGAAGAAAGGGACCGCGCCGTCGTTCCTGCAGCGCTTCACGCTGGACTTCGAGATCACGGACGCACGGCGCTCCTATCACATCCCGCTGCTGATGTCGCCGTATTCCTGTTCGACGTATAGAGGAAGCTGAGCATCGACCCCGGCAGGCTCTTCGAACACGCCGGGCCGCTCATCGCACGGCTCGACGCCGAGCAGCCCTTGGGCTCCACGCGCGCGCTGTTGCAGCGTGCCCGGGAAATTCTGGCCGCCTTGCCGGAAGCGGAGCAGGTCGCGGTGATCAACGCGCACCCGCGCATCGGCGAGCGGCCGGAGCGGGTGAAAGCCCAATCGGCACAATCGTTTCGGGAGC
This sequence comes from Gemmatimonadales bacterium, assembly GCA_035943355.1. Classification (GTDB taxonomy): domain Bacteria; phylum Gemmatimonadota; class Gemmatimonadetes; order Gemmatimonadales; family GWC2-71-9; genus 20CM-2-65-7. Next base: position 18,884 of record DASZCG010000286.1, read on the forward strand.
AGGGCTATGATCGCGACGCCACGCCGCCGGACGTGTTCTTGCGTCTCGCCAATCTCAACGAAGAATACGAGCAGAAATTCGGCTTTCGCTTTGTGGTGTTTGTGAACCGACGTCCCAAGGAGGCGCTCATCACCGTGCTCGAAGCCCGGCTGCGCAGCACCCGCGATGAAGAGCGACGGACGGCGCTGCGGGAAATCCTGGCCATCGCTGAAGATCGCTTGCAGCAGGAGGAATCCTGATGGATGCAATGTCACGGCGGGCATTCGCGGAACGGTTGGCGCTGGCGGTTGCTGCTCCGTATCTGATCGGTGAGTCCCCGCCCCCGGCGTCCCCCCGCTCCGGAGCTGCCCGCCCTGAGCGTAGCGAAGGGGAGCGGGAGCTGGGGGGTGAGGTCCAGCAACAGGAGCCCTCTGCGCTCGCCAAAGCGCTCGCCGACGGCATCCGGCTTCGCTATCCCGACCGGTTCTCCGCCGACGACCTCGCCACCATCACGCGCGGTATCGACACCCGGCTGCGGCAGATCGAGCGGCTGTATCAAACCACCCTGACGAATGCCGACGAGCCCGATTTCGTCTACTCCGTCTATCGCGGAGCCGACTGATGGCCGACGATGTCGCGTTCGCATCGGTTGCCGAGCTGGGACGGCTGCTGCGCCAGAAGAAGACGTCGGCCACGGAGCTGGCGAAGTACTTCCTCGATCGGTTGGAGCGCCTCGGCCCGCAGTTCAACGCGGTCGTGACGGTGACGCGCGAGCGCGCCCTTGCGGAAGCGGCGCAGGCGGACGCCGCGATCCGGGAGGGGAAATGGCGCGGGCCATTGCACGGCATTCCCTATGGTGTGAAGGATCTCATCGCGACCAAGGGCTATCCCACCACCTGGGGCGCCGAGCCGTACCGGCAGCAGCAGCTCGAGACCGACGCGACCATCGTCGCGCGTCTGGGCGCGGCTGGAGCGGTACTCGTTGCGAAGCTCGCGATGGTCGAGCTGGCCGGAGGCATGGGCTACAATCAGGCCAATGCGTCGTTCTCGGGACCCGGCAAAACGCCCTGGAACGTGAACTACTGGAGCGGCGGGTCATCGAGCGGTCCGGGGGCGGCTGTCGCCGCGGGGCTGGTGCCGTTCGCGATCGGCTCGGAAACGTCAGGGTCGATTCTCACGCCCGCGGCGTACTGCGGCGTCACGGGCCTGCGCCCGACTTACGGCCTCGTCAGTCGTCACGGCGCGATGGCGCTCGCGTGGACCATGGACAAACTGGGACCCCTGGGTCGCAGCGCCGAGGACTGCGCGACCGTACTCGCGGTGATTGCGGGGAAGGATCCGAAGGACCCGTCGTCGGTGGAACGCGGTTTCAAAGTACCGCAGGAGCGCGGTGCGCCCCCCCCCCCGCGGTTTCGAATCGGCATTCCCAAGGGTGCCGACAAAGACATCCAGCCGGAAGTCGCCGCGAATTTCAGAGCCGCGTTGCAGGCTCTCGCAGACCGCGTGGCGCTCGTTGAAGACGTCGAGTTACCGGATCTCCCCTACGGCGCGGTCGCCGGCATGATCATCGCCGCTGAAGGCGCCAGCGCCTTCGACGACCTGTTGAAAGACGGCCGCCTGTCGCAGCTCACCGCGCCCGAGGACCGCACCGGCGGCTATGGCGCGCTCGCGGTCTCGGCGCCTGACTACCTGCGCGCATTGCGCGTGCGCCGGCCGATGCAGCGCGCGCTCGATGACTTTCTCAAGCAGTTCGACGCCCTCGCCGTCCCAACGCGCACCACGGTGGCGACGCCGATCGACAAGCCGTTCCGGGACGGCTGGCCGGGTATCACCGGCGGGGCCAATGTCATCGGGCCGACGAACGTCGTCGGTGTGCCCGGTATCTCAGTGCCCAACGGGTTTGGCGTGCAGGGTCTCCCGACGGGACTCAGCTTCACCACACGTGCGTTTGACGAGGGGAAACTCGTGGCGCTGGGACGCCTGTATCAGGCGCGCACCGATTGGCACCGTCGCCAACCCACGCTCACGTAGCCATGTTCGCACTTCTCAAGCTCGTCCAGTCGCTCGTCGACGCCCTTCACTCGGAGGGCACACCCGGCCAGCTCGCAGCGGGCATCGTGCTCGGCTCGTTCCTCGGGCTGACACCGCTGCTGAACATCCACAACGCGGTGATCTTCGCGCTGCTGATGCTGCTCAACGTCTCATTCGCGGGCGGCATGCTGGGCTGGGCGCTGTTCGTCCCGGTCGGATTCCTGCTCGATCCGCTGTTCGATTGGATGGGCCACGGTCTGCTGCTCGCTCCGGCGCTGCGGCCCATGTGGACCTCGCTCTACAACATGCCGATCGTGCCGCTCACGAACTTCAACAACACGATCGTGCTCGGCAGCTTCGTCTTTGCCCTGGTGGTTGCGATACCGCTGTTCGTCGCGACGCGCTGGGCCGTGGCGCGCTATCGCGTGACCGTCGGCGAGCGCGTGCGCCAGTCGAAATTTTATCGCGCGCTCACAGCGTCCAAGATGTACAACGTTTACAAGCTGTTCCGGCCGTGACCGCCCCCCCCGCCCCCCTCGCAGCGCCGGCACCGCGAGTCAAGGTCTTCCGCTGGAAGGCCGTCGGGCCACTGCTCGTGGTCTTCGTCCTCGTCGTGACTCTGTGGATCATCTTTGCCGATTCGCTCGCGCGGCGCGGCGCGCAGAAGGTCGGGACTCAGCTGCTCGGTGCGAAGGTCGAGATCAACGAGCTGCACCTCGATCTCCCCCATGGCAAAGTCCTCATCCACGGACTGACGCTTGCCAGCCCGCATGAGGCGCTCCGCAACCTGATGCAGGCGGACGAGCTGGTCGCGGACATCGACGTGGTGCCGCTCACCGAAAAGAAGCTCGTCATCAACCGCCTCGCCGCGAACGGCCTGCGCTTCGGGACGCCGCGTGAGACCGACGGGCGCGTCGCCGCCAAATCGGACGGCGGCCGCGGCGCTGGCGTCGCCGGCAGCGTGCTGGCGGAGACGCGCGAGTGGGCCAGTCACCTTCAGGTTCCCGTCCTGCAGCTCGCGACGGGCAAGATCAGCATCGATTCACTCGATCCACGCAAACTCTCGACCATTCCCGCTGCCGCAGCCTTGGGCGCGCGCGCCGACTCGAGCCAGCGCGCGTGGAAAGCGTCGTTCGATGGGCTGCAACTCGGCCCGACGCTCGATTCCGCGAGCGCCACGCTCGAAAAGCTCAAGCATGCCCGCGCTACTGATCTCGCGACGCTAAACGAAGCCCGGCAGGCCATCGAGCGCCTCAAGCGCGCCCGGGATCGCGTCACGACGTTGGAGCGAGGTGTGAAGACGGGGGTCACGAGCCTCCAGGCGGGCGTGGCCGGGTTGGACAGCGCCAAGCGCCGCGACTACGCGTTCGCCAACACCCTGCTGAAGCTGCCGAGTCTCGATGCGCCGCACGTGGGCGCGGCGCTGTTCGGGCCGGGCGCGATCCAATCGTTCGAGCGGGTGCTCTACTACACGCAGCTGGCCCGCCGTTACATGCCGCCGGGTCTGCTGCCTCGCGCCAGCACGGGTCCCCAACGGGTGCGCCGCGCCGGCGAAGATGTGCGTTTCCCCAAGGAGCGCGCGTTGCCCGCCTTCCTGTTGCGCAGCGCCGAGCTGTCATTCCTGCTGAACCCAACGGCGCAGCAACCGCAGCGCTACGCCGGCCGGCTCACGGGTCTCTCGAGCGATCCCGCACTGTATGGCCGACCCATGCTTGCCAGCGCGAGCGGTCCCCAGCTTGCGGCGGGCGCTATGGTGAATCACGTGCATGATGTCCCGGTCGATACCGCGGGGGCCACCGTCGGCGGCATCAAGTTCCCCGCGTTCCAGTTCCCCGCTGTGCCGATCCGGCTCGATCCCGGCGCATCCACCACACAGCTCGGCTTCAATCTGAACGGCGACACGATTCACGCCCGATTCGGCATCCGCTCGAGCGCCGTGCACTGGGTGCGTGATTCCGGATTTGCGAGCAGCGCGATCGGCGACTTGATCTGGCGCGCCGTGTCGGGGATCTCGAATCTCGACGTCGAAGCGCGGCTCTCGGGCGCGCTGCACAGCCCCGATATCGCCGTGCGCTCCAATCTGGATCAGGCGATCGCGTCGCGCCTGCAAGCGGTATTGGGCGAGCAGGTGGCGGCGGGGGAGAAGCAGGTGCGGGCGCGCGTCGATGCGTTGGTGGACGACAAAGTGACGCCGGTGCGGGCGCACGTGACCGAGCTCCAGACCCAGGCGCAGGCGCAAATCGCGCAGCAGCACGCGCGCATCGACGAGCTCCAGAAGCAGCTCGAGCAGCAGCTCCGCAATCTCACGCGCGGCATTCGCCTGCCGTGAGCGGGAGCCTGCCACTTCAAACGCAGCAGTACCCGACGGCATCTTAGGTCCGTGGCTCCTCCGGACGATCTCGTCGCCCGAGCCCAGGCTGGCGACCAGACGGCCTTCCGGGAGCTGTACCGCCAGCACGTCGGGCGTGTCTACGCGCTGTGCCTGCGCCTGACCGCGAATTCCGGTGATGCGGAGGAACGGACGCAGGACGTGTTCGTGCGATTGTGGGACAAGCTCCGCACCTTCCGGGGCGAGAGCGCTTTCTCTTCCTGGCTGCATCGCCTCGCCGTCAATGTGGTGCTGAATGAGCGTCGCACGACCGTGCGACGGGAGCGGCGCGTGATGCCGGTGGAGGACCCGGTCAACGTCGGAGGCGCGCAGCACACCGCGCCGTTCCAGGTGGGGTTGAGCATCGATCTCGAGCGGGCGATTGCGGAGCTGCCGGACGGCGCGCGGGAGGTGTTCGTGCTCTACGACATCGAGGGCTACGCTCACGCGGAGATCGCGGAGCTTGTGGGAATTGCCGAGGGAACGTCCAAGGCGCAATTGTTTCGGGCACGGCAGTTGTTACGGGAGAAGCTGGCAGGATGAACGAAGACGAGCTGCAGCGGGCGGTCGGAAGCCTGCCCAAGAGCATCGAACCGCCGCGCGATCTGTGGCCGGGCATCCAGGCCAGGTTGCGGAACCGGCGGAATTGGTACTGGATCCCGCTCGTCGCTGCTGCCGTGCTCGTCCTGGTGCTGATCGCCCGGTCGATCCAGACACAGCCGGCGTGGGATGTGACCAACCTCGCGGGACGTCCCTTGCTCGGCACCACGCCCCTGGCGGCGTCCGGCCGCCTGCGCGTGGGCGATTGGCTGCAGACCGACGACTCGTCGCGCGCGCTGATCGCCGTCGGTCACATCGGGCAGGTCGAGGTGAAGCCGGGAACGCGGCTGCAGCTGGTGGCCGCGCGCCGCGACGATCACCGCCTGGCGCTGGCGCGGGGCGGCATCGATGCGACGGTCGACGCGGTGCCCCGTCTCTTCTTCGTCGAGACGCCGGCCGGGACCGCGATCGACCTTGGCTGCGCCTACACCCTGGAAACCGATTCTCTCGGCAACGGCCGGCTGCACGTGACGCGCGGCGAGGTGGAGTTCGCAACAGGCCTGCGCTCGTCGCGCGTGCTGCTGGGCGCGATCATCCAGACACGGCGCGCCATCGGGCCCGGCATTCCGTACGTCGAGGACGCGCCAGGGCCGTTGGTGCGCGCGCTCGTGGCATTCGATTTCGAGCAGGGCGGGGCACGCGCCGCGCGCAACATCCTCGCCCTCGCCCGGGCGCAGGACGCGATGTCGTTGTGGCACCTGCTGCAGCGCGTCGATCCGACGCTGCGCGCCACGGTGTACGATCGACTGGCCGCGCTCGTGCCGCCGCCGCCGGGCGTGACACGCGCGCGCGCCATCGCCCTCGATTCACGGGCGCTCGCCGGGTATTGGACCAAGATTCACAGCATCCACTTCCGGCGGATGATTCTACGGGGCGTGCGGGAGATAGATCCCCGGACAGGAACCACGCTCCGGCACGAGTAGACCCTTGACGCGTGCTTGACGGGCTTGGGGCATGCTGGTACGTCGCAGTCAACGCACCGCCCATCAACCCGGAGCCCTTATGCGTCGTGTAGTGACTCTCTCACTGCTAGTGGTCGCGGTCGCCTGCAAAGACTCACCGGTCGAAATCCCCCCGGGGTCGGTAAACTGGCTGTCCGAACAGCGCCTGAGCGCCGCGTCGTCCGAAGTCACCGTCATGACGCAGAACCTCTACGTCGGCGCGGACGTCGATCTCGTGATTCGGGCGCTCGCCACGCCGGATCCGAACGACGACTTCGCCGCGCTCATGGTCGCGATTCAAACCGTGGGCAAGACCGACTTCCCGGCGCGCGCGCAGGCGATCGCCGATCAGATCCAGAGCCGGCGACCCCACGCCGTAGGGCTGCAGGAGGTTTCCGAGATCAACATCGACCTGCGGCCATTGGGCGTGGACGCCGTCGTGGACCAGAACTTTCTCGAGCTGCTCCAGGCCGCGCTCACGGAGCGCGGGCTGCATTACGAAGTTGCCGCGACGTCCGACAACATCAACGTCAGCCTCGTCTCAGGGCTGGTCCGCCTGCGGGATCACGACGCGCTGCTCGTCGATGCCGATCGTGTGAGCGTCGCTGCCGCCAGCGGCCAGAATTTCGCCGTGAATCTCGGGCAGGTGGCCGACGGCGTCACGTTGATTCGCGGCTGGGTCTCCGCGCGCACCACGATCGACGGTCAGGCGTACACATTTGCGAGCGCACACACCGAGTCGGACCTCGCCGGCGCGCCGGTGGGATTGGTCGCGCAGATTCGCGCCGCGCAAGTGGGGGAGATGGTCGCAACGCTCGGCGCCGACGAGCGCGTGATCCTGATGGGGGACCTCAACGACACGCCCGGTTCGCCGATGTACGGCGTCTTGGCGAACTCGGGCTACACCGATACGTGGCCGGCGTTGCGGCCGGGCGTTGTCGGGCTTACCTGTTGCCGCCCGGCCGATCTGTCAGACCAGGTCGCCAACTTCGATCAGCGCATCGACTACGTTTGGACGCGCGGGTTCGCAAGGGACGACGGCAAGGTCAAAGGCAGCATCGATCGGTTCGGCAACGTACCGGCGGATCGCGTCGCGGGACCGGAGTATCCGATCTGGCCGTCGGATCACGCGGGACTCGTGGCGTCGCTGCGCTAAGTCACCTTCCCAATCGGCAGTCTGCGTATCCGCTTGCCCGTCGCGGCAAAGATGGCGTTGCAAACCGCGGGAGCCGTCGGCGGAACTGACGGCTCCCCGATGCCTCCCAGGGCGTCGCTGCTCGGCACGATGTGGACCTCGACGACCGGCATCTCGGGAATGCGGAGAACCTGGTAATCGTTGAAGTTGCTCTGCTTCACGCGACCATTTTCGATCGTGATTTCGCCGTACAACGCCGCCGACAATCCGAACACCACGCCGCCCTGCATCTGTGCCTCGATGGTGTCCGGGTTTACCACGGGGCCGCAGTCGACCGCGCACACCACGCGGTGCACCCGCACGGTCCCGTCCGACGCCACCGAAACCTCCGCCACTGCGGCGCACGTCGTCGGCTCCCACTCGGCGATCGCGATGCCACGGCCGCGGCCCCCCCCGGCCCCCCCCGCCCCCGGTGGCAGCGGCGTGCCCCAGCCGGCTTTCGTCGCCGCGAGATCCAGCGTGCGGAGATGGCGGGGTTTTGCCTGCAGGAGCTCGCGACGAAACTCATAGGGATCGCGGCCCGCGGCCACCGCCAGCTCGTCCATGAACGACTCGACGACAAACGCGTTCTGCGACGCTCCGACCGACCGCCAGAAGCCGAGGGGCACCGGCAGGTCCGCGGCGACCTGATCGACGAACACATTGGGGAACGCGTACGGCACGTTCGCGGCGCCATCGATCAGCGTCCGGTCGACGCCGTTTTGCAGCGGCCCGAACTTGAGGAGTATCGGCGGCGCGACGATGTGGTGCGTCCACGCGACGGGCTTATTCTGCGTATCGAGTCCTGCTGTGAGCGCGTTGTACGTCGCCGGGCGATAGAAGCCGTGCTTCGTGTCGTCCTCGCGCGACCAAATCACTTTGACCGGCGCATTCACCGCCTTCGAGATACTCACCGCTTCGGCGACAAAGTCCGACTCGAGCCGCCGTCCGAAGCCGCCGCCCAGGAGCGTCGTATGAATGCGCACCTTGTCGACGGGCAACCCCGCGGCCTCGGCGGCGACTTGCTGGGCGCGAGTCTGGTTTTGGGTCGGCGCCCAGACTTCGCAGCTGTCGGCGCGCACGAATGCCGTGCAGTTCATCGGCTCCATCGTGGCGTGATGGAGGAACGGCACTTCATAGAATGCTTCGATCTTCTTCGCGGCTCCGGCGAGGGCGGCGGTTGCGTCGCCATCCTTGCGCGCCTGCACACCGCCCTGCGCGGCGAGCACCGCGAGTCGTGCCGGAATGTCGCCCAGCGTCGCGTTCGCGCCCTCGTCCCACGTGATTTGCAGCGCCTGGCGTCCTTGTACCGCCTGCCAATACGTATCAGCGACAACCGCGACGCCGCTCGCCGTCCCGACGCCCCACGCTCCCCCCACGCCGGTCCACGGCGTACCCTCCAGCTGCACGACGTTGCGCACACCGGGTAGCGTCTTCGCCCGCGTGGCGTCGAAGCTCTTCACTTTGCCCCCGAACACCGGCGAGCGCTCGACGCTTGCAATGAGCATGCTCGGCAGCCGTACGTCGATCCCGAACTGCGCGGTGCCGTTCACCTTGGACGGTGTGTCGAGGCGATGCGTGCGCTTGCCAAGCAGCCGGAAGTCTTTCGGGTCCTTGAGCGGCGGGTTCGCAGGGACGGCGATCGTCGCGGCCTTCGCGGCCAACTCCCCGTACGTGGCTCGGTGCTGCGCGTGCATCACGACGCCGCTTTCCGTGCGGCATGCCCCGGGGTCGACGCTCCACGTCTGCGCCGCTGCTCCGACCAGCATCGCGCGCGCACTGGCGCCGGCTGCGCGCAGGATATCCCATGAAGTGCGGACGCTCGTGCTCCCGCCGGTGGACATGCGGCGCGACCATGCCTTGGGGTTCTCCGGAAGCGGGCCCACCTTCACTTTGGTCCAATCGGCGTCCAGCTCCTCGGCAACCAGCATCGCGAGCGCCGTATGATTGCCTTCGCCCATTTCCGACTTGTCGAGCGTCACGGTGACCGCACCCGTGGGATCGATCTGCAGCCAGGCATTCGGAGCGAACGGGGGAGAGGCAACTCCACGTCGACCGGGGATTCTGAACCCGATCACCAATCCGGCACCGACGCTGCCGGTGACTTGCAGAAACGCGCGGCGCTCCATCAGGCCTCCTTGGCCGCGCGATGAATCCCCACCAGCAGCGAGTACGCAGGCATAGGGCGGGCGGGCCTAGGTCAGCTTCCCGATGGGGAGGCGCCGAATCCGTTTCCCCGTCGCCGCATAAATCGCATTGCACACCGCGGGGGCGATGGGTGGAGTCCCTGGCTCACCCACGCCTCCCGGCTCTTCAGTGCTTGGCACAATGTGCACTTCGACGACGGGCATCTCCGCGAGTCGTAGCACGGGATAGTCGTGGAAATTGCTCTGCGTCACGCGCCCGTTCTCGATCGTGATCGCGCCCTGCAGCGCCGCGCTCAGGCCGTACACGATGCCGCCCTGCATTTGCGCTTCGATCGTACTGGGATTGACATACATCCCGCAGTCCACCGCGCAGACGACGCGATGCACGCGCACGTCTCCCGCGGGTGAGACAGAGACCTCGGCAACCTGCGCCGCAAAGGACTCGAATGACTTGTACACGGCGATCCCGCGACCCCGGCCCGCCGGCAGTGGCGTGCCCCACCCGGCTTTGGTGGCGGCCAGCTCGAGCACGCCACGGTGTCGGGGCGCGTTGGCGAGTAGGGCGCGGCGGTACTCGTAAGGGTCCTGCTTTGCGGCAACTGCCACCTCGTCGATAAAGCCCTCGGTCGCGAACGCATTGAAGGAATTGTTGACCGAGCGCCAGAAGCCGACGGGAATACCCGTGTC